>NZ_JALOCP010000032.1:0-90120 GCF_030511745.1 Paraburkholderia sp. SECH4
GTCCCGACAGGCATTTGCCGCCATCAACGGACTACAAGTTGGGCGGAACTTCCGGCTAAGCGGAATTGACAGCCAGCCGTCAATTCCTGCCACCGTTTGCGATCCCCACGGCAGGCTCAGGTCAACACGGTCCACAACGCGAACGTCAATGCGAGGCCGACGACAGATACGATCGTCTGCAGCACCGACCAGACCATCACCGTCTGCTTCAATTGCAGCCCGAAATACTCGCGGATGACGGATTGTAGCGGGGCAAGGCGACTTGACGCAGTCAGACACGCAGAGCGGGACCTCTGGGATGTCCCGGCCTCTCCGGCGTGATTTGCTTATGCGAATTTATCGGTTCGTCCAGGCTTGCAGACGAATTATCGTCGAAGCTAATCGGTCCGTTTCGCGTCCGTTTTTTTAACGAGTACCTTTATGTCCCGTCATCCGTTGCTCACGCGCCGAGCGTTCATCGCAGGCGTGAGCGCCTCGCTGGCCGCCGCGGCCTTGCCCGTTGTCTCCACGTCAGTCTTCGCCGCGGATACGCATGCGAAGGAATTTCGCATCGGTTATCAGAAAGCGGCCAATACGCTCGTGTTGCTGAAGGCGCACGGCACGCTCGAAAAGCTGCTCGCACCGCGTGGCATCACGGTCAAATGGACTGAGTTTCCCGCCGGCCCGCAGTTGCTCGAAGGATTGAATGTCGGCGCGATCGACTTCGGTTATGTCGGTGAGGCGCCGCCGGTGTTCGCGCAGGCGGCCGGCGCGAACTTCGTCTATACCGCGTATGAAATCCCGACGCCGCATGCCGAAGGCATCCTGGTCCATCAGGATGCGCCGATCAAAACGCTCGCCGATCTGAAGGGCAAAAAGATCGCGTTCAATAAAGGTTCGGACGTTCACTGGTTTCTGGTCGCCGCGTTGCAGAAGAGCGGCGTGAAATACAGCGACATCCAGCCCGTTTTTCTGGCGCCCGCCGATGCGCGTGCGGCCTTCGAACGCGGAGCGATCGACGCATGGGCGATCTGGGACCCGTTCCTCGAGGCCGCAAAACGCCAGTCGAATGCCCGCTTGCTCGCCGACGCCGAAGGCATCGTCAGTCACCATCAGTTCTTCCTGAGCGCGCGGCCGTTTGCGGAGCAAAACGGTGACGTGCTCGCGATCGTGATGGACGAGGTAGGTAAAGAGGGGGCGTGGGTACGTGGCCACTACAGCGAAGCCGCCGCTCAGCTCGCGCCGATTCAGGGCCTTGACGCAGGTGTGATCGAAGCGGGTTTGCGGCACTACGCGCATATCTACAAACCCATCGACGCGGACGTGCTTGCAGAACAACAACGTATTGCCGACACATTCAGCGAGCTGCGCATCATCCCGACAAAAATCGTGACGAAGGACGCTACATTGCCTACCAAGGCCTAGGTCACTTGGGCTCAGGTCACGTAGACCGCGATGTTTCGACGCCTAAGCGAATAGCACTTCGACATTTTCCGGCGGGCGGCCAATCACGGCTCGCCCGTTTCGCACGACGATCGGTCGTTGCAGGAGAATTGGGTGCTTTGCCAATGCTTCGTATAACTGAGCGTCGCTAAGCGTGGTGTCGGAGAGGTCGAATGCTTTGTATTCGGCTTCGGTGTCGCGGATCATCTCGCGGACTGTGCAGCCTAGCTGCGTGTTGAGTTGCTGTAACTGCGCGACCGTGAGAGGTTGCTTCAGGTATTCGACAATTTCCGTTGGTTCATTGGCGCTGTTGTAGGTGGCGGCGATCAGGTCGCAAGTGGCTCGCGATTTTGAACAGCGAGGGTTGTGGTAGATGGTGATCATGGTTGGTTGGGTAAGCGTTGCTTGTGTTGGGGTGCAGGGTGCTTTTTCGTGGGGGATTTTAGCGGGTGCGGGGAGTTGGGTGGATGTCCGGCGCGGGCGGACGGGTTTCGTCGGGACGGAAAAGGGGCGCTGTCTGTTGGTGATTGTGTAGTTCGGTTTATGCGCATAAAGCGCCTGCGTGAAGTTGTCTTCACGCGCCTCCTTGGGGCGACCTCGTCGCTCTGCTGAACGCTTCGACTCATATCATGCGCCGGCCGCTGCATGCATGAACGTGGTGCTTCGTGCAGCCGCCAGTCCCAGAGACGANCCGTGCCGTGCCGTGCCGTGCCGTGCCGTGCCGTGCCGTGCCGTGCCGTGCCGTGCCGTGCCGCAGGATCATGCATCGATCCGCACGGTCAGATCCCAACGGCAGCGGCCGCTCCATGCGTGAGTAATGCCCGAGGAGTTTATGCGCATAAAGAGGTGTCTACAGGTGACAGCTCGCGGGGCAAGACGTGGCCCAGGTATGCCTCGATGCCACCAACAGTTGGACCATGCAAAAGCGATGCGACCCGGCAACGCCAAACCTGGACAAACGGGACAGCGTCGAATCCGAGACAACTGATGCACCACGATCCATACCCGAGGGCGTAGCTTCACATCGCATTGGATCCTGTGGCCGCTTCCCCTATTCGATACCCCACAGCGTCTGATATCTCCCGACGTCGCAAACCTATTGCCGTTGATACGCGCGTGACAGCCGCAGCGCTTTCACGCAGTCACGCCACACCCTTTATGCGCATAAACCTATCCCAAACGGCTAATTCTTCTCGCGTTTACACAAAAACGATTGAAATGCGAATTCATCCAGGTAAAATCCTTTTGCGTCTAAAAAGAGGAGGTGAAGATTGGCAGCAGAAATCATCGCGGTAACTCAGCAGAAGGGTGGGGTCGGGAAGAGCACAATCGCGATGCACCTCGGGGCTGCGTTCCATGAAAAAGGCAAACGCGTCCTCGTCGTAGACGCAGACGGTCAAAACACACTGGTCCATTGGGCCAGTGCATCATCAGACGGCGAAACCGGCATTCCCTTCCCGGTCGTCAACCTCTCCGAAGCCGGCAGCCAGATCCACCGCGAGATCAAGAAATTCGTGGCTGACTACGACATCATCGTGGTCGACTGCCCGCCCTCCATCACCGAGAAAGTGTCCGGCGTCGTGTTGCTCGCGGCGAGCGTCGCGATCATGCCAACGTCGTCGTCGCCCGCGGACTATTGGTCAAGCGTCGGACTGGTGAAACTCGTGCAGCAGGCCCAGGTCATGAACGAGGATCTGCGCGCCGTCTTTCTGCTGAATAAGACCGAAGAGAAACGGATGCTGACGCGCGAACTGAAGCGTGCGTTGGAAGAGCTCGGTTTCCCACTGCTCAAGACCCAGATCCCGACGCGCGAAGCCTACAAGCAGGCAATGGCGTTAGGGCAGACAGTGCTTCAGATGAACGATCGCGGCGCCAAGCTCGCCGCCATCGAAGTACGGGCGTGCGCCAACGAGATCGCAGCCCTGCTCCCCTGAATTTATGCGCATAAAGGACCCTGAATGAAACCCTCCCAATTCGCCAAAGGCTTTCAAGCACGTCCTGATACGACTAGCAGCGAAAAGCGAACCGCTCTCGACCGCCTGAACGCGATCGACGGTTTGGTCAAGAATGGCGCCCCGACTGGCGACGTACCGAACCGCGTCATCCAGCCGATCCTGTCCCAGGACGTCACGGAAGCCGAAGCGGCGGATATCGCCAATGAGTCGGCGGCCTACCGTGCCTGGCGAATCGAACACGCTTACCGGCCGGGTCAGGTCATCGAGCTCGCGCTCAAGACGATCAAACCGAGCCCGTTCAATCCGCGCCATTTCTATCTGAAGGCGTCGATTGCCGAGCTTGCTGTCAATCTGGCGAAGCAGGGCCAGCAGCAGGCGATTCACGTCATTCCCGATTACGACAACCCCGGCACCTACTTCGTCAGCGACGGCGGCCGACGTGTGCGGGCGCTTAAAGAAGCGAACAAGGAATCGGTGAAGGCGATCGTCATCGATCTGCCGATCGGCATCCAAAGCTATAAGCTCGGCTACGACCTCAACGTCCAGCGCGATTCGCAGACCGTGTTCGACAACGCCGTCGTCTGGAAACGCTTTCTCGACGATCGGCATTTCCAGAGCCAAAAGGAGCTCGCCGAACATCTCGGACTAGACGAGTCGACCGTCGCGGTCGCCCTGTCGATTGCGAAGCTACCCGAGGTGGTGATGCATGAGATGGTCGCAAGGCCTGACCGCTTTGGTTCGAACATGGCGTATCAGGTGGGCCGCTATCACACTGCCCGCGGCGCGGACGCTACGCTCCGCCTGATCAACAAAATCCTCTCGGACGACCTGAGCACGCGACAAGTGGCGGACATCGTCAAGGGCAGGGCGAGCGCACAGGAAAGCACCAAGCCGGCCGGTCGGCAGCGCTATGCGCAGCGTCTGGAAATCAAGCTCGGCGGCGTCTCGGTCGGCGATCTGAAATCGTATGGAGACGATCGAATCGAACTGCGCCTGAAGGGTCTCACACGTGAAAAGCGTGACGACATACTTCGTCAGATTGAAAAGATGCTGAAGTAACAGAGGGGAAAGTATCAGCAGGAAAAGAAACGGCGGCACACGAAAGTGGCCGCCGTTTTTCTTGATGTGATCTCGATAATTACGCCGCGCGCGATTGGCTCAGCGTGAAGGCGAGCAGGTCGCCATCGGTGGGTTCACCCCAGGTTTTGCGAGCCAGCCAATCGAAGAACGCGGTTTCGACGATCTTCGAGTCCAGCCCACGACGACGCCAGTCGTCACGCATGTGCGTGCCGAGATCCGGTAACACGTCGTCCTCAAACGACTTCCGCGCGATCTCCCGTTCGGACTCACCTTGCTCGTCGTAAAGCTCGCGCGCTTCCTTGCGCCGAACCGCCGAGTACTCGCCAAGCAGCCGCGCTTTCAGGTCGTCCGCCGGCGCGGCCACCGCAGCCTTGCCTCCGCTACCGGACGGCAGCGCTTCGACCGGCGGCGCATAGCCCTTCTTCAACGCATCCTTGAACAGAGCCGGTGCGCTACGCACAGCGGGCAAGGACGTGCTGCGCATGCGTTGCTCGGTCATCTGCAGCGCCGCGCGAATTCGGTTTTCTTCGCTATCGGCGTACAGTGTTTGCGCTTCTTTCAGCGGAATGCCGATCTTCACCATCCGGTCGACCAGCGTGCTGTCGAACACATTCGGGTGTTCGTCGAGTGCTAGCATGGGCTGCTTGCGCTCGGTCACGCGGAACTGGATCTCGGCGACCCGCCGTCCTTCGCGGTGCTCGATCAACTCGACGAAGATGTTGGTGACCGCATTCACCTCGGCGATGGCCGGGCGCAGATAATCGCGCTTGAAGTACTTGTACTCGCGCTTCGCCTCGTCACCCGCTTCGGTGTCTGGCGTGCCGGACAGAATAGGGCGCCACCATTCCCATGTTTCGCGCATCGTCAGATGGCTCGGGTTAGTCAGGTAGCGAACGCAAATCTCGTAAAGTGCGAGCCCCGCGCTACTGCGCAACTGGCTCTGGAACTGCAGACTCAACCGCGCATACTGAACCGGATCGAGCAGCTTCTTTTTGATCTTCGGCGCAAACGAGAACTCCACCCACACGCGGCGGGTGGTGGGATCTTCGAGAATTTCCGCGTCGGCAATCAGCGTGGAAATACCCCATTTCCGGCCCGGCTTCTGGCTGGACGTGCCGGTACTCCATTCGACCTGCACCGACACCATGCGCCGCAGGTGCTCTTTCACGAGCGCCGTGTCGTTCGAATCGAATGCGGAATTGGCGACGATGTCGGACAGCAAGGCCCGATAGGTATCGCCGGACTCGTCAGCTTGCTGAGCGACGGCAAGGAGAACGTTGAACAGCTTGCGGGTGAGGAGCGTGATCTTGCCGCTCTTGGGCTGGATGGCGATCGCCTCGACGGCCTTGCGTAATTCGGCCGAGCTCGGGCTGACTACATCTGTCTTCTTCGCGCGCTTCGTGGCCATGCGTCTGGTCGGAGAGGGATTTGGCGAGAGCATACCGGCTGTGGTGATACACGTCTATAGCATGGGTCTCACCGTTCCCGGTGAAGTGAGTTTACGAGGCACAACTCACCTCGAGCCACTCCCGAAAACTCTCACCTCACCCGTTTCGCGCCAGGTTCAGGGCATCCTTATAGGTCGCGGCCTCCCGAAAACTGACCTATTTCTGACCTGTCGCGAACGGGAGTCATTCGATCCCGAATCTTCTCACCTCAAAAAAATTTCGTGAATTTTGGCTGCACGCAGGTTGCGAGTAGGGTGCACTCGCACCCAATCGTTGGCGCGGACGCACTTCTGCCGATTTCAGCGGATAGGGGAGGGGAGAAACCCGGCAAACGCGCCGAGCCTCCTCCCTAAGCAGACGCCACGCCGAAGCTCGCCGGCACGCACACGCGTCGATTGAGGCCATGTGGCCTTCGCCGCGCAGACGTACACGGCAATCGCCGCGTGTCCAATTGAGTAAATGGCCGCCGAACCAGGCAGCACGACACCTCATTCATGCGAGAGTGAGATCCGAGTCGCGACAACCTCCCCCGAAAAAGCTCACCTTAACGCTAGCTGAGCGCTTGGAACGACGCGGCCTCCAGACCTGGGGCACTGAAAAAACACCGATAAATAGTCCCGAAAAGCCTCACCTAAGAGCCCGGAACAGCCCTGTGCAGCTCCTGGAAAAGCGCCCCCGAAAAACCTCACCTTTGCGCAGCGCACAAAAATTATTCAATGATTTCATTGACTTATTGGGTCGCCATTCGCCGGGCGATGGGTCCTCACTCCCGTATATCCTCACCTTTAACAGCTTTTCAGTGAAATCTGACGTTTCCGGTCGCAACCCAAAGGGCCCCGAAAAACCTCACCTTAAGATTTTCGTAGCCACGAAATCGGAACGGCTCTGACAGCGTCCGTAGGGCTTTTCCGGCCCGTTGTGGCGATTTTGGTCCTGTATTTCCTCACCTTAGCGAACACAAACGTCCCAAAAGGCTCCCGAAAAACCTCACCTCGGGCCCAAAACAGGCATTTTGACGAGTCGGCTATCGCCTCGATCCACGTCTCCCGAATTCGCTCACCTTTCCGCAAGGGCTGATCAACGACCCCATCGACGCACCCAACCGAATTTCGGTCGAAATCCGGTTCAGCTCCCGCAAAGACTCACCTTAAGCGCCCGAATGCACAAAATTGAGGCAAAAATGACGCCTCGGCCCCGGAAAGTCTCACCTTCGGTTCGCGTTTTCTCCTGTCTTGACTCACCAATGGGGTTTACGAGGCCAAAATAAGGTCAAAATCTGTGGCCCACGGTGGTCCCGAAAGCGCTCACCTTCAGGCCCATTGCGCTCCGCACCTACATCTGAGTACTGCCGGGCGATCCCGGACGCTCAGGTCCCGCAAAATCTCACCTTTAGCCAAACCGCACTTTTGGGGCAGCTCCTGAACCCCCTCACGTTCTGTCCCGGACCCCCTCACCGAGGCCCCCGAACCTCATCACTCAACACTCCCGCAAGACCTCACCACCACTCCCGTAAAGCTTCACCTTGTCGGGCTAGAACGCCTGCCTGGTAAGGGTTTGCCATGGCGTTAACGTTTTTAACATGGGTTCAAAGGTGTTTACTTTTATTACTCTCTAGACGTTCCCCGTGTGCCCTTCGGACAAGACCACTCCACCCCACAGTTCCCATGACGCCCTCGTGAAACAGTGAGCGATCAGAAAAAAACCGCTGAAACCTCTTTATTTACAAGAGCTTATTGGCTAGTCTTCGTTTTGTTTCACGGAAAAATTCGGCTTGCTCCGATCTCGAGAGCCATCAGTAACCTCAAAACACGCCAATTGGCGAAATAGCACTCGCCCCAAACAAATACGTAGCAAACAATACGTAAATTGTTATGATTCATCCAATTCGAGCGACATCGAGGTATACATGAATCTGGACCAGGAACGGCAAGCCATTCGTGACGAGCTTGAATCGTTGAGGGCTAGCGGGGCACGGCGGCAAGAACTGTCACTGCATGCTTGCAAGCGACTTTTCTTTGATTTGGGCATTCGCCCGTCCATGGCAGCCGTTCGCGACCTGACTCAAACAGGCAGCGCGAGCGACATCCCGAAGGACATCGACCATTTCTGGGAACGCATTCGAACGGTGTCGCGCGTAAAGGTCGGCGCCGGCGCTATCCCGAAAGCACTGGAAGATCGCGCCGGCGAATTGCTGGGCGCCCTTTTCGAAGAAGCCGTCGTGCAAGCTCGCTCGACCCTCGACAGCGAACGCGAGGAAATTCGAGCCCAAATCACCGTCGCCGACCAACGCGCACGAGAAGCAGAAATTCGCCGCGACGTGTCGGAAGAAGCAATCAAGCGCAGCGAACTCAGAGCTGAAGCCGCATGGGAACGCGTTCGCGCGCTCGAGACTGAACTATCCAGCACCACCACACATGGGACCGCTCACCAAGAAGGCTTGCAGGCCACGGTGCGTCGACTCGACGGCGAAAACGAAACATTGCGCCAACGCCTCGATACCGAACAGGCGACTAACGCGGCGCTCCGCGACCGGATCGATGCGCTGCACGTCGAATTGCGCCAAAGCACCGAGCACTATGCGCAACAGATCAAGGACGCCGTCTCCGAAGCTGAGCGCCGTGTGAAGCCAATGCTGGTCGAACTCGATTCCTTGCGCAGTATGGCGGCCACCTACCAATCGGGGGTGCGTGACGCCAGTCGCAAGGAATTCGAGTTTATTCAGCAACTCGCTTCAGCCAAGGCCCGCGGCGACCGGCTCGACGCGCAACTACGCGAGCAGTCGGACGAAGTGGATGTTTTGGCAAAAGAAGTTGCGGCGCTGCGCGGCCAGCAGGACATCGATCCCGCCGTCGCGAACCTGTTGTGTTCGCTGGTTGAAGCGGGCAGGCTCACGACCGACGAGCTGGCGATGATCGGCACCGCGGTGGACGGTCATGTCACGCTGCCGCTGCGCTGCCCAAAATGTGAGGAAGGTGAGCCGGAGCTGTCGCAAGTGGATCACCGCTTCGAGCTGCAGTGTCCGGAATGCGATCACTCGTCAGGACCCGGCGAATCAAGGCTGGAGGCGGTTAGCCGGTTTTTGTCGAGCGGATCGATTGCAGCGTCGACATGACCGCCCGGCGCGGGTGTCATAACGGATAAATCGCCAAAGGTGAGGAAATTCGGGACCTGAGGGGTGAGTATTTTCAGGACCCGTCTACTCACCCTTTCCTCGTCAAACGCCCGTCGCGCCTAGCAGGCTGCGGAAATACCCGAAGCAATCACGAGCGGCTTTCCTCCCGAAGGGGAAGCTGGAGTCGTTTTTTTCACCATCCGGGAATTGATTGCCCGATTCCCGTCTCTGGTGGTTGGTCGGTGCCGTTTTTAGCCCCGATTTAGCTTATTGCGCCACCTGCGCACGGATTTGTCCCAAGGTGCGCATACGAACCAGGTTGTACGCCGCCATCGTCAGCACAAATATCTGATCCACTTTCTTCAGGCCGCGCACCATTACCTGACGCATGCCCCCAACCGTCTTGGCCCAGCCGAATCCCTGCTCGATCAGCTTGCGCTTTTGCTGCGAGATGGCGTAGCCCGCGCTTTGGGCAATCGCATCCGGCACCGCCGAATGGCGTCCCGACTTGTTCTGCGCCACATGCGGCGTGACCTTCATGTCCACACAGGCTTCCACGAACTCCTGGGCGTCATAGCCCTTGTCAGCTCCGAGCGTGATCTCACGAGCCGGGTCATCGAGCGCCTGTCTGGCATCGTTAATCATCACCTTGGCGGCTTCGCGCTCGGCATAACCATCAGCGATCGTCACCACGGCATTGGCCACCAGACCGTGGCGGTTGTCGCTCAAGGTATGGCCCATGTAGCGCAATTCACTGGCTGCGCCGCCTTTACGATAGAGTCGTGCATCGGCATCGGTCTTCGACTCATGGGTGTCGTTGCTGCGCTTCTCGCCTTTGAAGTTGCCCCCATCGCCGTTGGCCTGGTCGTCATCGTCACGGCGCACAAAGCTCTTATGGCCGGCCCAGGCCTGGATCAGCGTACCGTCGACGCTGAAGTGCTCGCCTGATAGCCACGCCTTCTGCTGTGCAATGGCCAGCACCTCATTGAAGAACTCGATGACCGCGTCATGTTTAATCAGCCGTTCCCGGTTCTTGGTGAACACGGTCGGCACCCACACGCTGTCGTCCATCGACAGCCCAATGAACCAGCGGAACAGCAGGTTATATTGGACCTGCTCCATCAACTGTCGCTCGGAGCGCACGCTGTAGAGCACTTGCAACAGCATCGCCCGCAGCAGTTTCTCCGGCGCAATGCTGGGCCGGCCGCCTTTGATGTCGGCCTCGTACATGCGGGCAAACAACGGCTCCATCTTCGCCAGCGCAGCATTGGCCATCTTGCGAATCGCGCGCAGCGGGTGACTCGCGGGAACAAAGTCTTCCAGCTTGCGCATCGTGAACAGGCTCTCGGTGAAGGTATCAGCGCCGCGCATCATCTCTCGGGGTTAGGGCTTCATCACAATAACGTTTCAGCCGTCTCATCCGCTGACTCATCAGCGTCGGTATTTCCGCAGCCTGCTAGGCGTGGGTAATGGCGGAGCGGCTGGATCCGGTTCATCGACGATTGGCGAATCCTGCTGATCCATCCACCTTTGCCATGCCCGATACAAACGGTTGGCAGACACGGCCTGGACAAATCCCAGCCACTGCCCGACCTGTTCCGCCTCAACCCCGCTCTCGAACAGATCTGCGGCGAAGGTGTTGCGCAAAGTTTGTGGACTGGCGCGTGAGGCTCGCGACGCGGCGATGCCTGCGGCGTCGATCAACGCATCGACGCCGCGCAGCATGGTCGCCTTGTGCATTGGGCGTCCCGAAGGCGAAGCGGGAAAGACCAGATTGCCGGCCAGTTCGGAAAGGCGCCGTTCCGCAAGCCATGCATCGAGAACGGCGGCCGCGAAGGGCGCGAGTCGGGTACGGCGCGTCAGCATCGGATTCGCGGACTCGATCGTGACCCACGGTGAGCCGACGTTCACGCAACTAACCGTAAGTGCTGCCGCCTCGCCGGTCTTGACGCCGCCGCCGAGAAACACAGCGATCAATGCACGGTCACGTCGCTCTCTCCAGCGCTGCGCGGCTGACAAGGCCGGCAAGGGCGAAAACAGATGTGCAATGAGCGCCGCGCGTTCTGCATGATTGAGAAACCCGGTCGGCTCGTTATCGCGTGCATTCCGCCATGCTGCTTCGCCATCCTGAGCAATGAAGCGCGCAGGATTGGTCGACGCGGATTCAATTTCGCGTACGTGGTCCAGTACCCGTTCAATGAGCCGCAAATACCTGACACGTTGCGGTTTTCGGATCTCAAGGCCGCCCACGAATTCGGCGATGGTTTGCGTATCGACCGTGACCAGACTCTTTTGGCGAACCGCCAGCCAGTCGAGGAAAAGCCCCCACTGCGCTTGATAGACTTCAGCAGAAGAGTGCCTGAAATGTTGCTTGGCAAGCCACGCGTCGAACGCGATTTGCGGATCGCGGCGCCAGTCTTCCCGTTCCTGATCGAAGAGATCAGTTGACGGTGCAGGGCGTGGAACCGGGTCGGACAGATTGGGAGGTGGCATACGCTATCCTTCCGTTAGTTGCGCATATTGTAGGTGGCAACCGATGAAAGTACAGCGCCTGAGTCAGTCGCCCCACGCCCGCGCGTGCTTTAGCGGCGCGTCTTTAGATGCAGGTTGTGCGGCGCGGCGTGCCGCCTCTTCATAGGCCGAGACGGCAAACGCGAACACTGCCGGCAATGCGGTGGATGTGCCGAAGTCCACCGCTTCGTCCGTTTCCGGATAAGGCAACTCGGACGGGCGCTGGAACAGTCCGAGCATGATCGCGTCGTGCCGGCTGGCAAACCCGAGGTCCGCCAACGCTTCGGCTTCGATTGCATGAAGCAGGCGCCATGAGAGCGGCACCTGCTGGACGATGTAGCGCGCGGCGATGTTGCGCACGATGTGTTCAAGATCGCGCGCCGCGGTTTGATAGCGCAGCGCGGCCAGAGCATGCTCGGCTTGTTCGGTGGTCAGGTCGTTCATTATCGGCTCCAGTCGACACCCTGTACTGTACAAATATACAGTGTCTCGCGCAACCTCGGCCGAGCGGACAATTCAGTCCAATTCAGACATCAACCTACAACGGTGCGTCTGCCCCTCAGCCGTGAATCACCACCAGCAGCGCTTTCGCCTCGCCCTTCCCGGCGTTGCGGATCGCGTGCGGCTCGTCAGCGACATAGCGCGCGGTGTCCGCGGCCTTGAGCCGCTTCGTCGCGCCCGCCGCCTCGATCTCGATCGATCCCTGCAGCACCGTCAAATGCTCACGCGTGCCGGGTTCGTGCGCGTTCGACACCAGCGCCCCACCTGGCTGCAACGTCAGTTCGTACCACTCGAACTTGCCGGCCAATTCGATCGGGCCCCAGACACGCAACTGATACTTGGCTTCGTGCCCGCTCAAAGTCGGGATGTCGTGCGGACCCGAGACGGCAATCGCCTCCGGCGCCTTCTGCGGCGCGAACAGCGAATCGAGGCTGACGCCGAGGGCGTTCGTCAGACGCCACGCGACCGCGATCGTCGGATTGGCCTTGTCGCGTTCGATTTCCGAGAGCATCGATTTCGACACGCCGGCCGCGCGCGACAGGTCGTCGAGCGTCATTCGCCGTTCGGCGCGCAGACGCTGAATCTGCTCGCCGACGCGAGGCGGCGCCGCGATCGCCGGGACCGGACTCGCGCCTGAACTGGGTGCCGCGTTGGCTGCTGCGCGGCGGATTCCCGAACTTGCCATTTACTGACCTATCGTTTAGAGTTGTTCGACATACCGGATTTTAGTTCGGAAAAACGAAAATATCCGATAAAACTGACAGCCGACTATAACAGCCCGCCTCGACGCCGAACATGCCGCAAGTGCCGAGCATGTCGCGCGTGGGCGCACCACCCTTTCAGGAGTCTGGTTCATGCGTGACCTTTACCTCGCCCATCTGCGCGGCACACTCGAGCAGATCCGCGCTGACGGTTTTTACAAGAACGAGCGCGTGATCGCTAGCCCCCAGTCGGCTGACGTGCGTCTTGCGAACGGCACGGAAGTGCTGAATTTCTGCGCGAATAACTATCTTGGTCTGGCTAACGACGAACGGCTGATCGAGGCCGCCAAGCTTGGCCTGGATAACGACGGCTTCGGCATGGCGTCGGTGCGCTTCATTTGCGGCACGCAAACCGTGCACAAAGACCTCGAAAAGGCCTTGGCCGCATTTCTGCAAACCGACGACTGCATCCTCTACTCCAGTTGTTTCGATGCGAACGGCGGTCTGTTCGAAACCCTGCTCGACGACAACGACGCCATCATCAGTGATGAACTCAACCACGCGAGCATCATCGATGGTGTGCGGCTTTCGAAGGCGAAGCGCTTTCGTTACAAGAACAATGACCTCGTGGATCTCGAAGCCAGGCTGCAAGAAGCGGATGCCGCCGGCGCACGCTTCAAGCTGATCGCCACCGACGGCGTCTTCTCGATGGACGGCATCATCGCCGACCTCGCAGGCATTTGCGATCTCGCCGACCGCTACGGCGCACTCGTGATGGTCGACGATTCGCACGCGGTCGGTTTCGTCGGCGAACATGGGCGCGGCACGCCGGAACATTGCGGTGTGCTGTCGCGCGTCGACATCATTACCGGCACGCTAGGTAAAGCACTAGGCGGCGCATCGGGCGGCTACGTTGCAGCGCGCCAGGAAGTCATCGATCTGCTGCGTCAACGCTCACGTCCCTATCTGTTCTCGAACACGCTGACACCGAGCATCGCCGCCGCCTCGCTGAAAGTACTTGAATTGCTCGCCAGCGACGAAGGCGCGCAACTGCGTGCGCGCGTGCGCGAAAACGGCGCGCATTTCCGCCGCGCGATGAGCGCGCTCGGCTTCACGCTCGTGCCCGGCGAACACCCGATCATTCCGGTCATGCTCGGCGACGCGCAACTTGCATCGAACATGGCCGACGCGTTGTTGAAGGAAGGCGTGTACGTGATCGGCTTCTCGTTCCCCGTGGTGCCCAAAGGCCGCGCGCGAATTCGCACGCAAATGAGCGCCGCACACACGCCGGAACAAATTGATCGAGCTGTCGACGCATTTGCGCGCGTCGGCCGTCAACTCGGTGTCATCTGAAGCGGAGGCGCACATGAAAGCATTGGCAAAACTCGAACGCGCACCGGGCCTCACGCTGACGGATGTGAAGAAGCCCGAAGTCGGTCACAACGACGTGATGATCCGCATCACGCGCACCGCGATCTGCGGTACCGATATCCACATCTGGAAATGGGACGACTGGGCGCAGAAGACGATTCCGGTACCGATGCATGTCGGCCACGAATACGTCGGTGAAATTGTGGAAATGGGTCAGGAAGTGCGCGGCTTTGCGATCGGCGATCGCGTGTCGGGCGAAGGCCATATCACCTGCGGCTTCTGTCGCAACTGTCGTGCAGGACGCCGGCATTTGTGCCGCAATACGGTAGGCGTTGGCGTGAATCGCGAAGGCGCATTCGCCGAATACCTCGTGATTCCCGCGTTCAACGCGTTCAAGATCCCGCCTGAAATCTCCGACGATCTCGCCGCGATCTTCGATCCGTTCGGCAACGCCACGCACACGGCGCTGTCGTTCAACCTGGTTGGCGAAGACGTGCTGATCACCGGCGCCGGACCGATCGGCATCATGGCGGTGGCGATTGCGAAACATGTCGGCGCACGCAATGTGGTGATTACCGACGTCAACGACTATCGCCTCGAACTCGCGCGCAAGATGGGCGCAACGCGTGCGGTGAACGTCTCGCGTGAATCGTTGCGCGACGTGATGGCCGATCTGCACATGGCCGAAGGTTTCGACGTCGGGCTGGAAATGTCAGGTGTACCGAGCGCTTTCACCAGCATGCTCGAAGCGATGAACCACGGCGGCAAGATTGCGCTGCTCGGCATTCCGCCCGCGCAGACCGCGATCGACTGGACCCAGGTGATCTTCAAAGGCCTCGAAATCAAGGGCATTTATGGCCGCGAGATGTTCGAGACCTGGTACAAGATGGTCGCGATGCTGCAGAGTGGTTTGGATCTGTCGCCGATCCTCACGCACCATTTCAAGGTCGACGATTATCAGGAAGCGTTCGCCACGATGCTCTCAGGCGAGAGCGGCAAGGTCATTCTCGACTGGACCGCTGCATGATTTGAAAAAGCGCTGCATTCAAGCGCAACCGCTGAAATAAAACGCCCGCACCGCGCTCACGCGCCTGCGGGCGTTTTTTCGAACTCAGCCTGAATACGCACATGAATATCGTCGCCGACAGCCGGATACCACGTCGACAAACCGAACTTCGCGCGGCTGAAATGACCCTCCGCGGAAAAGCCGAGCGTGTCTTTTTTCGTGAGCGGATCGGGCGCGAAGCCGTTGAAGGTCACATCGAGCGTCACAGGTTGCGTCACGCCGTGAATCGTCAGATCGCCGGTCAACGTGCCGCGCGATTCGCCGGTGCGCTCAAAGTGCGTGCTGGTGAAGCGCACCTCCGGATAGCGTGCGACGTCGAGCATGCTGTCGCTTTTTACCATCTTGTCGAGTAGCGGCACATTCGTATCGATGCTCGCGGCGTCGATCGTGATCGCCACGGTACTCTTGTCCATCCCGCCTTCGTTCCAGTCGAGTTGTCCCTGTCTGCGATCGAAGCGCATCGTAAAGCGCGAGTACTTGAAGTGATCGATGTCGAAGGTGATGCTGCAATGGTCCCGATCGAGATCGTAGCGACCGGCCGGTACGCGTGCTTCGTTCTGGCTGACCGTATGGGTGAGTACTCGAACGGGCACGCAACCTACCGAAGTCAGCAGCGCTGCGCTGAGCAACGCGCGCACAAATGTGACGCGGACAATAGAGAGGCTCATGAAATTCGTTCCAGTTGATCGACCATCACCACGATAGCAGTAAGCATAGCAATCCGCCGAAGCGCACAAAAACTTGACGAAGGAGAATGATCGTTCTACCCTTCGCACATGGCTACTCAAAACCCAACTGAATTGGCTGCGTCCGGCAGCAGCGCGCGTGAAAGGCTGCTCGATGCCGCGGAGGCGTTGATCTACGCCGGCGGCATTCATGCCACCGGCGTAGATGCAATCGTCAAGCAATCCGGTACTGCGCGTAAAAGCTTTTACACGCACTTCGAATCGAAAGACGCGCTTGTCGCCGCCGCGCTGGAGCGGCGCGACGAACGCTGGATGAACTGGTTTATCGCGGGCACGTTGCAGCACGGCAAGACTGCGCGCACGCACCTGCTCGGCATGTTCGATGTGCTGCGCGAATGGTTTGCGTCGGAGGACTTTCACGGTTGCGCGTTTCTGAACGCGGCCGGCGAAATCACCTCCGCGGAGGATCCGATCCGGATCGTCGCGCGTGAACACAAGGAACGCCTGCTCGTGTTCGTGAGAAGCCAGTGCGATGACTACGCGGCCGAATCGGGCATGGACGCGCGCCGCGCCGCGCGCCTGTCGCGCCAATGGCTGATCCTGCTCGACGGCGCCATCGCCGTGGCGCTGGTGAGCGGCGAGGCCGATGCCGCGCTCGACGCGCGAGCCGCCGCTGAAGCCTTGCTCAATACCGAGTCCGCAAGCGAATCGAACCCACTCGCAGGTAAATCCGCGAGCAGGTCCCCAAGTGAAGCCCGAAGCAAACGACCGCCATCCCGGCGCACAGAAACCTGACTGAGGAAACACACACCATGGCCGACCCGATCGAAACCCGCCCGCCACTCCCGCCCTTCACACGCGAGACCGCGATCCAGAAGGTGCGCGCCGCAGAAGACGGCTGGAATACCCGCGACCCTGAACGCGTGTCGCTCGCGTACACACCGGATAGCGTCTGGCGCAACCGTGCCGAGTTCACGCATGGCCGCGCGGAGATCGTCGGCCTGTTGCGTCGCAAATGGGCAAAGGAACTCGACTACCGCCTGATCAAGGAACTATGGGCATTCACGGATAACCGCATCGCCGTGCGCTTTGCCTATGAGTGGCACGACGACTCGAACAACTGGTTCCGTTCTTACGGCAACGAGAATTGGGAGTTCGATGAGCACGGGCTGATGGCGCGTCGTCATGCCAGCATCAATGATCTGCCGATCCGCGAGGCCGACCGTCTTTATCATTGGCCGCTCGGCCGCCGTCCTGACGACCATCCGGGCCTGTCCGACCTCGGCCTCTAGAGCTCTTCCAGCAATTGAAAAGTGGACACCTGCCGGGTGTTCACCGCTCTGCCATCGGTTCTCCGTTATCGTTGCGTCTGCGCCGTGGGGCACGTCCCGTGCCCGCGCGTCCGAGCGTGTCCTCCACATCGCCCGTGCGGGTTGAGGTACAGTGCGCGACGGACGACAAGCAAGAATACCTAGAACATAGATGACACCGGCGTTCGATCGGTGGCGGAGAATACATGCATTTTCGTCAGACAAAAAAGCAGATTCGACACGCGGTCGTAGCGCTCGTCGCGAGCCTGGCCGCAGCGTCCGCTGCGCATGCGGGCAATTGGTGCGAGGGCGGCGTATGGGTCGACGCAATGCTTGGCTCGTATCACATCAATCCCGACCCCAACACTCATTTCGAGGAGTTCAATCCGGGCCTTGGCGTCGAATGTTGGCTCAACAATCAATGGGCGCTGACTGCCGGCGGTTTTCGCAACTCGCTGCGGCGCCCTTCTTATTATGGCGGCGGTGTCTGGGCACCCGAGTTCGCGCACTGGGGCATCGTGCGGATTGCTGCGATCGGCGGGATCATCTCGGGCTATAACTACGGCAACTGGGGCCTCGGCCGCAACCACACGATCGGGCCAGTGGTCGCGCCGATCGTGATGGTCGACTACAAGCGCGTTGGGGCTAACTTTATTGTGATTCCCCCGATCCCCTCGGACAAACTTCCGTTCACGATCGGGTTTCAGGTGAAGGTGAAGTTCTAGTCTGCAAAGGTGAGCGATTCCAGGATGGTGAGGAATTCCAGGAGATGGCGTCATCGTAGTCAAAGGTGAGGATCGCCAGGAAATATCGTCAACACTGTCAAAGGTGAGGAATTCCAGGAGACGCAACCACCTCGACGAAAGGTGAGCTGTTCCAGGGAACATGACATCACTTCGGTGAGAGGTGAGCGGTTCCAGGAGGTGTCGCCAGATCAGCGAGAGGTGAGTCGTCTCGTGAGCCGAACTGCACCGTGACCGTGGAAGCAAGCAAAGCCACGCCA
The DNA here is from genome assembly GCF_030511745.1 of Paraburkholderia sp. SECH4. NCBI lineage: Bacteria > Pseudomonadati > Pseudomonadota > Betaproteobacteria > Burkholderiales > Burkholderiaceae > Paraburkholderia > Paraburkholderia sp. SECH4. Next base: position 18,167 of record NZ_JALOCP010000032.1, read on the forward strand.
AAGTGAGGCGTTCCAGGAGATCGCTCGCCAAAGGTGAGTGATTCCAGGAGGTGAGCAATCGCCGCGTTGAGTACGCACCTGAAATAAGGTGAGGATTTCCAGGGAGTCGTTGCCATAGCCGCCGACGGTTCGAACGGCGGAATCGCTGCGGATTATTCCGTTGCGCCCACAGAGCTAACAGAACACCACGACACTAGGTGCTCTCCCGCTCGATCAGACTAAACCCCACATCGACGATTGGTTCGCCTCCAGCACGATTCTCAATCCGATCGACAAGCATGGTTGCCGCAAGCGTTCCAATTCTCGTGCCGTCGACTCTCATGGTCGACAACGGCGGTGTGGTGTCCTTCGCAAAATTCAGATCACCGTAGCCAATCACACGCAGTTTCTCTGGCACTGAGATATCCCGGTACTCAGCTTCCATCAACACGCCCAGCGCCAGAATATCCGCGCCGCAAAAAACGGCGTCGATATCGGCGTGCGTGTCGAGCAAGCCTTTCAGCGCCCGTCGCCCGTCGCCCAGATTCGCAGGTGACTCAACCGTCACGACAGGGATGGAGGAAAGTGTTTTGCCGTTTCCGAACGCTTTGAGGAACGCTTTGGTACGGGCCTTCGCGCGCCGGTCGCTGGGTGTGACGACAGCGGGCCGCCGCACGCCACGCGTCTTCAGAAAATCCGCAGCAGCCTTCCCAACGTTCTCATGAGAGAAGCCGACCAGCATGTCGATAGGCTCGCGTGTCAGGTCCCAGGTCTCGACGACAGGAATGCCGCACGCGCGCAGCTTTTGCCTCGCACTCTTGGAATGAATGACGCCGGTCAGTACGATGCCGGCGGGCCGGCGGCCAATCACCGCGTCAAGCAGGGCGTCCTCGCGCGACTCGTCGTATCCGCTTTGTCCGATCAGCAACTGGTAGCCCGACGCGGCGAGTTCGGTCGTCAGGGCGCCGACGGTTTCCTGAAACACACTCCCGGCCATCGCGGGGATCAACGCGACGATGAGACGGCTGCGAGTCGACGCCAGCGAACCGGCGATGAGGTCAGGGGTGTACCCGGTTTGCCGGACGGCCGCCTGGACGCGCTCCAGCGTATCGACCGAAACCAGCTCCGGCGTGTTCAGTGCGCGTGAGACGGTCACTTTCGTCACGCCGACGAGCGCCGCGAGATCGCTCAGGGTCACGCGGCCGGAATTCTTGCGGGCGCGCCGGGAGGCACTGCGTTCGACAGGGGCAAGCAGGGTAGTAGGCGGTTTGCTCACGACGTTGATCACTCAGGCCCGAAAAAAGTTGCTGGCGATTATGGCAAAACCATACTACCATGCGTCGTATGTTACCGGTTACATGAACCGGTAACATCAATTAGAAGAAAGGCGATTGGCGCGACCCGAGTGCGTGCGCCCAGAACTTGAGAGACAGGAGAGCAGCATGTCGCAGGCTGGTACGGTGTTGAGCGAGCCGCTGATCCGGCTTAACGCCGCGGACAATGTACTGATCGCGCGAGAATCGCTGTCGATCGGACAGCAACTCTGCATCGGCGAGGCGACGATCCGCATCCGCGCGCAGGTCACCGCGGGCCACAAAGTCGCCGCCTGCCGCATTTGGCGTGGTGCGCCGATCCGTAAATACGACACGGTCATTGGCCTTGCGGCTCGCGACATCGAGGCGGGTGATCACGTCCACACGCACAACATCGAACTGATCGATTTCGAGCGCGATCCGGGCTTCTGTCTCGATGTGCGTCCGGTTGAGTACGTTGCAGAAGCTGAACGGGCCACATTTAACGGCATTGTTCGGCCCGATGGGCGAGTCGCGACGCGCAACTTCATTGGGATTCTGGCATCGGTCAACTGTTCGTCGACCGTTATCAAGAATATCGCCGCCTGGTTTACGCCGGAGCGGCTTGCGCCTTATCCGAATGTCGATGGCGTGGTCGCGTTCGCGCAGACAAGTGGCTGCGGGATGTCCTCGCCCAGCGAGCACTTCGACGTCCTGCGCCGGACGCTCGCCGGCTATGCGCGTCATCCCAATCTCGCCGGGGTGTTGATCGTCGGGCTAGGCTGCGAGCGCAATCAGGTGGGCGACCTGCTCGATTCACAAGGGCTTCATGTCGGTACGTCGGTCCACGCGTTGGTGATGCAGGACGAAGGTGGCACCCGGGTAACGATCGAAGCGGGGATCGCTGCCATACAGAAGATGCTGCCGTCGGCTAACGATATCGAGCGTCGTCCGGTGTCGGCGAGCCACCTCAAAATCGGTCTGGAATGTGGCGGCTCCGATGGCTTTTCGGGCATCACGGCCAATCCAGCTCTAGGCGCAGCCATGGACCTTCTGGTGCGTCACGGCGGCACGGCGATTCTTTCCGAAACCCCTGAAATTCACGGCGTCGAATACATGCTGACGCGCCGTGCGGTGACACCGGAGGTCGGCCAGAAACTGCTCGACCGGCTCGCATGGTGGGAGCGCTACACGCGCGGCCACAACGGTCAGTTTAACGGTGTCGTCGGGCCGGGTAATCAGAAGGGTGGACTCGCCAACATCTTTGAAAAATCGCTCGGATCGGCGATGAAAGGCGGCACGACGCCGCTGCAGGCCGTCTATGAATACGCCGAGCCTATCGACCGGGCCGGCTTCGTCTTCATGGATTCACCAGGCTACGATCCCGTTGCGGTGACCGGGCAGATTGCAAGCGGCGCAAACCTGATCTGCTTCACGACCGGCCGCGGTTCCATGTTCGGCTCGAAGCCCGCGCCCACCCTCAAGCTCGCGAGCAACACGCCGATGTTCAAGCGGTTGCGCGACGACATGGACATCAATTGCGGACTTGTCCTTGATGGTGAGCGGTCGGTCGAGGAGATGGGGAAGGATATCTTCGAGCACATCCTCCGGGCCGCGTCGGGTGAGCGCACCCGTAGTGAATTGCTCGGGCTGGGCGACCACGAGTTTGTGCCCTGGCATATGGGCATCGTGAGCTGAAACGCCACCTCATTCCTACAAAAAAAGCGGAGACAGAGATTGAACCAAGCCTTGCAACAGGCGCCACGCAGCAAAGTGCGCTGGCTGGTGGCCGGTCTGATGTGGTCGGCTATCGCCATCAACTATATCGACCGGACGGTGCTGTCCGCCGCAGCCCCCCATCTTCAGACGGAGTTCCATCTCAGTGCGATGGAGATGGGCATCGTGATGTCGGCGTTCTTCTGGTCGTATGCATTGCTGCAATTGCCTGCAGGCATGCTCGCCGATCGCTTCGGACAGAAGATCGTGCTGGGTGCGTCCGTATTCTGGTGGTCGCTTGCGACGGCCGTAACCGGACTCGCTACCGGCTTCAAGTCCCTCGTGCTCCTGCGGGTCATGCTGGGCATCGGCGAAGCGGGCGCCTACCCCAGTAACGCGGGCATCGCCTCGCGATGGTTTCCGCGCAAGGAACGCGCAACGGTGGCGGGCATCTTCGATAGCGGATCGAAGCTTGGGGGCGCGGTGGCGCTGCCGCTGATCGCCTGGCTGCTGGCGACGTTTGACTGGAAGGTCACCTTTGCGATCACCGGTGCGCTGGGTCTCATCTGGTGCGTCGTCTGGGTGTTGGTGTTCAGGGACTCGCCGGCTGATCACCGGCGCGTGAATGCGGCCGAGCTTGCCCATATCCACGATGGCGAAGCGGTGTCGCGCAGCGACAGCGTGGGCGCGGCCGCCGATGTACCCTGGCACAGGCTCTTCGCGCATCGGAATATCTGGGCGATGTGCATTGGCTTCTTCATGATCAACTACAACTCGTACTTCTTCATCACCTGGCTGCCGACGTATCTCGTCAAAGAACGCGGCATGAGCCTGATGGAGATGGGCTTCATGGCTTCGCTACCGCTCGTCCTTTCGATGATCGTCGAGGTATTCGCGGGCTGGGCCTCCGATCGTGTGTATGCCTCCGGAAAGTTGTCGCTCACCGCGACCCGAAAACTGTTTCTCGTCGTCGGCCTGGTAATGGCGTCGAGCATTGGACTCGCGGCGTTCGCCACTTCTCCGCTCGTGGCCGTCGCATTGCTCTGCGTGGCGAAGTCGGGCACGACCGTCGCCGCATCCCAGGTCTGGGCGCTACCGGGCGATGTCGCGCCGGGGAACATGGTGTCGCGGGTTGCGGGCATTCAGAACACCGTTTCCAACATGGGCGGCGTGGTTGGTCCGATCGTCACCGGTGCGATCGTCGGGGCAACCGGCTCTTTCATTCCTGCGCTGCTGTTCTCGTCGGGGCTGATCGTGATCGCGATCCTCAATTACCTGTTCCTGCTCGGAAAGGTGGAGCCTATTCAATTCAATCAAGTCCCCGCGGAGGCTAGAAATCGTGATGAACGCAATGTCGACGTCAGCGCTTAACCCATTCAAGGCGGCGCTTGCAAACGGTCAACGACAGATCGGCTTCTGGCTTTCCATGGCCGATGCCTACCTGGCGGAAGTCAGTGCGACCGCCGGCTTCGAGTGGCTATTGATCGACGCCGAACACGCCCCGAACGACGTGCGCAGCATTCTTGCGCAATTGCAGGCGGTCGCGCCGTATTCCGCCGAAGCCGTCGTGCGACCCGTGAACGGTGATCCGGCGCTGCTCAAGCGCTTACTCGATATCGGCGCACGTAACCTCCTCGTTCCGATGATCGATACCGCGGTTCAGGCCCGCGCTTGCGTGGCCGCCGTACGCTATTCACCCCATGGAATTCGTGGTGTGGGCAGTGCGGTGGGACGTGCGTCGCGCTGGAGCTCGCGTACTGACTACCTCGACATCGCGGACAGTGAAATCTGTCTGCTCGTGCAGGCGGAGACGGTTACGGCGCTCGATAATCTCGAAGCGATATGCGCGGTTGACGGCGTGGATGGCGTCTTCATCGGGCCTGCGGATCTGGCTGCGTCGATGGGCCATCGCGGCAAGCCCGCCCATCCGGAAGTGCAGAACGCGATCGAAGCGGCGATGCGCACCATCATCGCTTCCGGCAAGGCGGCCGGCACGTTGACCTCGGACCCGGTGCTCGCGCGTCGCTATCTCGAGCTTGGATGCACATTCGTCGCGACCGGCGTGGACATCCTTATGTTTGCGAACGCGGCACGAAAGCTCGCCCGGGAGTTCATCGAGCAGTGAAGAATGGTGAGGAATTCCAGGAGATGGCGCCACCCCGATCAACGGTGAGGAATTCCAGGAGGCAACGTCACCTCGACCAACGGTGAGGAATTCCAGGAGACGACATCATCTCCGTCAGAGGTGAGTCACTCCATGAGTCGAACAGCACCTTGGGAGCATGCAAAGCCGTACTAAGGTGAGGAATTCCAGGAGATGATCTGCAAAGGTGAGCGATTCCAGGAGGTGAGAAATCGCCTTGCCGAGCGCGCACCTCAAATAAGGTGAGGATTTCCAGGGAGTCCTCGTCATGGTCGCCGACGGTGACGCAGCGAGTGCTCCAACCCTCACCCTAGTGTGCGCCGGCGCAGGACTGATACCGCCAATCTCCTTACATCCTCTTCCATATACAAACAAAGCGTGAGCGCGACACCTTGCTCAGCGCCACGCCGTAAAAGCCGCGTGAACTGCGCCACGCGGCGATGCACACCAGGACTCTGCGCGGCAGAAGTGACCACGCCCTCGTCATCTTGTAACGCTCTCGTAAAACATGATTTTTCGCCGATTGATAAGTTGCGGATAACGCGTGTCGTCGCCACTCGAGCAACGACTTTGCGTCACCGTAGATCTATCGATGGAGAAAGCATGAAGAACCTGTTGGCAATCGCGGCGCTGGCCGCACTGAGCGCAACCTTGAGCGGATGCTGGTGGGGACAGCCTCCAGGTTGGGGCGGCGGAGGCCCGGGCGGGGGTGGACCTGGCGGCGGCGGACCGCACGGTGCGATCGTCGTCCCTGGCCAGGCCGCTCAGGCCTAGGCCAGAAACTAGGCGGGAAACGTAAGCGTCACTACAAACCCGCCGTCGGCGGCGTTATCGGCATGAAAAGCGCCGCCGTTGTACCGCACGAGGCGCCGCACGATCGCGAGCCCGAGCCCGCAGTGCGCGTCGCCGCTACGCGCTTCATCGAGTCGCACGAACGGTTGCAGCGCACGATTCAGTTGACCGCTTGGAATGCCGCCGCCGTGATCGCGTACCTCGAGCGTGTATTGGCCGTCGCGGCGGGCCGTCGAAATTTCCACCGGCGGCTCGCCGTAAGTGAGTGCGTTCTCGATCAGATTGGTCAGAATCCGGTCGAGGTCGACAAGCGGCAGACCAAAACCATCGCCGGCTTGTAGATCGAGGCGCACGAGCGAATCGTCCGCGAGGCTGTCGCCGTAATGCCGGCGACAGTGGGCATCGACGCCGGTGCTTGGCGAGGTATCCGCCGTCTCACGTGCGAAGTCGAGAAACTGCGTGACGATGCGTGACAACGACTCCGCGTCCCGCAAAAAGCCGCGGCGATTCGCTTCATCAGGCAGCAGATCCGCGCGCACCTGCATGCGCGTGATCGGCGCACGCAGATCGTGCGCCACGCCGGCCAGCATCACCGCGCGCTCCTGCTCGGCCTGCGCAAGTTCGTGCACCATCTGATTGAAGTCGCCGATCAGCTCTTTCAATTCGCGCGGGCCGCTCGCCTCCACGACCGGCGCCCGATGGCCGATGCGGAACTCCCGCGCTGCGAGTGCGAGCCGGTGCAATGGCCGTTGCAATTGCCACGCGCCGAGCAGCGCGATGATCACCGCCAGCACCAGCATCGTCGCCGACGCGCCCAGGAAGAGACGCGCCGGCAGCGTCGCATTTTGCATTTTGAGCCAGCCTGGATTGCCCGCGTAATGGACCCAGACCGTGCCGTTCTCGCCGTCGGCTACGACCTGGCTGCCTGCCGGCAACTTCCCGCGCAAGTCGCGTTCGAACGGACCCGAGTTGTTCTCACACGGCGCGGGACAGCCATACCGGATCGCGTCTTGCGCGCTCACATAGGACACACCGAGCGTTGCCGCGACGTGGGAAGCGGCGAGCGGGCCGTCGCGTCCCGCCTCAATCGCGAGCAGCAAAGCGCGTTGCGCGTGACCCGCGTCGATCTGGCCGCGGTCACGGTCCACGAGAACGATTGCGGTGATGTGCACCAGCACGATCAGGCTCACCGTCATCAACGAGAGCCGGCCAAACAGTGTGTTAAAGGGATTCTTCATCTTCATTGCTGCCGGGCACGAACATATAGCCGATGCCGCGTATGGTCTGGATCCGGCGCGGATTGGCCGGGTCATCTTCAAGCAGACGGCGCAGGCGCCACACCGGCACGTCGATGCCGCGTTCGGTCACTTCCGAGTGCGGCCCATGCAGCAGATCGACGAGCTTCGAGCGCGACAGCGTTTCCATTGGATGCGCGGCGAGCACTTCCAACAGCGCATATTCGCCGCCGGTCAGCTTGAGCGCTTCGTCATCGCGAAACAGGGTGCGCCTCGCGAAGTCGAGCCGGAAGCGGCCGAAGCGCAGCGCTTCACGCTTTTCGAGCGCCGTAGCCGTGGACCCCGACGATGGCTGCGCGTGCCGGCGCAACACCGCATGAATACGCGCGAGCAGTTCCTGCGGCATGAACGGCTTGCCGAGATAGTCGTCGGCGCCGAGTTCCAGACCGATTATGCGATCCACGCCGTCCGCGCGCGCCGTCAGCATGATCACGGGAATCGTGTCGCCATGCGCACGCAATTGCCTGAGCGCACTGAGTCCGTCGACGCCCGGCATCATCAGATCGAGCACGATGATCGAGGGCCGTTCGCGTTCCAGCCGGCGTGCCAGATGGTTCGCGTCGTGCAACACGGACATCTCGATGCCGCGTTGTTGAAAGAAGGTTCTGAGCAGGTCACGAAGGTCGGCGTCGTCGTCGACCAGTAAAACCTGGATGGGCGTGTCTGACATGGCTGAGCCCTGATCGATGAGGACAATTGACGGACGGCGCGGCCGCGCGCCTATCGCACGTCGCAATATAGCGAATCGCGCGGAGACAGCGGTTTCGGGTTCTTATCTGCGCTTACAGTTTATTACGGTGGCTGCCTTCGGTTCTATCTGGCTGCGTGAAGCAACCAAGACCAGTCAACGTCACACCGCCCGACTCTTCGCAACACCACGCGCTTCGTTACAACTCGTAATCCTCGCCTAAGCCACCGTAAGACGCCGCTCACTATGCTGGGCCACCTCTCGCCGCTGGTGGCGTTACGCGGTTTCCTTCGGGCTCGGTGTGTTGGTTTGCGTGCAGTGTCAAGCGCGTGGTCGGCCGATACGTTTTCACTCGCCCCGCTTTAGCGAACAACGCATGCCAGACGGCCCTTTGTCGAATTGAGTCGAAGGATGCCCACAGCATGCCGAATAACCCTATCGCGTCCGGACCCTCCTCGCGCGTACCGAGATTCACACATCTTGCTGCTGCAGTCGTCGCCGCTTTTTTGTTGGCGGCTTGCGGCCAGCAGGCGCCCCATGGACCACCACAGTCCGTTCCTGAAGTAGGCGTCCAAACGATCGCGCCGCACCCTGTGGTGTCGAGTACCGAATTGTCCGGGCGACTGTCGGCAATCCGCGTCGCCGAAGTCAGGCCGCAGGTCGAAGGCATCGTCAGAAAGCGCCTCTTCACGGAAGGCTCACAGGTCGCGGCCGGCGCCGTGCTCTACCAGATTGACCCGTCCAGCTACCAGGCAACCTACGACCAGGCCGTCGGCACGCTCGCCAAAGCCGAGGCGACAGCGAGCGCCGCGCAGACCAAGGCCACCCGCTACGCCGAACTGTCGAAGATCGAAGGCGTGAGCAAACAGGACTACGACGACGCTGTCGCCGCCTTGGAGGAAGCGAAGGCGGACGTGGTCGCCGACCGTGCCGCTTTGAAGACTGCCGCGATCAATCTCGGCTATACGAAAGTCGTCGCGCCCATCGCGGGACGGATCGGCAAATCGAGCGTGACTGAAGGCGCGCTCGTCACCACGGAGCAGACCACCGCACTCGCGACGGTCCAGGCGACGACCGAGATGTATCTCGACGTCACACGCTCTTCCGCCGACTGGTTGCGGCTGCAGAAAGAATTCGCCAGTGGCCAGTTGCAACAGGCGGGCTCGAACGGCGCGGTCGTTCATCTCGTGATGGAAGACGGCAGCACTTACACGCAGCCAGGCAAGCTGCTGTTCTCCGATATCACCGTCGACGCCACCACCGGTTCGGTCACCTTGCGTTGCGTGTTCCCGAATCCGGACGGCGTGTTGTTGCCCGGCATGTTCGTGCGCGCACGGCTTGAAGAGGGCGTGAACCAACAGGCGATCACGGTGCCGCAACTCGCAGTCTCGCGTGCATCCGACGGTTCGGCGAGCGTGTTGACGGTCGGCGCCGACAACAAGGTCACGCAGACACCCGTCACGGCCGACACCGCTTCAGGCGCCAACTGGCTCGTCACGCGCGGCCTCAAGGCGGGCGATCGCGTGATCGTCGCTGGTTCGCAGAAAGCGCGCGCGGGCGGCATTGTGAAGCCGGTCGAATCGCCCGCCATATCGGGCGCACCCGCCACCGCGGACACCACGTCGGCCGCACACAGCTAAAGCGAGACACTCATGGCAGGTTTCTTTATCAACCGACCGATCCTCGCGTGGGTTATCGCCATCGTCATCATGATGATCGGCGGCGCCTCCATCGGGACGCTTCCGGTCGAACAGTATCCAAGCGTGGCGCCGGTCTCCGTGCAGATCACGGCGACTTATCCGGGCGCCTCGGCTGAAACCGTGGCGACCACCGTCACGCAGGTGATCGAGCAGAAACTGAGCGGCATCGATCATCTGCTCTACATGTCGTCCACCAGCAGTTCGGCCGGACAGGCCACCATCACGCTGACGTTCCAGCAGGGCACCAATGCCGACATTGCCCAGGTGCAGGTGCAGAACAAAGTCGAGCAGGCGAGTTCGTCGCTGCCGCAGACGGTTCAGGACCAGGGTGTGCAGGTTGCGAAGGCAGCCAATGCGTTTCTGATGATCGTGTCGCTGTCGTCCTCTGACGGCAGCATGAATTCCATCGATCTCGGCAACATCATCGCAACGCAGATTGAAGATCCGCTCACGCAGATCGACGGCGTCGGCGACGTGACGCTGTTCGGCGCACAGCACGCCATGCGCATCTGGCTCGATCCGGTGAAGCTGCAGGCAGTCGGTCTGACTGCCGGCGACGTCACCACCGCGATCACGAATCAGAACGTGCAACTCTCGGTCGGCCAGATTGGCGGCTCGCCGTCCACGAAGACGCAGGCGCTGAACGCGACCATTTCGGCATCGAGCCTGCTCACCACGCCCGCGCAGTTCGGCGCGATCCTGCTGCGCGTGAATAGCGACGGCTCAAAGGTCATGCTGAAAGACGTCGCGCGGGTCGAGGTCGGCGGCGACGATTACAGCACGGACTCGCGACTGAACGGCAAGCCTGCGGCCTCGCTCGCGGTCAAACTGGCGAGCGGTGCGAACGCGATGAGCGTAGCCAAAGCGGTGCGCGCGAAGCTGAACGAAATGAGCGGGCAATTGCCGCACAACGTGGTGGTCGACTATCCGTACGACACTACGCCGTTCGTGCGCATCTCGATCGAAGAAGTGGTGAAGACGCTGATCGAAGCGGTGATGCTGGTCTTCGTCGTGATGTACGTGTTCCTGCAAAACCTGCGCGCGACGTTGATTCCGACCATTGTCGTGCCCGTTGCGTTGCTCGGCACGTTTGCGGTGATGTCGGCGGTGGGATTTTCGATCAACGTGTTGTCGATGTTCGGGCTCGTGCTCGCCATCGGCCTGCTGGTGGACGACGCGATCGTGGTCGTGGAAAACGTCGAGCGGCTGATCGCGGAAGAGGGTCTATCGCCGATCGAAGCCACGCGCAAGGCGATGAAGCAGATCACCAGCGCACTGGTCGGCATTACGACCGTGCTGATCGCCGTGTTCATTCCAATGGCGTTTTTCTCGGGGTCCACGGGCGCGATCTACCGGCAGTTCTCGATCACGATCGTCGCGGCGATGCTGCTCTCCGTGTTCCTCGCATTGACGCTGACACCGGCGCTGTGCGCGACCATGCTGCGGCGCGCGGACGTCGAGCACCACACGAAGCGCGGCGTGCTCGGCTGGTTCAACCGTGTGCTGACTCGTGGAACCGATCGTTACGACTCGACGGTTGCGCGTGTGATCGGCAAGCCGATGCGCTATATGGTGATCTACCTGCTGATTGGAGGCGTGGTTGCGCTGCTCTTCATGAAGCTGCCGTCGTCCTATCTGCCGGACGAGGATCAGGGGTTCATCATCACGTCGATTTCCGCGCCCGCCGGCACACCTGCCGCGCAGACGCTGGAAGTCGTGAAACAGGTCGAGGCGTATTACCTCGGTCTTCCGCAGGTGGACAAGATCATCGCGCTGACCGGCTTCAGCTTCAACGGCTCGGGGCAGAACAACGGCCTGGCGTTTGTCAGGCTCAAGGACTGGAGCACGCGGCGCGGCAGCGACGGTTCGGCGGCGGCGATCATCCAGCGCGCCAACATGCACTTCGCCGCTTCGCACGACGCCCAGATTTTCGCGCTCAATCCGCCGGCCATTCAGGAACTCGGCACGCAGAGCGGTCTCGACTTCGAACTGGAAGATCGCGCCGGGCAGGGTCATGACAAGCTGATGGCCGCGCGCCAGCAATTGATCGCGCTCGCCGCGCAGGACAGCGCGCTAGCCGGCATGCGTCCCGGTGGCCTCGACGATACGCCGCAGTTCCATGTCGATATCGATCGCGAGAAGGCGAGTGCGCTCGGACTTTCAATCGCTGATGTGAACGACACGTTGCAGACGGCGTTCGGCTCGACTTACGTGAACAACTACGTCGATACGGGACGCATCCAGAAGGTCTATGTGCAGGCCGACGCGCCTTACCGGATGATGCCGTCCGATATTGGACGATGGTATGTGAAGTCCAGCACGACCAGCAGTTCGAGTACTTCAAGCAGCACCTCGACCACCAGTACGAGCGGTACGACCACCGCAGGCTACGACGGTCAGATGGTCCCGTTCTCCGCGTTCGCTACCGGCAAATGGACCTTCGGGCCGCCGCAGATCGAACGCTTCAACCGCACGCTGGCGATGGAAGTCACCGCGCAAACCGGTGCGAACACCAGCACGGGCCAGGCAATGGCCGCCGTCGACGCGCTCGTGAAGAAGCTGCCCGCCGGCTTCGGCATCGACTGGACCGGGCAGTCGTACCAGGAGCGCCTTGCCGGATCGCAGGCGATCTACCTGTACGCGATTTCGCTGGTCGTGGTGTTCCTCTGTCTGGCCGGTCTGTACGAGAGCTGGTCCATTCCGATCGCGGTGATTCTGGTCGTGCCGCTCGGCGTGCTCGGCGCGGTACTGGGCGCGCATATTCGCGGGCTGTCCGACGACATCTACTTCAAGGTCGGCTTGCTCGCAACCATCGGACTCTCCACGAAGAACGCAATCCTGATCGTCGAATTCGCCAAGGACCTGCAAGCGCAGGGCCGCAGCCTGATCGACGCCACGCTGGAAGCCGCGCGACTGCGTCTGCGGCCGATTCTGATGACATCGCTAGCCTTCGTGTTCGGCGTACTGCCGCTGGTCATCAGCACGGGCGCCGGCTCGGCGAGCCGGCATGCGATTGGCACCGGCGTGATGGGCGGCATGATCGCCGCGACGCTGCTCGCCATCTTTTTCGTGCCGGTGTTCTTTGTCGTCGTGCGCCGCGTGTTTGGCGAACACGGCGATGCCAAGCAACAGGAAGGTGTTGAATGATGAGACTCAAATTGGGCGCATGCATGGTGGCGTTTGCCGTTGCCATGCTGACGGGTTGCACGCTGGACCCGCACTATGAACGACCTGCGGCACCCGTCGCGGTGGCTTATCCAAAAGGCGAGGCGTACGAGAGCACGAGCGCCGCGGCAGCCGCCACCGCGGTTACGGCTTCGGGAACGGCTTCAGGAACCGCGACGCCGGGCACGACAACTACCCCACCGCCGCTCGGCGCCGACATGGCCTGGCGCAGCTTCTTTCGCGACGAGCGTTTGCAACGGCTGATCGAGATCGCGCTCGACAACAACCGCGACTTGCGTGTCGCCGCGTTGAACGTGGCCGAGTACGAAGCGCAATATCGCATCACGCGCGCCGCGCTCGCGCCGTCGATCAGCGCGAGCGGCAGCCTGACCCGCGAGCGCGCTTCAGGCGTGACGACCAGTTCCAGCGACGTGAGCGTCGGCACCACGTCATGGGAGATCGACTTCTTCGGACGCTTGCGCAGCCTTAAGCGTCAGGCCCTGGAAAACTATCTCGCGACGGATGCGTCGCGGCAGAGCACGCAGATCAGCCTGATCGCGACGGTGGCGACCGACTACCTGACGCTCCTGTCCGACGAGCGTCTCCTGCAAATCACCGAAGACACCGTCAAGGCGGATCAGTCGACGTACGACGTGACAAAACGCATCCAGGAATTGGGCAATTCGTCGATGCTCGACGTGCAGCAGGCGCAAAACTCATTGGCGAGCGCGAAGGCGAGCCTTGCGTCTTACCGGCGTGTCGTAGCGCAGGACCGCAACAACCTGGTCGCTGTGCTCGGCGCGCCGATTCCCGACGACCTTCCACCCGCTCGTGAATTCGACGACGAATCGATGTTCGCCGACATCGGTGCGGGCGTGCCGTCACTGCTGCTCACCCGTCGTCCCGACATCGTGCAGGCGGAGCATGCGCTGAAGGCGGCGAACGCGAACATCGGCGCGGCGCGCGCGGCGTTCTTTCCGAAGATCGAGTTGACGGCTTCGGCCGGTACGTCGAGTTCGACGCTTTCAAGTTTGTTCAAAGCTGGTACAGGTGCCTGGGCATTCGCGCCGAGCGTGTCGGTGCCGATCTTCGATTACGGCAGCAACAAGGCTTCGCTCGACGTCGCCAAGATCGAGAAACAGATCGAGGTCGCCGATTACGAGAGCACGATTCAGACAGCATTCAAAGAAGTCGCGAACGCGCTGACAGCGCGTGCCACTTACGTTGATCAGGTGGAGGCGGATCGCGACTATGTGACGTCATCGCAGCGGTACTACACACTTGCTCAGGCGCGCTACAAGGCGGGTACGGACAGCTTCCTCACTTTCCTCGACGCGCAGCGCACGCTCTACACCGCACAACAGCAACTCGCGTCGGATAGTCTGTCGCGACAGGCCAATCTAGTGACCTTGTACAAGGTATTAGGCGGCGGTTGGGAGGGAAGCTAAAAGCCGATAGGTGAGAACATTCGGGAGCGTGTGCGGTGATAATGTTGCTACCTGTCGACGCACTTTCGATTCGAAGGTGAGAAGATTCGGGAGGCCGCCCGAACGCAGCCACCTGCGCGTTACTTTCCATTCACACGGAGCATTTCCCCAATGACGCCCGACGCTTTCGGTGAAGAAATCAAGGCGGCACTCGTGCCGCACGCCGACGCTCAACGCGCGCTTGCGATGCGCGCTTACATGCGTGACCACTTCGAGTTCATCGGTGTGCCGACACCACTGCGGCGCCAAGCGGTATTGCCGGTGTTCAAGCGGCTGACGGTGGAGAATACCGATCATCTGCTGGCGTGTGCGAATGTCCTATGGTGGATGCCGGAACGCGAATTCCAGTACGTCGCGACCGATCTGTTGGCGCGTAAATGGAAGACGCTTGCGGCAGCAGACATCGCGCACTTATTGACGCTCGCACAGCGGAGCGCATGGTGGGATTCGATCGATCCGCTGGCGGGTGTCGTCGGCGACATTCTGAAAGCGGCGCGAGCACACACGCCGGATGTGCAGGCCGCAATGGACGCGGCACTCCAGCACGAATCGCTGTGGGTTCGGCGCATTGCCATGATTCATCAACTCGGCTGGCGCGAGCATACCGACGAAGAGCGCCTGTTCGGGTACGCGCGTTCGCTGGCCGCGGAAAGCGACTTCTTCATCCGTAAGGCCATCGGTTGGGCGTTGCGGGACTACGCGTGGCATGCTCCCGACGCGGTGAGCACCTTTCTTTCCGCTTCGCGGGACATCATGTCGCCGCTTACCGTGCGCGAGGCGTCGAAGCATCTGCCGCCGATTCGCTGACGCACCTGGCGCAGAACATTTGCCGCTCGATTTGCTGTTCAGTTACCCGTTCACCTGACGGCGTATGTCAACGCAATGTACGCTTTTGCAAAAGCACTGCGCACTACAACGCGCAAATCAAAAAGGCCTGTGTTAACGGCCTTAAAACCAAGAACTTTAGAAGAATATTTAACCCTCCGGACGTGGCCAAAAACCCCGTAGTCATCGCTTAGTAACATGCGGCCAGAATAATGGCCTGTGCTGTACACACGACCAGATTTCGCAAATAACGCGCTGCCCCGATCGAGGGCTGACGCGAAGGCCATACCCCCGGGGGTTTCACATGACTATCCGTCATCGCATCACGCTATTGGTTATCTTGATGTTCGTCGCCTTGTCGGCAATCGGTGGCTACGCCGTGTATCAAACGCGTGGCAGCGCAGGCGAAGTGCGCAAGGTGACCGAGGGCGTCGTCCCCAGTGCGCTGGCTTCCGCTGACCTCGTCTCGCAAGTCAAAGACGTACAGCTCGCGACCATGACCTTGGTCTACGCGCCGGACGCCAACATGGTCGCCCAGGCACAAGACGAACTGAAGAAGAAAAAAGCCTCGTTGCAACAGGCTCTCGCGCTGCAAGGCAAAGATGCCGCGAGCCATGCCCAGCAAGGCCTCGTTTCCCAGGCTAATGACAGCCTCGAGAACTACTTCACCGCGATCGCCGAGACGGCGAAAATGAAGGCCGACGGCAAGAACGAACTCGCGCAAGCGTATCTGTTCGCCAACGTCGCCCAGTATCGCGACGAACTCGAAGGCATCGTCGAGACCCTGCGTGTCGAGAAGAACCGTCAGAAAGACGATGCAATCACCGCACTGAACGCCACGCTTTCTACAACCACGACGGCCATCGCCATCGTTACCGGTATTGCGATCATTCTGCTGACCTTCATCGGCACGCTGCTTTACCGTCAGATCACCCGCCCGCTCAGCCGCATGCAAGCCATGATGAGCGAGATCGCGTCGAGCCAGGATTTCACGCGCCGCGTGCCGGTGGGCCGGCTGGATGAAATCGGCCATTCGATCGTCGCCTTCAACGGCATGATCGAAAAGATCCAGGAAAGCTCGGCGCAACTCAAGCAGAAGACCGCTGACATCCAGGCGATGTTGCAGAACATGCAGCAAGGTATCTTGACGGTAATCGACGGCGCCGTGATCCACTCCGAGTACTCGGCGTATCTGGAAGACATCTTCGAAACGAAAGACATCGCCGGGCGCGGCCTGATGGATCTGGTGTTCTCGGATACCGATCTCGGCTCGGACGTGCTCTCGCAAGTCGATGCGGCCGCGCATGCATGCCTCGGCGAAGATTGCATCAACTTCGCGTTCAATCAGCATCTGCTGGTCGGCGAAATTTCGAAGCGCATGCCCGATGGCCGCGTGAAGATTCTCGACCTAAGCTGGTCGGCGATCACCGACGAAAACGACGTTATCGGGCGCTTGATGCTGTGCGTGCGCGACGTCACCGAACTGCGCAAGCTCGCCGCGGAAGCCAGCGAACAGCGCCGCCGTCTCGACATGATCGGCGAGATTCTCGCGGTGAGCGAAGAGAAGTTCCATCATTTCATTGAAAGCTCCGCGGGGTTTGTCAGCGAGAACGAGCGCATCATTCGCAAGCACTCGGAAGCGGACCATGCGGCGATCGCCGAGCTGTTCCGCAACATGCACACCATCAAGGGCAATGCGCGGACCTACAACCTGGCGCACCTGACTGACGTCGTTCATGAAACCGAGCAGAGCTATCACGAACTGCGCCAACCGGACGCGGACCGCTCGTGGGATCAGGAACACCTGATGCAGGAGTTGACGCGCGTGCGCGAGGCGATCGAGAGCTACGCGAAGATCAACGAACATAGCCTCGGCCGCAAGAGCAAAGCAGGAGCGAATAACGTCGGCAATGCGGGCCGCTACGTGATGGTCGAGAAGGATCAGATTCAACAGACCCTGAGCATGCTGGACAAGACGAACGCCAGCGAACTCCACGAATTGCAGTCGATGCGCGATGCGCTGCGCCAGACCTTGCGCGCCTTGGGCAGCGAAAGCGTGCGCGACGCACTGTCTGGTGTGCTGGATTCGCTGCCTTCGTTGGCGCAGGAACTGGGCAAGCCGGCGCCGGCCGTGCGCATCGACGACAACGGCTACCGTCTGCGCGGCCAGGCGGGCGGTACGTTAAACAACGTGTTCATGCATCTGCTGCGTAATTCGATGGACCACGGCATCGAAACCGCCGAGGCGCGCAGCGCACACGGCAAGACGCCGGCCGGCACCATCGATATCGAAGTGGGCGTGGACAGCGGCGCGCTGCAGATTACCCTCAGCGACGACGGCCGCGGCCTCGCACTCGAACGGATTCGCGGCATTGCCGTCGAGCGCGGCTGGATCGGCAGCGACGAACACTTGAGCGACGAAGCCATCGCCGAGTTCATTTTCCGGCCGGGCTTCTCGACCGCCGCAACGGTGACGGAAGTATCGGGCCGTGGCGTCGGCATGGACGCGGTGCGCGACTTCCTCAAGCGCGAGAACGGCCGCATCGAACTGCGCTTCACCGACGACCACAAGGGCGCTTCGTTCCGCCAGTTCCAGACGATCGTCTGCCTGCCGGATAGCTTCGCCGTCGACACGCTGGGTGTGGCGGCGCGCGGCGATGCCGGCGAACTGCAACTCGACGCGATGGCGGATTGAACGTTGGTCGAACGCTGATTGACGCGCTTCGCGACGGACTTCGGAAGGATAGGTTGTGATTCAACAGTACGTATTGGCGGCGGTGGCAGGCAGCGCGGTAACCGCGCTGCTGGCCTTTGTCGCGCACAAGTTGCAAAGCACGAAGCTGACGGCACGGCTCTCCGCCGAAGCCGATGCCCGGATCAAAGCGCTGACGGCGGAACAGGCGGACCACGGTGAAGCGATCCGCGAACGCGAACAGGCCGCGCAGGAGATGGAAGCATTGGCCGCACAGTTGCGTGAGGAACTGAGGCAGCAATCGGCCAGCGTCGACGAGCTGCGCGCAACGTTGAAAGCAGCGACTGACGACAAAGACCAGTGGGCGCATCAGGCGCAACAGATCGCCGGCGAAGCCGCGCGTCTGAAGAGCCTCGGCGCGACATTCGAGCGTTGGCACGAGCAGATGATCTCGCTGATGACGCAGAACCACGACATGCACGCGAAGAATCAGGAGCTGTCGTCGATCGTCCGGCACGTGGTGATCGTGTCGCTGAATGCGTCGATCGAGGCCGCGCGCGCGGGTCCGGCCGGACGCGGCTTCGCGGTGGTGGCGAGCGAAGTTCGGGCGCTCGCCGCGCGTTCTGAGGAATTGTCGAAGAGCTATCGCGACAGCCTGCACCGCAACGATCTGACCACCACTTCCACGTTTCAGGACATCCAGGCGGGCGGCAAGATGATCGCGGCGTCGCTTTCCAGCGTCGAATCGCTCGCCAATCAGTTCCACTCGAAGCTGCACCAGGTGCCGGCGTGATCACGAGCCAGGCGAAGGACAGCTTCGAACGCATTTTCCGCAAGGCGGCACAGGCGCGCCTGCCGCGGGATTCCGGCGATACGTGTGAGATCGTGCCGCTTGCCGAGGCCGGTGTGGGCGCAACGAAGGACACCCAGGTGGTCGTGCTGACCATCTCGTCGATCGTGTTCAGACTGCTGCTGATCCTGCACTTCGACGAAAACGACAGCACCCGCGACTACTACCTGAAAGAGGCCGACGAGCGGCCATTTCAGGAAGCTTTTCTGGAAATCTGCAATCTGTGCTGCGGCGCGATGAATCAGGAACTGCTGCGCTATTTCCCGGACCTCGGCATGTCGACGCCTTATGTGCTGAGCGCGCGGTGTCTGGGGCATCTGCCGGCATTGAAGCCAGGTTTGCTGTCGTCGTATTCGGTCACGCTGAACGGTTCCGTGCAGCTTGCCGCGACGGTATGCGTGTGCGCCCATGCGCCGATCGACTTCGTAGCCGACACGAGCGCAATCGAAGAATCCAGCGGTGAGCTGGAGTTGTTTTGAGTGTCGGGTTTTGACCATGACGTCGATATCCGCAGCGAGCAGGAACGCGAAATGAACATGAACAAGCCGGTCAGC
Organism: Paraburkholderia sp. SECH4; assembly: GCF_030511745.1. Lineage (NCBI taxonomy): Bacteria > Pseudomonadati > Pseudomonadota > Betaproteobacteria > Burkholderiales > Burkholderiaceae > Paraburkholderia > Paraburkholderia sp. SECH4. Next base: position 37,345 of record NZ_JALOCP010000032.1, read on the forward strand.
AAGGTGCTGGTGCTCGACGATTGCCCCGTGCACAAAGAGGCGCTGAAGCGCTTTTGCGACGAGAACAATCTGGTCGGCGTGAAAGTCGGCAAGAACCGCTTGCAATCGGTGCTGCGCTCGAACATCGATCTGGGCGCGGTTCTGTTTGCTGAAGGCTACGGTGGCTCAGCCGAAGCGAGCGCCGAGATTGCGATCAGGATCAACGCGGTGCGCCCCGAGTTGCCGATCATCATCCGGCGCGATGACGATCCCAGCGTCGAGAGTCTGCCGGAGAGCTTGCGCCGTGTGGTCTGCGCGGCCTACGTCGCGCACGATATGGCGCCCTTGCGCAAGGTGATCGACGAATACATCTTCAGTCTGGATTATCCGAACGCGCTCGTGCGTGGCATCGCCGACATGACGCAGGCGATTCTCGGCGACGTATTCAAGGACCTGACCATCACGTGCGACACGCCTTATATCGTGCGCGACCGGATCATCTTCGGTGAGGTGTTCAGCCTGATTCCGCTGGAAAGCGCGTGGTGCCGCGGTTACATGATGATGCAAGCGGAAGAGGCGCCGATTCTCGAACTGCTCGATCGCTATCGGATGAGCGAGAACGCGGAAGACGGCGAAGCAAACTTCCGCGATCTGAATGGTGTGCTTGGCGAAGTGACCAATCTGATCTGGGGTTCGTTCAAGAACCGCTATGTCGGCGATGCGGACGCCTGGCTGCGTAGCCAGGTGCAGGTGCCGCTGCTGGTGAATCACAAGCACAAGTACATCTCGTTCGGCAGCGGCAATCCGCAGCTGTGTTTCATGTACTCGCTGACGGACCCGCAGACGAGCCGCTCGGTCAAGTTGCATCAACGTTTTGTGTTCAGCCTGAGCTGGTCGCCGGAGGACTTCAGGGAAGTCACGGACGATGTCGGCGCGATGGTCGAAGCGGGCGAACTGGATCTGTTCTGAATGTTGTCATAGGAAACAAACATGTCGAAAATTCTGGTGGTAGATGACTCGAGCACCGTGCGCGACGAAGTGGCCGGCTTTCTGAAGAAGAACGGTCTGGACGTCGACACGGCAGTGGACGGCAAGGACGGTCTCGCGAAACTGAAGGCCAGCCCGGGCATCAAGCTGGTGATCAGCGACGTCAACATGCCGAATATGGACGGCCTGACGATGGTCGAAAAGATTCGCGGCGAACTCGCGAACACGACCGTCAACGTCATCATGCTGACAACCGAGAGCAGCCCGGCGATGAAAGAGCGCGGCAAGGCGGCGGGCGTGAAAGGCTGGATCGTCAAACCGTTCAAGGGCGACGCGGTGCTGGAAACGTTCCGCAAGCTGGCGAGCTAGACGCTGCACGCTGTGGCGGGCCGGCCAAAGGTGAGGGTTTTCGGGAGCCCGTGCGCCGGTGATTTGCAAAGCATGATTCGCTATAACGGCGGCGGTTGAAACACGCTAGTCTCCGAGCATGTGCCAACTGCTCGCCCTCAGCTGCGCCGAACCCACCGACGTCAGTTTCTCGCTGACGGGCTTTGCCGCACGCGGCGGCCTCACCGACCATCATGTGGACGGCTGGGGCGTGGCGTTCTACGAAGATCGCGCGTGCCGCGTGTTCGTCGATGAAAAGCCCGCGTATCAGTCGCCGGTGGCCGAATTTCTGAAGAGCCATCCGATCAAGTCGCGCAACGTCGTCGCGCATATTCGCAAGGCGACCCAAGGCGGCGCGCGCGTGGAGAACTGCCACCCGTTCATGCGCGAGTTGCGCGGCCAGCAATGGGTGTTCGCGCATAACGGCGACCTGCAACGGCTCGGTGAGCCGGAGCAAGGTCCGTATGCACCGGTCGGCACGACCGACAGCGAAGCGGCGTTCTGCTTCATCATGAATCGCCTCTATGCGCATTTTGCCGATCACCCGGACACGGACGATATCGACGCCGTGTTCGACGTCATCGAGCAGGCAACTCACGCACTGAACCCGTATGGCATTTTCAACTTCGTGCTTTCGAACGGCACGGCACAATTCGCGTATTGCTCGACACGTCTGTCATACGTGATACGTCACTGGCCGTTTTCGAGCGCGCGTCTCGTCGACGGCGACCTCTCAGTTGATTTCGCCGAGCGTGGCACGCCGGCCGATCGCACGGCAGTGATCGCCACCACGCCGCTCACCGATGAAGTCTGGACCGCCTGCGAACCAGGCGATCTGCTGATGTTCCGCAGCGGCGCACTATTGCGGCGCGCGCATGTACCCGTTCCCGCCGAAATCCTCGCGACCGCGAAATACGCACCTTCCGAACTGTCCGCCATCCCGGCGTGACATCGCGCCGACGCGTGGCCTTAGAGGCGCCCGCGCTAGCGGCACTTTCATATTCATCGAAGAATTTGTTAGCGGCAAGGTGGTGAGCGCCCCGGCGTCGATCGGCGATTATGGCGTGAATTCAGGGACCAACAGCCAGGAAGTGGCGGTGGTGGGGATTCGTCAAAAGTACTGATTGCCTGATTGAATGAGCCGGTTGCCTTGATGGCGGCCGGCGTTCCGAATGTCTTCACAAAGCTCAAAGGTGAGCATATTCGGGAGCGTGATGCCTCAGCGCACACGTGAGCCGCACCGTATCACTCCTCCTCACCTTCCGACAATTCTGCCGAGACTCGCGCAAGCATTTGCTGAAGAGATCCGCCACCGGTGCGGAACGCGAGCGCCTGACACACACTGCCTCTTACCTGGGTATGCAGATTACTCGACCCCTTCCAAAGGTGAGGGTTTGCGGGAGTAGCCGGTTAGGAACCATCGGTGGCCCGCCCAGCATGCCTTTGCGGCCTGCCCCCAAGCTCGAAAGGTGAGCGTTTTCGGGAGCGCTCCGATGTGCACTTCACGCCCCGCCCCGCTCGCTACGCACCAAAGGTGAGATTTTTCGGGAGTTGATGCGCGCATCGCAGGGTGACTTTGCGAGCCTTCCCATATCACGTTCAGCGTTGAAAGAGTTGGGAAGAAATTGCCAACCTTGGGGGCTGTTCCGCGTTTTGAGAACAGCGGCATACAGGGAAGATGGCGACGCGGACGACAAGCGGTCAGCGGATTTGCTATTCCTGCAAGCCATCGCCTGTCTCTGAAAACCGATCGTCTCCTGGAATCAGTTGGATGAGTCAGCACATTCTCTTTGTTGGCGCCGATGCCGGCTTAACGGCAGTAGTGGGCGAATCTTTACGCGGGCAGGGCTGCGGTGTGTCCGCACGTCCGCGTTGCGCCGGGCTGAAGCACGTGGTCGAGACGGAACGGCCGGCGTTGCTGGTGCTCGACGTCTCAGCGCCGCACGGCGACGGCCTTGCCGTATTGCGCGACTTGCGCATGAGCGGCAACGACGTGCCGGTGATTTTGCTGTCGGCGAGCAGCAAGGCGATCGATCGCGTGATCGGTCTCGAACTCGGCGCCGACGATTTCATGAGCAAGCCCGCCGACCCTGCCGAATTGCTCGCCCGTATCCGCGTGCTGCTGCGCCGGCGTGGCGCGCTCGCGCCAGGCGCGCCGGAAACGCGACCGCCGTACCGCTTCGGGCGTTGCGAGCTGAACTTCTCCGCACGCGAATTGCGCCGCGACAACGAGCATTTCGCGCTGCGCAGCTCCGAGTTCGCTTTGCTGAAAATCTTCGTCAATCACGCAATGACTGTGCTCACGCGCGTGCAACTCAACGAGAAATTGCGCGGCAATAGCGTGCTGCATCAAGGGCGGAGTCTCGATGTATCGATCTGGCGGCTGCGGCGTCTGATCGAGATCGATCCTTCCGAGCCGCGCTATGTGCAGACGGTGTGGGGACGCGGCTATGTGTTCGTGCCGCACGGCGAGATTGGAGCGGCCGAGCGCGGCGCGATGGTTGCGCCCGGCGTGTGAGGTTCGGCCTCTTGGCCGAAAGATCAGCGGAAAGGTGAGGTTTTACGGGAGCACGAAGCTCGCGTATCAGGCCTGCTTCGCGACCTCGCGAATGTCGGCCACCGGCGTTTGACCGAATGCATCGCTGAAGGCGTAATCGAGCAACTGGGTGGCGCATTGTTCGGGCGTCGAAAGCTGACCGTTGCGCTTGAGGTCTTCGAATTTTTCGCGCATCGGGAACTGTTCCTCGCCGCTGCTGCGAATTTCCGCCTGCATATTCGTATCGATGACGCCCGGCGCCAGGCTGCAGATACGCAGCGCGCGATTCGCGTCGAGTGCAACGGCGCGCGCGTGATGATCAAGCGCGGCCTTGGTCGCGCAGTAGATGCTCCAGCCGGGATACGCATTGCGCGCCGCGCCGCTGGAAATATGCATGATGCGCCGGTCGTTCGCGTCGACACTGGCCGCGGCGAGTGTGCTCGCCAGCATCAGTGGCGTGGCCACGTTCAGGCTCACGGCGGTCGCGATGTCGGTGGCGTTCTGGCCTTCGATCGGACCGATCGGCTGGACCATGCCTGCGTTGTTGATCAACAGTACGCTCTGCGCGCCGCTGACGAAGCTGCGCAGTGCATCGGTAGCGACCCACTGCGCGACGCGCGTGGGATCCGCAAGTTCAAGCTCGATTTCGTCGAGCAGTGCAGGGAAACGCTCTTTAAGTGTGGTGTGACGCGAGCGGGACAAACCCAGTACCGCGACGCCGCGCGTCAGCAGTTGTTCAGCGAGGGATGCGCCGAGGCCGCGATTGTGGCCGGTAACGATCGCACGGATCGGAGAAGAGGGAGACATGTCGTTCCTTGTGATCGTTCGCCTGAGAAGGCCGTCATTTTCTCACGCTATGTCTGATGCTTGCAGCGGCGCCGGTCTTCAAGCTGGATTCCGGCGGCGCGTTAGCCGCTTTCCTGCCTGGCGCCTACACCGCCGCCATTCCGCGTCCCTCAGGCAGAGCGAAAGCGCTCGCGATATTGCATCGGCGTGACGCCGATTCGCTTCGTGAAGACGATGCGCATCCGGTCCGCGGTGCCGAAGCCGCAGTCATAGGCAATCGCCTTGAGCGCGGCATCGCTGCTTTCGAGCAACTTGCGCGCCGCATCCACGCGAGCACGTTCGACGAATTCATGCGGCGTCACCCTGGTTTCCTGCACGAACACGCGGGCGAAATTCCGTGCGCTCATTCCGGCGACGTCCGCCAGCTGTTTGACCGTAAAGCTCTCGCGAATCCGTTCCATGACGTGCGCCTGCACTTTGGCGACCGGCGAGGTGTCGTCCGCGGGTGCGGTCAGGTACGGGCTGAACTGCGATTGACCGCCTTGTCGCTGTGCAAACACCACCAGCCGTTTGGCGACGGCGAGCGCCGTATGCGGCCCACGATGTTCGGCGACCAACGCAAGCGATAGATCGATGCCCGCCGTCACGCCCGCTGACGTGACCAAGTTGCCGTCACGCAGATAGATTCGGTCGAAATCGACATGGGCTCGCGGAAACTGCTCGGCGAGTTGCGCCGCGTGCTGCCAGTGCGTCGTGACGTTGCGTGCGTCGAGCAACCCCGCGTGGCCGAGTGCGAACGCGCCGGTGCAGATCGAGCCGAAACGCTCGCACTGCGTGGCGGCTTGCGACAACCATTCCAGCAAACGCGTGTCGGGCGTGGCATCGCCGGGCAGCGCAGGGCCGCCGGCAACCAACGCAAGGTCAAATGGTCGGCGTGCCTGGTCGAACGTGGCATCGGCGATGAGCGTCATGCCGTTGGAGGCACGCAGTGGACCCGGCTCCGCGCTGAGCAGCGTGATCTCATAGCGATCCTGCGGCGCGATGAAACGATTGGCTTCGGAGAACACATCGACCGGACCGGCGACGTCGAGCGCCTGCACGCCGGGAAAGATCGCGATCGCGACGGTAGGCATCGAATGACCTCCTTTGACGATGGATGGGAATCCGCGGCCCGCGGCAGTCAACGCGGTGCGTTTGGCAGTGTTCAACGGTCCGCAACGATTGCCCGCGACAGCCTGCTGACCAATACTGAACTTCATCGGACGCGCTGCTCGACGGGTCAAATAAGCAGCCAGAAAGAGCATCGCGGACCAGCATATCAAACGCGCTATCGACTCACAAAGACCGCGCGTCCCGTTCATTCAAGTCTTTCATGGAGCACATCACATGACCACGATCGCAGGCATCCAGATTCCCGACAGCATGATGGCGCGCGAAGCCACGCAGCTCGTGCGCGATACCGAAACTGAGTTGCTCTATCACCATTCGCGGCGCGTGTTCCTGTTCGGCTCGCTGGCCGGCGCGCGCAAGCAACTCAAGTATGACCCCGAGCTGTTGTACATCGGCGCGATGTTTCATGACATGGGGCTCGTCGTGCCGTATAGCAGCGAGCATGATCGCTTCGAGGTGGACGGCGCGAACGCGGCGCGTGATTTTCTGAAGCGTCACGGCATCGGCGAAGACGATATCGAGCAGGTGTGGAACTCGATTGCGCTGCACACCACGCCTGGGATTCCGCAATATATGAAGCCGGTGGTCGCGCTGGTTACCGCAGGTGTGGAGATGGACGTGCTGGGCCTCGCCTATGACGAATTCACCGAACACCAGCGCCATGAAGTGATCCACGCCCACCCGCGCGGCGCGCATTTCAAGGAAGGCATCATCGACGCGTTCGCGCACGGCACGATCCACAAGCCGGAAACGACCTTCGGTAACGTGAAGGCGGACGTGCTGGCGCTGAAGGACCCGCATTACCATCGGGAGAATTTCTGCACGATGATTCTGGGGTCGGCCTGGAAGGATTAATTAGTCGGCGTGCCGCGGCGAAAATGACAGCCGCGCAGAAGAAATATCATCGGCACGATTTTCATCCAGCATGTCATTTCCAGTCAGCGTTCGCGACTAAACCCATGAAACACCCGGTCGATCGTGTGCAGCGGTCAGCCCCGGGTGTTGCATCCTCAGACCCGGCATGTGCAACTGCTCCACCGCGGCAAGCCAGTCTGAGTACCTGAAGGTCGCTTATGCAGCCCTTGTTGAAGCCGGGCTGCTCACGTAAGACTGGAGATGAAATGAAATCGATCCGAGCCATACTGATGTGCGGATTGCTGCCGCTCGCGCTTGTAGCGGGGTCTGTGCAAGCACAGGGAATAGGGCGCGCCGGCACCTATCTGATGCCGCCTGAGTACAGCATGATGATGGACAAGCTGACCCCTGAGCAGCGCGCTCAGGCCATCGGCATCCAGCAAAAAATGATGCAGATGGACATGGAGTATCACGACACGATGGCGCAGATGGAGATGAAGCACGCGCACGAGATGATGCAAATGCAAAATCAACTGCTGGATATCTTCAAGGGCCATTGACGCTCGCCGCGGTTCGACCGGTTCGCGTGTGGACTCGCGTCAGGCGCGGTCCGGTCATCCCCTTCCATGCAACGCGGCGATCTCCTGCAAATCGAGATCCCGCTCCAGTTCGGTTAGCAGTTCATCGTGGATCAAGCCCGACCGATGCATCCGCAACAACTCGCTGCGACCGGCCGCCACGGCGGCGAGCACAACGTCGTAATGCGCGGCGCGAACATCGGTGGGATATTCCGTCACGTCCTGATAGGTGTCCGTCATCTGCGCTCGATAGCTGTATTGCTCCAGCAGGCGAGGATGAATCACTTGTCCCTCGGCGTCGTGCACGAGCGGTTGGATCGCGGCGAATTGTGCCGCTTCGAGCCTCGCCCACGCCTGAGGCTCGGTCAAATGCTGCTCGTTGCGTTCCTTCACGCTATCCAGATTGACCCAGCGAATCAACGCGCCGATCGTGGTCCCCTGTCCAAGCACGGTCACGAGAATCACCGCGAACGACGCGACCAGAATCAGATCGCGTCCCGGCATCGCCTCGGGCAACGAGAGCGCGATCGCCAGCGTCACCACGCCACGCATACCGGCCCAACTCGTCACCGTCGACGAGCGCCAATCGAGTGCAATGTTTGCGCGCCGCGTCACCTTGCACACGAGTCCCTTCAACCATTCGACGGCAAACACCCACACGAAGCGCGACAGCACGACGGCCGCGATCACTGCGCCGACTGCGGGTGCAAACGCGGTCAACGCGTCGCCGACGCCACCCAGCCGCACGATCACGCCGCGCAGCGACAGCCCGATCAGAAGGAACACGAGCGCTTCCATCAGGAAGATCAGGACTTGCCAGAAGGCTGTGCCGCGCATGCGCACCGAGGCAGAGAAAACTTCATGCTGATGCCATCCGAGCACCATCCCGCAACTGACGGTCGCGATGACGCCCGAGACGTCCAGCATGTCGCCAGCGATGTAGCTGAGCCACGGGGAGAGTGCGGATGCGGTGATGATGAGGTAGACGTCGTCGAGGTAGCGCAGCAGCCTGACGACCACGAAGCCGATCGCGATGCCCACCGCCACGCCACCCAGGCCGAGCACCGCAAACCGCTCGACCGCGTGTTGAGCGTTGAACGTGCCGGTCAGCGCGGCCGCGACGGCGAAGCGGAACAGCACGATGCCGGCGGCGTCGTTGAGCAGGCTTTCGCCTTCGAGGAGCACCATCAACCGGCGCGGCAGCGCGACGCGTTCCAGTACGGCCTTCGCGGCGATGGCGTCAGGCGGCGAGACGATCGCGCCCAGCGCGAAGCACGCGCTCCACGGTAGGGACGGCACGACCCAATGCACGACCATACCGACCGCGAGGGTCGTGAAGGCGACGGCGCCGATCGCGAGCAGCAGGATGCCGCCAAAATTGCGCTTGAATTCGTCCCATACGGAGAAGTAGGCGCCGTCCATGAGGAGCGGCGGCAGGAACACGACCAGAACCAGTTCGGGATCGAGGTCGATGCGAGGGAGTCCAGGCACGAAGGCCATCGCGGCGCCGCCGACCAGAAGCGCTGCAGCCGGTGGGAGCCGTAGCCGCTTGGCGAGCAGTTGGAGACCGATCATCGCGCCGAGCGACAGCAGGACGAGTTTGAAGCCCATGACGGAGGACATGCGGGAGCCTCGGCGGGTGGCTGGGGATTACTTTTTATCACAGAGCAAGGTCATTGCCTGCGGCTGAGCCGACGGGAGATACGGGTGCGGCATCAAGCACTTGGCTGGCCTGTGCGCAAGTTGTCCACAGCCTTGTGAACAAATTATGTGGACAACTAGGAGTTGGGCTGCCGTGCTTAAGGCTTCGCACCCGCTGCTCTGGTTTTTGGGTCACGCCAACGGTCAAGCACCGGGTGATGCTTACGCATGAACCGCAAGGCGATATGTCTGCCGCTTCAACGACTTGGCTGGAATGTCAGAAGCTTGTCCACAGGCTTGCTAACATTTTGCGTGGACAAGTTTTTCGCCTTTGGCGCCTGCGGTCAACGAACGCCTTCGCCAAAGGCAAACGAGAAAACGCGCAAAAGACTCCTCAAGCCTTCAACACCGAAGCCGCCACGTCTTCCCGCGATTGCACCTGCAACACCGCATCCCGCTTATCGAGCAAGTGCTGCCGAAGAATCGCGCTCAACTTCTTCCCATCCCGTGCCTCGAGCGCCTTCAACATCTCATCATGATCATGAATCGCACTATCCCACTTAGGGATCTGAAAATTCGACCGGAACCGCAGCGCCTGCAAGCGTCGATTAACCGCGACATAAGTCTGCCGCAGTGCTGAATTCCTCGCCGCTTCATTGATCTTGTCGTGAATCGCCTGGTTGCGGCTGTAGTACCCGGCCAGATCGTTCTGCGTCCGGCAAGCCAGCATCGCGTAATGCAACGCCTTGATCTCGGCAAGCTCCGCAGCCGTCATCCGCTCCGCCGCCAGTTCGCCGGAAAAAGCTTCAAGACCGCTCATCAACTCGAAGGTCTCGCGCAACTCCGCTTCCGACATCTTCGACACCGACGCACCGCGATTCGGCGAAATCTCGATCAGCCCTTCCGCAGCCAGAACCTTCAGCGCCTCCCGCAACGGCGTGCGTGAAATCCCAAGCGTCTCGCACAACTCGCGCTCGTTCAGTTTCTTGCCCGGCTCGAGCACCCCTTCGACGATAAAGCGGCGAATGTGCTCCACCACCGTGTCGTGCAAACGCTGACGCTCAACCTTCGGCATCAGCGGAGAAGCGGTCACACCCGCATCGAAATCCGAATTTTGCATACAAAAGCCCTCAACATCGTGTCACATGGGATTTTATCGGAAGCCAAAAGATTAGTTAATAGCGCGGGTAAACACTGGTGTCAGTAAGCAATTTTCGGCTTGGGATCGTCACAGATCGTCTGATATAGTTTTTTGAATGCAAAATTCAATCGGAGGAGCCCAATGCTCAAGCTAGACTTTCATCCCGCCGGCCGTCACTTCCTGCAGATCCCGGGTCCGAGCCCGGTGCCCGATCGCATTCTCCGTGCGATGAGCTATCCGACCATCGATCACCGCGGCCCCGAGTTCGGCGAACTTGGTCTGAAAGTGCTCGAAGGCATCAAGAAAATCTTCAAGACGCAGCAACCGGTGGTGATCTATCCGGCCTCCGGTACCGGTGCGTGGGAAGCGGCGCTGTCGAACACGCTGAGCCCCGGTGACAACGTGTTGATGTTCGAAACCGGTCACTTCGCGACGCTGTGGAAAAAGATGGCGGAAAGCCTCGGGCTGAAGCCGGAGTTCCTCGGCCTGCCTGGTATCGAAGGTTGGCGGCGCGGAGTTCAGCCGGACATGATCGAAGAGCGCCTGCGCGCCGACACGCAACACGCGATCAAGGCCGTGTGCGTCGTGCATAACGAAACCTCGACGGGCGTTACCTCGGACATCGCCGCCGTGCGCCGCGCGATCGACGCCGCCGGTCACCCGGCGCTGCTGCTGGTCGACACGATTTCGGGCCTCGCCTGCGCCGACTATCGCCATGACGAATGGGGCGTCGACGTCACCGTGTCGGGTTCGCAAAAGGGTTTGATGCTGCCGCCGGGCATCAGCTTCAATGCGATCTCGCCGAAGGCATTGGCCGCCAGCAAGCAGGCCAAATTGCCGCGCAGCTTCTGGGACTGGACCGACATCGTCGAGATGAACAAGACCGGTTACTGGCCGTACACGCCGAACACGAACCTGCTGTATGGGCTTCATGAGGCGCTGGAGATGATTCTCGGCGAAGGGCTCGACAACGTGTTCGCCCGTCACGAGCGTCTCGCCGAAGCCACCCGCCGTGCGGTCCGCGCGTGGGGTCTGGAGATTCAGTGCGCGGATCCCGCTGTGTATAGCCCGGTGCTTACCGGCGTGATGATGCCCGAAGGCATCGATGCCGACGCGGTGCGCAAGCTCATCTACGAACGCTTCGACATGTCGCTCGGCACGGGTCTCGGCAAGATGAAAGGCCGCATGTTCCGCATCGGCCACCTCGGCGACTGCAACGACCTGATGCTGCTGGCGACGCTGGCCGGTTGCGAAATGGGCCTGCGGCTCGCGGGTGTGCCGCTCAAGGAAAGTGGCTTGCCTGCCGCTATGGAGTGGTTAAGCCAGCCGACCAAAGCCTCGGGGCTGAAAGCGGCGGCTTAAGCGACGGGGCGCCACGCGCATCGGTGCTCGCCGCATCGGTGCGTCAGCGCATCTGCCTAACAGGCAGCAAGTAGCAGGCAGCAAGTAACAGGCATCTCGCAGCAAGGGAAGGCGGAGAGCACTTCCCACACGAAGCCGCGCATAGAACGCGGCCCCTGAACAACATGCGATGTTCCCGCAGCGCAGGTCGCTGACGGGCGACGACGCAGCGCGCCATTCCAGGCGCGCCGTCGATAGACTGCAATGGAGAGAGACGATGAGGCGGTTTCGTGTGAGCAGTGCGACCAGTATCGTTCTAGTGATGCTAAGCGTCATGTACTTCATCACTTACCTGGACCGCGTCAACGTCAGCACCGCGGCCGCAGGTTTCGGCAAGGAGTTCGGCCTCTCCCATACGGAAGTGGGCCTGGTGTTCTCCGCCTTCGCTTACCCGTATCTGATTTTTCAAATCATCGGTGGCTGGGTCAGTGACCGCTTCGGTGCAAAACGCACGCTGATTTTCTGCGGCGCTATCTGGGGCGTGGCGACTTTGCTGACCGGTTTCGCAGGTGGTCTCGTCTCGTTGCTGGCCGCGCGCGTGTTGCTCGGTTTCGGCGAAGGTGCCACGTTTCCTGCTGCGACGTCCGCGATGGCGCGTTGGGTCGCGAAAGAAAAACGCGGCTTCGCGCAGGGCATCACCCACGCGGCATCGCGTATCGGTAACGCGGTGGCACCCGGTTTGATCGTGCTGGTGATGGCGACCTGGGGCTGGCGCGAATCGTTCTACATTTGCGGCGTGTTCAGCCTGCTGTGGGTGGCGGTGTGGGCGTTCACGTTCACGGAACATCCGAAAGATCATCCGCGTATCACGACTGAGGAACTCGAAGTCCTGCCCGCGCCGAAGCCGAAAGCGGCCGGTGTGCCGTGGGGAAAACTGTTTCGCCGCATGTGGCCGGTCACGATCGTGTACTTCTGCTACGGCTGGACCTTGTGGCTGTTCCTTAGCTGGATTCCGCAGTACTTCCTGCACAGCTATCACCTGCAACTGCAAAAGTCGGCGATCTTCGCATCGGTCGTGTTCTTTGCCGGTGTACTCGGCGACACGCTCGGCGGCATTGTGACCGACTGGATCTTCACGCGGACCCGCAGCCTGAAGCGTGCGCGAAGCTGGATGGTATCGGTGTGCATGCTGTTCTGTCTGCTCTCGCTCATTCCGCTGATGTTCACGCACAGCCTGTATCTGTCGATGGCGTGTCTCGCGTCAGGCTTCTTCTTCGCCGAAATGACGATCGGCCCGATGTGGGCGATTCCGATGGACATCGCGCCGGAATACTCGGGGACTGCGAGCGGCATGATGAACACCGGCTCGGCATTGGCCGCGATCATCTCGCCGGTGGTCGGCGGATTTCTGATCGACTACTTCGGCAGTTGGGAGTTGCCGTTCGTCGGCAGCATGCTGTTGATGGCGATCGGCGTGGTGCTCGCGTTCCGCATGCAGCCGGAAAGCAAGTTCGAACTCAACGCGGCCGACAAAGCGCACGCTACGACCGGCGTGGGCGCGTAAACGGAATTCAACGTTCGGAATGCGCTGTTTCGGAACACACCGTTTCGAAACGCACGGTTCCCTCTCTTCGCCTTTAAAGCAATGACAACATCACTGAGTCAACGTCTCGCCGACGCGCGCCGCCATCACCTCACGCTCGATGCGTTGCCGCCTGAGCAAACGCCCGCCGACAGCGTCGCCGCCTACGCGATCCAGCACGAGATCCTGCGCGTACTGGACGCACCCATCCGCGGCTGGAAGATCGGCGCGAAGTCCGACAGCGGCCCGATCCAGGGCGCACCGCTGCCTGCGAACGATCTGCATGCCGACGGCGCACGATTGCCGCGTGAAGCCTTCGCTCCGCTGGGACTCGAACTGGAGATCGCATTCCGCTTCGGCCGCCGCTTCGAGCCGTCGACAACACCCTATAGCGAAGCCGACGTGCACGCAGGTATCGGCTCGATCGGCGCGACCATCGAGATCGTGGCGAGCCGTTACGCTGACTGGCCCAAGGTCGACAAGCTTGCCCAACTCGCGGATTTGCAGAATCACGGCGCGTTGGTCGTCGGCGAATTTACGCCATATCGCGAGGACTTTCCGTTTGTGACGCCTTCGTTGCAGTTCAGCTTTGAAGAGCGTGACGTGGTTGAAACAACACCCGCCAATCCGGCCGGCGATCCGCGACGCCTGCTGACATGGCTCGTCAATCACGCCACGTCGCGCGGTATCGCGGTCACGCCGGAGATGGTCGTCACCACCGGTTCGTACACCGGCATGTTTTTTCCGCAGAGCGCGGGCACAGCGAGCGGGCGTATTGAAGGGCTCGCGCCGATCAGCCTGACGCTGTACTAGCCCGCTTTCTTATAGGCCGACGATATGACGAACCCCACTTCCGCTTTACTCGTCAAGCCGATCCATCTGGTGCCGTCCGCTGCACGGCTGACGTCGCCGCTCGCGCAACATCTGCGCAAGGCTTTGCGTGGCGACGTGTTGTTCGATGCGGCCAGCCGCGGCCGTTATTCCACCGATGCGTCGATCTATCAGATCACGCCGATCGGCGTGGTGGTGCCGCGCGATCAGGACGATCTGCGCATTGCGCTGGAAATTGCACGCAGCGAGAAAGTACCGTTGCTCGCGCGTGGCGCAGGCACAAGCCAATGCGGCCAGACTGTCGGCGAGGCGCTGGTGATCGACACCAGCAAGTGGCTGAACAACATCGTCGAATTCGATGCCGACGCGCGCACGGTGACGGTCGAGCCGGGCGTCGTGCTGGACCATCTGAATGTATGGTTGAAGCCGCATGGCCTGTGGTTTCCGGTCGATGTCTCGACGGCGGCGCAATGCACGATTGGGGGAATGGCCGGCAACAACTCGTGCGGTTCGCGCTCGATCGAATACGGCAACATGGTGCACAACGTCGAAGCGATCGACGCCATTCTCGCCGACGGCAGCGAAGCACGTTTCGCCTCATTGCGCGAGGCGCCGCAAGGCGTGCGCTTGCAGCAGATCGTCGAAGGCGTGAAGCGGATTGCTGAGCGAGAGCATGCTGAAATCGTCGAACGCGTGCCGAAGGTTTTGCGTCGCGTCGCGGGCTACAACATCGACGTGTTCGATTGCCAGAACCCGCGCGCTTATACCGACGACGGCAGCGCGAATCTCGCGCATCTGCTGGTCGGTTCGGAAGGCACGCTCGCGTTCAGCCGGCAACTGACGCTGAAGCTCGCGCCGTTGCCGACGCATAAGACGCTGGGCGTGGTCAACTTCCCGACCTTCTGGCAGTCGATGGATCTCACGCAGCACATCGTCAAGCTGAAGCCGGTGGCCGTGGAACTGGTCGATCGCACCATGATCGATCTGGCGATGAGCAATCCTGCCTTCCGTCCGGTGATCGAGAAGGCGTTGGTCGGCGAGCCGCAAGCCATCCTGCTAGTGGAATTCGCAGGCGAGGACCGCGACCAGCAACTCGCGTCGCTCAAACAACTCACCGAACTGATGGCCGATCTCGGTTTGCCCGATTCGGTCGTCGAGATGCCTGCCGCGAACGAACAGAAAGCGCTGTGGGAAGTCCGCAAAGCTGGGCTGAACATCATGATGAGCATGAAGGGCGACGGCAAGCCGGTCTCCTTCATCGAAGATTGCGCGGTGCCGCTCGAACATCTGGCGGAATACACGAGCCGTCTGACCGAAGTCTTTCACCGCAACGGCACCGAAGGCACTTGGTATGCGCATGCGAGTGTCGGTACGCTGCACGTACGGCCGATTCTCGATATGCGGCGCGACGGCGCGGTGAAGATGCGCGCGATCGCCGAAGAAGCGGCGGCGTTGGTGCGTGAATACAAGGGCGCATATTCCGGCGAGCACGGCGACGGTTTGTGCCGCGGTGAATGGGTAGCGTGGCAATACGGGCCGCGTCTGAATCAGGCGTTCACTGAGATCAAGGCGCTGTTCGATCCGGACAACCGCTTCAATCCCGACAAGATCGTGCGTCCGCCGAAGATGGACGACGCGCGCAATTTCCGCTTCGCGCCGGGCTATGAGGCGCAGCGGATCGAGACCGCGCTCGACTGGTCCGCATGGAACGTTGAACGCGATCCGCTGACGGGGCAGGAGACGCTGCCGGGCAGTGGCAACGATCTGTCGGGCGGTCTCGCGAAGGCCGTTGAGATGTGCAACAACAATGGCCATTGTCGCAAGTTCGACGCGGGCACCATGTGCCCGAGTTATCGCGTGACGAAGGATGAGCAGCATGTGACACGGGGACGTGCGAACACGTTGCGTCTCGCGATCTCCGGGCAACTCGGCGAAGCAGGACTCGCCAGCGACGACGTCAAGGACACGCTCGACCTGTGCGTCTCGTGCAAGGGCTGCAAGCGCGATTGCCCGACGGGCGTCGACATGGCGAAGTTCAAGATCGAAGCGCGGGCGGCGCGTGTCAAACGGCATGGCTTGCGTCTGCGCGACAGACTCGTGGCCTTCATGCCGCGCTATGCGGCAACGGCTGGCCGCGTGCCGGGTTTGATGGCGTTGGCTGATAACGTGCCGGTGTTGTCGGCGTGGTTCAAACGCTCGGTGGGCTTTGCGCCTGAACGTACGTTGCCGCGGTTCAAGAAATCATTCCTGGCGAGTGCGTCGGCGACCAAACCACCTCAAGGCGGCGCGCTGAAAGAAGTGCTGTTGTTCGTCGATACGTTCAACAACAACATGGAGCCGGAAAACGCGCGCGCCGCGCAGCAGGTGTTGGAAGCTGCCGGTTACACGGTGCACTTCAATACGCGCCAGGGCGAGCGGCCGGTGTGTTGCGGCCGCACTTTCCTCGCGGCCGGTTTGGTCGATGAAGCGAAGCAGGAAGCGCGGCGCATGCTCGATCTGTTCAAACCGTTCGTGGAGCGGGGCGTGCCGATCGTCGGGTTGGAGCCGTCGTGTTTGCTGTCGTTGCGCGACGAGTTTCTGCACTACGGTTTCGGTGACGAAGCGCGACGCCTTTCGAAACAGGCGTTTCTATTCGAAGAGTTTCTGGTGCGCGAAGAAAAGGCCGGGCGCTTGCAGCTTGCGTTGAAACCGTTGGCGAAGGAGCAGGCGCTTGTACATGGCCACTGCCATCAAAAGGCCTTCGACGCGTTCACGCCCGTGCAAACCGTACTGAACTGGATTCCTGAATTGAAGGTGTCGACTGTCGAGTCGTCATGCTGCGGGATGGCGGGCAGCTTCGGCTACGAAGCCGAGCACTACGCCACATCGCAGGCGATGGCGGAACTCTCACTGCTGCCCGCGGTGCGCAAGATCGACGGCAATACGGTGATGGTGGCGGACGGCACGAGTTGTCGGCATCAGATTCACGACGGCGCGGGCGTGGACGCAATCCATGTGGCACGCGTATTGGCAATGGCCTTGCAGTGAGGGCGGTCGGCCCCTATCCCGCGCCCACCACCTGCCGATACGCCGCCGGCGCCACGCCGACGCTTTCACGGAAACGATGGCTGAAATGGCTGGCGTTCGCATAGCCGCATTGTTCGGCGACTTGTGCGAGCGGCAGTCTCGTAGTGCGCAGCAACGTGCGTGCACGTTCGAGCCGTTGTTGCGCGATCCAGGCAGCAGGCGGTAGTCCGAACGACGTGCGGAACATGCGCGCCAGATGAAATTCCGAGAGCGCCGCTACACCGGCAAGTTCACCGAGCGTGAGCGTCTGCGCGAGATGGTTCTCGATGTAGTCGCGCAAGCGTCGCCGAGTAGCGACCGACAGCCCGCCCTTGAGCAAGGTATCCGTGCGACGCACGCCTTGTGCGCGCAGCAGCAGACTCAACACCTCGTGCGCGGTTTCATTGGTCCGCAGCAGGCCATCAGGATCCTGCCAGTCTTCATTGGCGAGCGATTGACACAGGTGCGCGATGCGGGCGTCTTCGAAATAGGTGCGATCGGCCAGTGTCAGTTCGCGTGGCTCGCGATCGCGTTCCTTGGCACCTTGTGCTTTTCGGCGGGCAATCTGTTGTCGAGCCGGATGCAATCGATGGGTTTGCACCCGTTCGCCACCAATAGCTGGGCAATGCTGATCGGCGCCGGCGTCTTGACGGTGGGAAGCGCGCTGGCCGGCTTTTCTTCCTCCATCGAATCCGACGCGCGTTATCTCGGCGCGCTCGCCTATCTGGCGATATTTGGCTCGGTGATTGGCTTTACCGCGTACCTGATGCTGGTCGGGCGCATCGGGCCGGAGCGGGCCGCCTACTGCACCGTGCTGTTTCCGATTGTGGCGCTGGCGGCGTCGACGGTATTCGAGGGCTACCGATGGTCCGCGTTGGCGGTGCTCGGGCTCCTGCTGGTGGTAGCGGGCAATCTGGTGGCGTTCGATCTCACGCGGCGACTCTTTGTGCGGCGGGTGAGGGCATCCAGAGGGCCGGCGGGCTGACGGCATGGCGTCTCAAGGAGCGGTGATGCCCTGAGCGATCGCGCGTTCGCTGGCAGCGTTAAAGGTGAGTCTTTCCGGGGGGCAAAAGTGGACTGGAGATGTGACCGGTGAGCTTTTCCGGGAGCGAGCCAGTTGAGCAAAAAACTTACGCCGCACTCGCTGCCAACCCCGCCGCCGCCGCATAAGTCACCAGCCCCATACCAGCAACCCACCACAACGCCTCCGCCACATGCGGCGCCAAAATCGTCGCCGCCCCCGCCATCGCAACCCCTACAAGCCCCCCCGCCTGCCGCAACGCATTCAGCAATCCCGATGCCACACCAGCCAATTCACCAGGCACCTGTTCCAACACCGTGGAAATCATCGGCGGCACCGACAACGCCGTCCCACCACCGAACATCACCATCGCCGCATAAGTAAAAAACCAAGGCGCGCGCCATTCCAGACTCATTGCCATCGCCGGCACCGCAACGGCGGCTAGCACGAGCCCGGTTGTCATAAACTGCGTCGCAGTAAACCGCCCATGCAACCTACCCACCACCACATTCCCGATCGACAAACTCCCCGCCAGCGGCAACAACGTAAGCCCAATCTCCCGCGCGTTAAACCCAAACTCGCCATGCAAATAAAGACTCAACTCAAACAACAATCCAAAGTAGCCAACATAAACGAGCGTCCCCATCGCATTCATCGTCACAAACATCCGATTACGGAACCACTCAACCGGCACCATCGGATGCTGCGCACGCCGCTCGACAACAACAAGCGTCAGCGCAGCTAGCACGGCAAGCAACGCCGCCCCCCACACCTCTCGCGCAGCGATCCCACGCGACGGCAACTCAATCGCCGCATAGCAGAGCGCGCCCAATGCGACGATGCTCGCCAACTGCCCACCCCAATCGAAATGACGCCCAACGCTGCGCGTCGAGTGACGCACCACGACCCAAGCTCCCGCAAAGGCAACGAGACCAGTCGGCACATTGATCAGAAACGCACTACGCCAGCCGAACCCTTGCACAAGGAGGCCGCCCAACACCGGCCCGATTGCGGCGGCGACCGAGGCAATCCCAGCCCACGTCGCGATGGCGCGCCCGCGCTCCACCGGGTCGTCGAAGGTGCTGCGCACGATGGCGAGCGACGCCGGCAGGAATAACGCCGCGCCGCTGCCCTGCACGAAGCGCGCGACCACCAGTGCGCCGACGTTCGGCGCCAGCCCGCAAGCCGCCGAGGCCGCGACGAACAACGCGAGGCCCCACAGATACACCGCCTTCGCGCCGAAACGGTCGGACGCGACGCCGCCCGCGAGGATCAGCGCGGCAAAGCTCAGCGTGTAGGCATCGACGATCCACGCGAGACCGCCTACGGATGCACCCAGGCTAACGTGCATCGCGGGCAGGGCGACGTTGACGATGGTGGTGTCGAGCACGGCCATGAACATGCCGCTTGCCACCAGCGCGAGCGTCAGGCGCGGACGCCTGGCGGCCCGCTCCGTGCCGGCCAGCTTGGTGGGCAGCGGTTGTTCAGCGGCGCATTCGGTCATTACACATCCTCGGGCTAAAACTGCAATTGAATCGATCGACGAAGTCTAGTCACATACGCGAATGCAATAAAGCAGTGATTGCGCATGTGTATGATGCAAATATGCATGACGGACAGCGCAGCCAATGATCAACTGGGACAACGCACGATTTTTTCTCGCCGTGGCGCGTACGGGCACGCTGCGCGGCGCGGCGGCGCAACTCGACGTCGATCAGGCGACGGTCGGCCGACGGATCGCCGCGCTCGAAGAAACGCTTTCGACAACGCTGTTTCTGCGCACCCCCGCGTTGTTCGTGCTGACGCCTGCCGGCGAAGCCCTGCTCGGGGCGGCCGAGACGATGGAGCAGGCCGCCTTGTCGATCGAACGGCGAATTGCCGGGCTCGACGATCAACTGGCCGGCACGATCCGTGTCGCCACGACGGATTCGCTCGGCAAACAATTCGTGGTGCCGGCCATCGCCAAGCTACGGCGTGCGCATCCGGGCATCGAGATCGTCTGCGTGACATCCGCGCAGATCGCCAATCTGACGCGGCGCGAAGCGGACGTGGCGATCCGTACGCTGCGGCCCGATGCACCCGACCTGATCGCGCGCAAGCTCGCGCAACTGGAGGTCGGTATTTACGCGTCACGCGAATACATTGCCGCGCGTGGCGAGCCGCGCGAAGGCGAGGCGTTCGACGGTCACGATCTGGTGATGTATCAACAGCCGGCCTCGCCGTCGATGTGGGCGGCTCTGTGCGGCGAGCCCACTTCGCGCGGGCGTCTCGTGTTCCAGACGCAATCCACTGCGATGCTGTTCGAGGCAGCCCTTGCCGGCTTCGGTATCGCCGAGTTGCCGCGTTTTCGCGCTGATTACGAGCCGGAGCTGGTGCGCGTGATGCCGCATCGCGCGGAGCCATTCGATGTCTGGGTGGTCGCGCACGCCGATCTCTACAAGAGCGCGCGGATGCAGGTGCTGATTGCCGCGGTGGCAGAAGAATTCGCGCAGGCGCGTTGAGTCGCACTAGTGCACTTCATTTCGTATTCGCACGTCGATGCGTTTAGTGCGACGCCGTATTGAGTTCGTTTAGACGCTGCGTATCCAGCACCGGCCACAACGGCGGATCGGCCAGCGGCGGCGCTGCCTTGACCATTCCCGGCGCGTTGTCGAACACCTCGGCGAGCCAGTCGACAAAGGCTCGCACGCGCGGCGAAATCTGCCGGCTTTTCACATACGTCACCGAGACGGCGACCGGCGCCGGCTTGCATTTCGGCAGAACTTCGATCAACTGTCCGGATGCAAGGTACGGCGCAGCGGCGGCGCGTCCAGGCTGAATCAGTCCCAGGCCTTCGAGCCCGCACGCGAGGTACGTGTGTTCGTCGTTCACCTGAATGAAGCCGTCCACTTTGACCTTGCTTGTCCGCGCCGCCACGCTGAAGTCGAAGTCCACGCGCCGGCCGGTCTGCGTCGACAGCCAGTTCACTGAGACGTGGTCCGAGAGATCGTCTAGATGACGCGGCTCGCCGTGCCGCGCGAGATACGCTGGGCTCGCGCAGGTGACGCGTTCGAGCAACCCGAGGCGGCGCGCGAGCAGCCGGGAATCGGGCAACTCGCCCAGTTCGATGCTGCAATCGACGCTTTCGCCAACCAGATCGAGCGTGCGCTGACCCACGCCGAGCGCCAGTTCGACATGCGGATGCAGCGCACGGAACGACGCCAGAGCAGGTACCACGATCGACGCGGCGATCATGCCCGGCATCGCGATACGTAAGCGGCCGCGCAGATTCTCCGGGCGGTTGAACAGGCCCGATTCGACTTCTTCGATAGCGGCGAGAATCTGCGCGCAGCGTTCGTAATACGCGGCGCCTTCAGCGGTCAGCGTGACCTTGCGCGTCGTGCGCACCAGCAGTTGCACGCCAAGCAGGGACTCAAGCGCCTGCACGGTGGTCGTCGCGGTGGCGCGCGGAATCTCGAGCGACTCGGCGGCGCGCGTGAAGCTGCTGGCATCGACGATTCGCACGAAGATCCGCATGGCTTGTACTCGATCTATCACGATGCTTCTCCGGTAAGGCGCGGGTTGTGGCGGGTCAGCCCGGCTGCGAGCAGGGGCGCGAACGCGAACGTCGCGAACAGCCAGAGCGCGGTCTGTTGCGCCCCGGGTAGCGGGGCGAGGGTCGTGAGACCGGCGCCGTTCGCGACGAGACCCGCGAGCGCCGAGCCGAACGCCATCGCGAACAGTTGAATGGTGGTGATCGAAAGGGACGCGAGATTCTCTTCGCCCGGTTGCGCGGCGGTGAACACACGAGTAAGCAGATGCGGCCAGCCGATCCCGACACCCAGCCCCACGCTCGCGAGCGCCGCGCACAATGCGGCCGTGCCGGGCAAACCGTCGAACAAACCTGCTATCGGCATCAGCCATGCGAGCGCGGCGAGTCCGAGTGCCGCGACCACCGGACCCGCGCGGCTCAAGCGTTGCGCGGCAGTGGCGGAGCGGCCGGCGCTAAACATCGAGCCGACCGACCAGCCGGCTGCCATCAACGCGGTCAGATAACCGGCGGCGAGCGGCGAACGTCCGTGGATCGTCTGCAAGAAATACGGCACGAAGATCTCACTGGTCACGCCGATACCGAGCAGACTCATGCAGGCGTAGATGCGGCCGAGCCGCGTGCGAATCGAAAACGAACCGCTCGGCAACAAGCGCGTGTGGGCGTCGCTGCGTTCGAGTCTCGCAAGCAGCCATACGAAGCCAAGGCCAGCGATAACGCCGAGCGCGTTCCAGCGCATGTCGTCGGTTAATGCGGCGAGCGAAATCACGAGGACGGAGGCGCCAAGCAAGCTGACCTTGAGCAACGGGATCGGTTGAGCCGCTTCACCGTGGGCGCGTTTGTCATCGACCTCGCGATGCACGATCATGGCGAGCAGCAGCACGACCGGCAGCAATACCCAGAACGCCAGCCGCCAATCGCCGAGCTGCGCGAAGATGCCACCGACCGCCGGCCCGCATAACGTCGCCACGCCCCACATGCCCGACACCAAGCCCATCGCGCGCGGCCACAGGCGCTCTTCAAACACCACGCGAATCAGCGCGTAACTGAGCGCGAGCAGAATTCCGCCGCCGAAACCTTGCAGCGTGCGGCCGCCGAGCATCCATAGCATTGACGGTGCAGTCGCGCACACGACGGTGCCGAGCGCGAACACCGCCAGCGCGCTGAAGTACGCGGAGCGCGCGCCGAGCACTGCGAGCAGGCGCACCGACAACACCGAGCCGAGAATCGACGCGACCACAAACAGCGTCGTATTCCACGCATACAGTTCGAGCCCACCGATGTCGTGCACGACCGACGGCAGAATCGTCGTCGCCACATACACATTGGTGGCGTGCAGTGCGACACCGCCCGCGAGACCCAACGCCCGCCAGCCGTTACTGCCGCTGAGCAGATCACTCCATGCCGGCACATCCGATTGCAGATTTTTCATGTCATGGACAGCCGTGCGAGGTTGGCTTATTATGCAAGTATTGGCTTGGATAATAATGCGCTCCGATGAGATATGCAAATGAAAGCTTGGAAAATTCACCGGCCGTTACGCAAGCCGCGTCAGCGGCTGCGCCGGTGGATCGCATCCTGAATCTGTTGAAGACGCAGGGGTCTTTATCGACGGCATCGATCGCGGGCGAACTCGGCATCACGGTCGAAGCCGCGCGGCAGCAGATCCAGAAGCTGCTGACAGGTGGCCTGATCGAAGGGCGTCAGGCGTCGCAGGCGGGGCCAGGGCGGCCGAGTCAAAGTTGGGGTTTGACGGAAGCGGGCAACGCACGCTTTCCGGATACGCATCCGCAATTGACCGTGCAGTTGCTCGGCTCGATCCGTCAGCTATTCGGCGAAGAGGGGCTCGACAAGTTGATCGATCAGCGTGCAGTCGAAACACGCGCGAACTATCTCGCGGCGCTCAAGCCGATCAAGGGCCTCAAGGCGCGGCTGACCAGGCTCGCGGAGATTCGCAGCACCGAAGGCTATATGGCCGAGTTGCAGAAAGACGGGCGCGACTGGCTGCTGCTGGAGAACCACTGCCCGATCTGCGCGGCGGCGCGCACCTGCCAGGGTTTTTGCCGTGCGGAGCTGCAGTTGTTTGCGGAGATCGTCGGTGGGGAAGGATCGATTGAGCGCGAGGAGCATGTGCTCGCCGGCGCGCGACGGTGTGCCTATCGCGTGAAGCCCAAGAGCAAATAGCGCTGCATTACAGCGCATGTTTATGCGCTTCGAATTGTTTAGACGATCAATTGCTTACCGCGAATTTTTTGCGAATAAATTTCCGCTTTTTCCATGCGAGGATAAAACGCCAACAATGTTCACGTATGCGCGATAGCTAGCCGATCCGCATACTCGCGATAGCGCGCCGGACACGCCGGCCGTGCGCGCTTCGCACCTCGCAAGGAAAACCCGTCGTGAAACTCTTCTCTCGCCTTGGCGTGGCAGTTCTTGTCGTCCACAGTCTGCTTCCTCTCAACGCATCCGCGCAATCGCAACTCACCTACACCACGTCGTGGATCGGCAATAGCTTTGGTTTCGGCGATGGCAAGTGGATGCAGCAGGACATTCAGGCGATCAGCGTCGGCGCTGACGGCACCGTTTATACCAATGCCCCCTGGGATGAAAGCGGTAGCGAAATCGCCGCGTACCGTGCGGGCGACAAGATCGCCGTGGCCGGTTCGACGCATGGCTGGGGCGCCGCCGGCGGCGATGCGGTCGCGACGAACCACACCTACCTGTACGCGGCAATGTCGATCGGCAACGAGAACAATGGACTGGTCGGCGCGGACTATCCGCCGGCCAATCAGACATGGTTCGGCGTGACGCGCCGCACGCTTGCCAATCTGGCGGCCGGCGCGCCTTTCACGGGTGGCATCGGCAATAGTGCCAACGCGACGAAGAACAGTTTCCTGCTGCTTGACACGGTGACGACCGGTACCGATGCTGGCATTCGCGGCATGGCTGCCACCGATACCGAACTGTATGTCGCGGATACCATCAACAGCCGGATCCTCGTGTTCGACGCGGCATCGATGCAGCGTTTACGATCGTGGAGCGTGCCTTCGCCGGGGCGCATTGCAATCGACACGGATTCAACGCTGTGGGTGATGAGCGGTGTTTCATCCGGAAACCTAAGCATTCTTCACTACGCCGCCAACGGCACCGCGCTCTCCGGCACCTTGGCGTTGCCCGCCGGCGCAGTGCCAACCGACATCGCGATTACACCTTCCGGACAAATCCTTGTCGCCGACAACGGACCGTCGCAGCAGATCCTCGTCTACAACAAGGACGCCAGCGGCCAGCCGCAAGCTGCCGCGCCGATCGGCACGCGTAACGGCATCTTCCATCCGGTCAAGGGCGTGCCGGGCAACTGGCGCTTCAACGGCATCACGGGCATCGGACTTGATCCGGCGGGCAATCTGTACGTCGCGCAGAACGGCGAAGGGCCGCGGCCGCTCGGCTCGGCATCGGTCGGTCAAGGTGCGGTGCTCGAGAGCTACGTGTACAGCAAGCATGCACTCAACTGGCGCCTGTACGGGCTGACTTTCGTCGATAGCGCCGCGTTCGATCCGGCAACGCCGAATTCCGTCTACACGGGCTCGAAGCGTTTCACGCTCGACTACAACCAACCGGTCGGCCACGAATGGTCGTATGCGGGCTTCACGCTCGACCGCTTCGATTATCCCGACGACCCCGCCTTTCACGAGCCGCGCGGTGTGCGCGGTGAGCCGATGGTGCGGCGAATCAACGGCCTGCCGTTTCTCTATACGCTCGATCCGGGCGCGCACTATCTGAACGTCTATCGCTTCGATGCGGCGCACGCAGAAATGGCGATTCCGTCCGGCTTGCTGGCGCAAAATCCGCTGCCTGGCACATGGCCCGCAGCGCAGCCCACCTACGGCGAATGGTTATGGCGCGACAGCAATGGCAACGGCACCGTCGACGCCAGCGAGATCAGCAGCAATCCGTCGACGGGCAGCACGGTCGGCAACGGCTTCTGGTGGGTCGATACGCCAGGCAACGTGTGGCTCGCCACGCCGACGAGCGGCATTCGCGAGATGCCGCTGCAAGGTCTCGACTCAGCCGGCAATCCGATCTACACGTACGCGAGCTCGAAGATGTTCGCGATGCCGCAACCGTTCACGCGGATCGCGCGGATCGTCTACATCGTCGAGACCGACACGATGTACATATCGGGCTTTACCAGTGCGATCCCATGGGATTCGACCCACTGGAAAGAGGCTGGCCCGGTGCTCGCGCGCTATGACAACTGGAGTTCCGGCACACCGGCGCAGCAATACACGGTCTCCTTGCCATGGAACACGCAAACCAATCCGCAGACGACAACGGTCGGCGTCGCGGTGGCGGGCAATTACGTTTTCGTCGCCGAGTTGTACACCGCGAAGGTGGACGTGTACGACGCGCGCACAGGGCAAGCGGTCGGTTATATGACGCCGGGCGCGAGCGTCGGCAATACCAGCGGCTGGGTGGATGTTTATCTCGGCATCAGCGCGGTGCAGCGCGGCAATGGCGAATACGGCGTTCTGCTGGAAGACGACGCGCGCGCGAAAATCCTGATGTATCGGTGGACGCCTTGACGTGAATCGCGTGGATCGCGCTGAGTCCGAGCACGAATAGACGCCAGCGCACGATCGGTATATAACAACGTGAAAGGATGGCTTTGTTCACTGACGCATCAACCCGAGAGAAGTTTCATCATGACGCAAGACGTAACGCCTCAGCCGCCCACGGGCGAGCGGCCCGACCTGGAACACCTCGATGCAGCGCTGAGTCACGTGGACCAGCAGGTGTCGTCCGGCAGCATTGCTTCCGGTGCCGCAAAGGGCATTCTGTATAGCCTGATCGAAACGCTTGGCGCGTTCGTCGGCGATCCGGATCTGCCGGAGCATGCGCGTTCGGGTTACAACGGACTGCTGGAAGCCGCTCGCGAATTGCGGGCGAAACTGGACCGCTGAAGGCAAAGACGCGCCGTCTGCGGGCGGCGTGGTTCACCTCGGCTCGAGGGTCCCATGTGGCGCGGGCATTTGTTGGTTTGTTGTCGCGATTGACGACAGCATGCCGCCCGTTGCCATTTGTCTTTGCTTTGCCCTTGTGAATAGCCGTTGTATTTCGGCGGCCCGGTTCTCTGTGATAAAAAGGCGCATTGTTTCCAACATTGCGCCTTTTTTATGCTTTCTACGTCCGCTATCGCGTTGCTGGCCATCGGCATTATCGTCGTGTTGATTACGCCGGGTCCGACCAATACGCTGCTTGCGGCTGCCGGTTTGCGTCAGGGCGTGCGCCGTTCTTTGCCGCTGATCGCCGCCGAACTCGCCGGCTATCTTCTGTCGATTTCAGTGTGGGGACACTTTCTCGCGCAGGCAGCGCACGCGCTGCCGTGGTTGCCGTCGCAGCTACGCGTGGCGGCCGGCGTGTACATCGCATATCTCGCCGTCGATATGTGGCGCGCGGCGGTGGCTTTGCCCGATTCGACGCAGCGGGCGAGCGGCATGCGCACGCTATTCGTGGCGACGCTGCTCAACCCGAAAGGCTTGTTGTTCGCCGGTACGATTTTTCCCGTCGTCGCGTTCGCGCATGTGCCCGCGTATACCATGGCGATGCTGATGTTCGCCTGCCTGCTGGTGCCCATCGCGCTCGCGTGGATCGCGTTCGGCGCGGCGCTCGGCAGCGGCAAACTCACCTGGCTGAATCCGGTGAAGATGCAGCGCGGCGCGTCAATCGTGCTGGGCGTGTTTTCCTTGTCGCTTGCATGGGCGGCGCTGCATTAATGACGCCTCTTATGCCGCGCGCTTAAGCTTCCATCCTGCTGTCCGCGCTCAACGCCTCGAGCCATTCCGGCGGCGCCGATGCGATTTCCAGTTGCGACGTGCCATGCCAGTCCGCACAGCGTTGCAGAGCACGGCGCAAATCGCCCGCAAGCCTCGCACTCAGGCGCACGCCGGGTTCTATGTGCAGCGATTTCAGTTCGAACACGCCGTTGGTCCGATGCGCCTTCGCATCCACGCGACCGACCAGACGCCCCCGGCTCAACAGCGGCAACACAAAATAGCCGTATTTGCGTTTCGCGGCCGGCGTATAGCATTCGATCGCGTAGTCGAAATCGAAGAGCGCGGCGGCGCGCTTGCGGTCCCACACCACCGGATCGAACGGCGACAACACCGTGGTGACGGTTGAAGCGAGCTTGCCGTTCGCTGCGTCGTCGATCATCGGCGCGAATTCATGATGGACGAAGGTGTCCTGCTTCCAGCCTTCCACTTGAACCGGGATCAGCTCACCGCGATCGGCGAGCGCACGCAGTTCGTCGCGATAGGGGCGGCGCGGCAGCCGGTAGTAATCGGCGACCCAATCGGCGCGCACGACGCCGAGTGCGCGGCAGGTGCGGCGCAACGCTTCCTCGGTGACGGTTTCCCGCGGCGGCAGGTCGCGCGCGTCGTCCCAGTCCGGTAACACGCGTTCGGTCAGATCGTAGACGCGATGAAAATTGCGCCGCTCGGTCACCATCAATTGCCCGATCGCGAACAGCACTTCGAGATGGCGCTTCTCCGGCTTCCAGTCCCACCAGCCGTTGCCCGTGCCCGCCTCGCGCGCGAAGTCCGCTGAACGCACGGGACCTGTTGCACGGATATGCGCGAGCAGCTTGTCGATGTCCTTGCGGTGCTTCTTGTGCCACTCCGCCGCGTATTTCCAGCCCATGCCGCTCGGGTCGAGCATGCGATGGCGCAGCAGGCCGTAGTCTTCGGTCGGGACGAAACAAGCTTCATGCGACCAGTATTCGAACAGCTTGCCTTCGGCGAGATGCTCGTCGAGCCATTGCTGCGGATACGCGCCGAGCCGGCTGAACAGCACGAGATAGGGACTGCGCGCGACGACGTGAATCGTGTCGATCTGCAGTTGCGCCATGCGGCGAATCGCGTCGAGCACGTCGGCTTTGACGGCCTTGCGGCGCGGCGGCGTCAACAAACCTTGCGCGGCCAGATGCAGGGTGCGCGCGGCGGATAGTGGAAGAGTCTTCACGCGGGCGTCGGTCACGGGATTAGGAGCGGACGCGAGGTCCGGCCTGGATCAGCAGCCGCTACTTTAGCGCGAATACGGCAGACGAATCGGCGTGGAATGCAACCGGAGCATGGCAGCGCGGGAGGCACGGTGGGCACAATGGCAACGGCGCTGCAACTCCGCAATTGCGCAACGCTCCCGAACGGACCTTACCAGTCGCGCCTGTTGTGCTTGTCCCAGCCACGGTGGCGGCCATGGTCATGGCGCTCGCGGTACTCGCGGTAGTAATCGCCGCGATACCCATAGCCATACGCGGGTTGCACAGGCACATAAACGACCGGTGGGGGTGCATAAACCACAGGCGGCGGGGCGTACATGAGGCCGGGTGTGTTGACGAACACGCCGACGTCCACCCGGGCCGAGGCAGAGGTCGCTGCGCAGGCGGCGGCAAAGCCGAAGGCGGCGAAAACGATCGCGCGTTGGATCATGCTTGTCTCCTGTGTCCCATGCAAGATTGCAGTCGAAAGAGTCAGCCATTCGCTGTCGAATGGCTGACAACAATCTTACGATACAGAAAGAAAAGCAGGTGCAACCAGTTGAAGACGTGTGTAACAGCAGGTTACCCGGGGGGCCGCTCAAGCCCCCAAAGCGACCGCTTCTCCCGCCGAAACGGCCAGCAGTTGATGGATCTGCGCGACTACCGCCGCACCTTCTCCGACCGCCGCCGCCACGCGTTTCGTCGACCCGGCGCGCGCGTCGCCGATCGCATACACGCCTTCGACAGTTGTAGCGAGGTCGCAGACGGAGGCGCCGTCCACGCCGGCGCCGGTCAGCACGAAGCCCTTGTCGTCCAGTTGCACGCCGCAGGTGCGCAGCCAGTCGGTATTCGGATCGGCGCCGGTGAAAAGGAACAGATGGCGCGTATCGAGGCTTGCGGTGCCGTCCGGTAGCGGCTTCTTCAACACGACCGACGCCAACCCGATGTCGTCCGCCTCGAGCCGGCCGACCTCCGAATGCGGATGCACGAACACATTCGGCAGCGAGCGGATGCGGTCGATCAGATAGCGCGACATGGTGGCTTCAAAGCCGTCCCGGCGGATCAGCACATGGACCTTGGCTGCGTGCGTCGCCAGATAGACGATCGCCTGGCCCGCCGAATTGCCGCCGCCCACCAGTACGATCTCCTGGCGTTTGCACAGTTTGGCCTCGACCGGCGACGCCCAGTAATACACGCCGCGCCCATCGAAACGATCGAGCCCTTCGAGCGCGGGGCGCCGATAGACCGCGCCGCTCGCGATCACGATGGTGCGGGCCGTGATCTTGCCGCCGCACTTGAGTTCCAGCCGGTACGGCGACTCCGCGCAATGCAGCGCCTTGACGTGGACCGGAATCGCCACGTGCGCGCCGAATTTCTGCGCCTGCACGAACGCGCGGCCCGCCAGCGCCTGGCCGGAGATACCGGTCGGAAAGCCGAGATAGTTTTCGATCCGCGAACTGGCACCTGCCTGGCCGCCTGGCGCACGGCTGTCGAGCACGATGACCGAGAGGCCTTCGGACGCCGCGTACACCGCGGTAGCGAGGCCGGCCGGGCCGGCGCCGACGATTGCGACGTCGTACACATGCGAATCGTCGAGATCGGGTAGCAGGCCGAGGCAGGTGGCGAGTTCCGGCATGCTCGGATGACGCAGCACCGAGCCGTCCGGGCAGATCACCAGCGGCATGTCTTCTTTCTGCGCGGCGAATTGCTCGATCAGACGCAGTGCGTCTTCGTCGCGCTCGTCGATCACCGAATGAGGATGGCCGTTACGCGACAGGAAGCCTTGCAGCATGACGAGCCGTGCGTCGCTGCTGTTGCCGATCAGAATCGGGCCACCCGCGCCCTTTTCGATCAGCGACACGCGCCGCAGGATCAGCGCCCGCATGATGCGCTCGCCCAGATCGGCCTCGGCGACGATCAGCGCGCGCAGCTTGTCCGGCGGAATCAGCAAAGCGTCGACCGGGGTGACGGCCATGCCGTTGACCAGCGCGGGCCGCCCGGACAGTTGACCGACTTCCGCGAGAAAATGCTTGGCGCCATGTTCCGCGATCACAACCTCGCGCCCGATGCCATCGCGCTGATAAACCTTCACGCGCCCGTCCAGCAGCACGAACATGCCTGGGCCGGTGTAGCCGGTCTCGAACAGCAGCTCACCGGCTTCCCAGTGGCCCACTTCGCCGAACCGGCGCAGACGATCGATTTCTGCGCACGTGAGTTCGGGGAACATCTGATGCATGCGCGTCGCAAGCGACGAAAACGGCGCGTCGGCGACGACGGCTTGTTGCCCTTCAACTTCTTGAGTCGACAGCATTGAACCGCTCCTTCTGTGTTCTTCCTGATTGATCGACACGGGGGGCGAAGCGGCGCGGGCGCGCGAGGGCGCCGATATGAATGCGCTGCTGCGCTACACGGCCTTCGGCGCGATATCGTCGACCGCCACGTCGGGCGGTGGCATGCCGGGCAGCGCGTCCACTGCCTTGCCCGAGTCGCGCCAGGCTTCCATGCCGCCGCGTAACGGCAACACGTCGGCGAAGCCGGCTTCGTTCATCTGTTTGGCCATCCATGCCGCGGATATTTCATTCGGGCACGAACAGTAGATCACCACCTTCTGATCGTGCGGGTACGTTGCGACGATCTCCTCGAGCTGGCGCTCGTCGGCGAATTGCGAGCCCGGAATCACGAACGGATCGAGCGCGCGCTTTTCCTGCGAGCGGATATCGAACACGACCGGTGTTTTGCCGGCCGCGACCAGCGCCGCCAGCTCGTCGACTTCGATCCGCTGCGTCGCGAGCGTGGAAATCAGCTGGCGCCGGCGAATCCAGCGATAGGCCGCATACAGCAGCAGCAACGCGACGGCCACCAGCGCGGCCGTGCGCCCGAGCCGCCCGGCCATGGCGAACAGCATATCGATCTGCCGGGCGAACAGCGCGCCGATGATCAAACCGGTACCCGACCACAAGGCGGCGCCGATGCTGTCGTAAGTGAGAAACGTGCGGTAGCGCGTGCCCATTGCGCCGGCCATTGGAATCGACACGATCGACAGGCCCGGCACGAACTTCGCGATCGCCAGCACACGCACGCCCCAGCGGCCGAAGAAACGTTCGGTCTTTTTTACGCAGGTGTCGCGCGACAGCGAAAGACGGCAGATCGTTTTCAGCGTATTGCCGCCGTACATACGGCCGGCGAGATACCAGGCGCTGTCGCCAATCAGCGTGGCGAAGATCGACAACACGAGGACCGGCATCAGTTGCGTGCCCACCGACCCGGGATGCATGGCCGCCATCGCCCCGAACAGCACGAGCGACGGCATCGCCGGCACCGGCAGCCCGAGTGAGGCGGCCAGCACGTTGACGAAGACGAGCGCTGGTCCATATTGCTCGACGAGATCATGTAGCATCGGCTTACATCCGCAGCCCTTTCGGGCGCGGCGCAGGTAGGGAAAGCAACGGGGTATGTAAGGATTATGGACGCATTTTCAAGACGTGCAAATGTCGGAAATGCGGCCAGTTATTAGCGTGTTAAAAGCGCGACTGTGGCTTGCCCGCGGGTTAAAGGCGCGGAATAGAAGCGCGAATGGAGCAAAGCGAACGGATTGAAGCTTTCGCGGCAAGCGAATGATGAATAACGGCCTACGGATGCCCGTAGGCCGTTATTCGGTACGCAAACCAAAGGCGGCGGTGCAGAAACGGCGCACGGCATTCGCGCGTAAGCGCAATACCGTGCGTGGCAGCTTTATTGACGATGATTGTGCTGTTCGCCCGGCAATTCAGCGCCATGCGCGCGAATGGCCGCAATCAGTTCGGCCGGCGTGATTTCGTAGCGCACTTCGCGGTGAATGCCTGGCTTGCGCTCATCGACCTCGATCAGAAGAATGCCTTTGCCGTCTTCTGTCGATTCGAGGCGCAGCGAGCGGAGTTCGCGCGCCGTTGCGTCGTCGTATTCGGTGAGCAGGGCCATTGACCCGGAGGACCCGGTAGTGCGCATCGAGGTTGTCCTTGTTCCGTTGTTGATCGAACCATTGTACGGGCAGGTTGGCGCGCCGTCTGTCGCACGGCGCTCACACGTAGGGAATCCGCCCGCCACCTATCTGCTTGCCGGGACCTCGCGCTGCGCCGCATTGACCAATGGCTGGCGAGGCCCGCCGGGCAATGCGAGCCGTGACGCCCGACTGTGACAACCAGTTTAACGCGACTCTCCGCCCCGACGGCTGCATTTTTCGTGCCCCGTGACGGTGCAGCCCTTCTCTCCCCGGCTGTCACGGTGCTGACGCGCGCGTCGGTTAGGGCGGGGCGCGACGAGAGAAACAGGCGGCGAAAAAATAGCCCGTCCTTTGGGAGGGCGGGCTGCTAAACGCCGTTGTTACTCGGGTCAGCCTGCCCTTGCAACTAATTGGGCGCTGACGGTTGCATCCTGATGCGTCAATTCCGGGCTGTCGAGGTGGGAGTAACGCCGATCTATCAGATTAATGTCAATTCTTCCGGCTCGACTTCGTGCGCGAAATCATGCGCGTGCGTTCCGAGTAGCCATGGAAATCAGTGCCGGATGCTTCGCGTGCTGTTATCAAAAGCGCTACACTGCGCCCGTAAAGGGCTGCAGACGTGTTTCGTGCTCCTCCGAGCCGCAGCGGTCTGCGCGCGCGAACCACGCTAACTTTGCCAGCCGATGCAAAAGATCCTCGACCGCACGCAGGAATCACTGGCGCACGCATTCGCGTCGCTGGCCCATAGCGCGAAGCGCCAACAACGGTTGTACCTCGCGACGATCGCTTCGCTGATGCTGATCGTGGTGGGCTTTGCGCTGCTGCTGGCCGTCCTTGCCGCGGACAAGCAACTCGAATACCGGCGAACGTTCGCGTCCCAGAGCGCCGCCGACCTCTCGCGGCTCCTGCATCGGCAGGAATCGTTCATGCGGCGTGCTGAGTTTACGCTCGACTACTGTCGCGACACCGACAACGTACTGCGCGTGCCGGCAAGCGTCGAGGATGCGGTGCGCGTGAGCGGCGTCGCTCGCGGTACGGTGCCAAGGGTCGATGCGCAATTCGACCTGCTGGTCGGCGACGCCGCGCGCGCGGCATGGGGGCCGCAATTCGGCGCGAACCTATGGCGCATCTACGAAGCGGCACAGTCGACGCTAGTGACCCAGCAGGCGTTCGAGCTACCGCAACGGGCGATCCTGCTTGGGCTGACCGAAGACTACGCCGCGATTCTGCCTTCGCTCGCTCAACCGGTCGCCAACTCGGGCGCCGATCGCAGCGTGACTGCTGCGCCGACTTTGCAGCCGGCGATCGTGAGCACATTGCGGGAGGCCTTCGAACAGGAACTGCAGGCGCAAACCGGCACGCGTATGCCCGGCAAAGGCAAGCGGATCTGGCTCGGTCCCTATCGCGATCCACTGCAAGGCGTGCCGGTAATCTCCACGGTGAGCGCCTACTATGCCGGCGATACACCGACCACGCTGATCGCGATGAGCATTCCGCTTGACGGGCTATTGGCGCATGTCGCGCGGCCCGACCGCGAGGGGACGCAGTTGCTGATGACGGCGGATCGCCATGTGATCGTGTCGTCACCGCCCGTCGACGCGCAGACTGCAGCCATGCTGCAAGACGCCGTCGCTCATATGCCATCCGATGCATACCGTTACACCCGCGATGGCGTGATTCTGAGCGAGCCTTTGATGCCAGGCTTTGGCTCGCTGGTTAGCTACCTGTCGTGGCGTGAGCTGATTGCCGCGCTCGGTTGGCAACTGGCCGCGCTCGCCGGCCTCGCGCTGCTGGTCCTGGCGGGGATCGCGCTGGCGGCGCGGTTCTGGGGGCTGCGCCTGATGCGCAGCACCTTCGCGGAAACGTCGCGTGCGCTGGAAAGCGAAACCATCAATCACGTGCTGGTTAGCGCGACGCCGGTTGGTTTGTGCATCGTCCGGCAGAGCGATTATTCGATCATCATCGCCAATGCATTGGCCGACGAGTTGCTGCATATGGAAGCCGGGCGCAGTCGCCTGCCGCTGCATATCGTCGACGAAATTCGTGCACAAGCGCCGGATGGTCCTTCGATCACTGCATTCGCGAGGATCGCCGCTTTTGTCGCGCCTGCGCAGCCGGAAGCGCATCCGCAGTCACAGCCGCCATCACGGCCGCCATCACGGCCGCCATCACGGCCGGCGCCCGAAGAAAGCGCCTCGCCGCAAGCGCAGTTTCTGCAATTTACCTACGCGCCGGCACGTTACGCCGACGAGGACGTGCTGTTCTGCGCGATCCTTGATGTCACCGCGCAACATGCGCTCGAACAGCAGTTGCGCCTCGCGCAGCAGACCGCCGAAATCACGATGCGGGCCCGCTCGAATTTCTTCGCGTCGATGAGCCACGAAATTCGTACGCCGCTGAACGCGCTGCTTGGCAACCTCGAATTGTTCGCCCGTACACCAGGGCTCGAAGCGCACGCGCAGCGACTCACGGCGTTGAATGTTGCGGCCGATGCGCTGCGCCGTATCGTCAATGACATCCTCGATTTTTCGAAGATCGATGCCGGCGAGATGAAGCTCGTGAGCGAGTCGTTCCGCCCGCTCGACGATTTCGAGAACATTGCGCTCTCCTACGCGCCCATGACGGCGGATCGCGCTATTCGCTTCTATGCGCATCTGTCGCCGACGCTCGATCAGGTGCTGCGTGGTGACCGCACGCGCATCGCGCAGATCGTCAACAACCTGCTGAGCAACGCGTTCAAATTCACCTCATGCGGCAAGATCACGCTGAGTGCCGAAGTGAAAGACGATCTGCAAGGACGTCCGATTCTGATCTGCCGGGTCTGCGATTCGGGGATCGGCATGGATCAGGCTCTGGTTGCGCGCATCTTCAGTCCGTTCGTGCAGGGCGAAGCGAGCACGTCGAGCCGCTATGGCGGCACCGGCCTCGGCTTGTCGATCTGCGCGCGGCTGTGCGAGTTGATGGGCGGCGATATTTCGGTCGAGAGCGTGCTGGGTGTCGGCAGCGCGTTCAGTGTTTCGATTCCGCTCGCTCCGCCCTCGGACGAGTTGCGCGAGCCGGTTGTCGAACCGGCTCGCCGCGGCAGTGTGCTGGTGGTGTCGCAGGAACGCGAGTCGGGGCAGATCATCGATAGCGGCTTGCATCTGGTGGGGTGGTCTGTTCATACCGTCGTATCGATGCGCAGCGCAGAAGCGTGGTTGCGCGTGAACCGGCCGGAGGCGATGGTGGTCACCGGCGAGTACGATCTCGACGCGATTGCAGCGTTGCGTGCGGTGCATCCGGCCGGCGTAGTGTGGATCACGCGCACCGGACCGCATCGTCCCGCTCCGTGTGGCGACGGCGTGCTCGAAGTGACGGAGTTCAGCCGCAAGGCGATTCTGGCCGCGGTCGATCTCGCGGCCACCGGTGCCGCCGATGCCGCAGAGGCGCTGCCGCCGACCTCCGCCGCATTGCCGCCTCCCGAAGCCAATCCGGCCTTGCAAGGCTTGACGGTGCTGGTCGCCGAAGACAATCCGCTGATCCAAACCTTGATCGTCGAGCAACTCGACGCGCTGGGCTGCCTGCCGACGATTGCCGGCGACGGGCGGCAAGCGCTGGCAGCATTCGAACAAGGGCATTTCGAAGTGGTGCTGACCGATATCCACATGCCCGTCATGGATGGCTATGCGTTGCTGGCGGCATTGCGTAAAGCGCATGCGGACTTACCGGTGCTGGCTTTTAGCGCAGTCACCGACAACCAGCAGCAGGAAGGCTGGCGCGAGCGAGGCTTTACCGGGTATGTCGCGAAGCCGGCGTCGCTGGGTGAGTTGGAGGCGGCGCTGCTCGCGTTGACGTCCGCGGAGCCGGTATCGGCGACCGCAGCGACACTGGCACCGGCATCAGCAACAGCAACAGCAACAGCCGAGCAGACAGCTGCGGCGACTCCAGCGGCAGCCGGAGCAACCGCCGACCCCGTGAACACGCTCAGCGCGGACGACAAGTCGCGTTACACGGCCATGCTCAAGGAGCATCTTCAAAACGATCTGCCGAGGCTGCTGGCTATTGTCGAACAGGAGGACCGGGAAGCATTGGGTGGCTGGGCGCATAGCGCGGCCGGCGGGTTCCTGGTTGTGCAGGAGCAGCGATTCGCGCAGCAATGCCGTGAACTGCAACGGCTCTGCGAGAACGGCGAACCGTGGACGACCGAACTGGACGAACGCGCGATCTCGCTGCACGAGGCGATATGCCATCACTTCGGGCTGGATGAAGAGTCGACGCATTGATTGGCGTTTCTGCCGGCCGGATCGTCATTGCCGTCGCCATCGGCGTTTCAGTCCTGGCCGGTCAATCCGGGCGTTTCGCGATGAAGTCGATCTCGACCAGCGCGTCGCGTGCGAGCGCAGTGACACCGATGCAGGTTCTCGCCGGCAGTTTGTCCGCGGGAAAGTAGGCGCGGTAGGTCTCGTTCATCGGCGCATAGTCGCGCTTGAACTCGGTCAGGAAAATGCGCACGGCGACCACATGTTGCAGCGTCAGACCGACGCCTTGCAGCACGAGTATGAGGTTGTCCATCACGCGTTGAGTCTGCGCGACGACGCCGTCCGGCAGCGGCGCGCTGTCGTCGGTCGGCGAGGTCGGCATCTGACCGGTCAGGAACACCCAGCCGTCGGCTTCGGTGGCATGGGAGAAGGGTCCGACGGGCGTCGGGGCGGACGGAATCATCCAGAAGGCGGGGCTTGAGTTCATGGGGGCAGTTGGCGTCCAGTGTCGGTCGGGCTAAGTTATCCGAACAAAATTTTTGACGTCGGCAGTTTGTCCGTATTGCCGCTTGTGTTACCCGCTAGCCAGTACTCAAGTACTCAATTGTCCGAGCGTGCGGAATGCCGTACGCCGTTCGGAGATCACGCCGCACCGTGCGGCGTAATCTCCGTGAAGGTGGGACCAAAAGTATCAAAACTCTTCCCTTGATAAAAGACCGAACTCTACGTCTTTACCCCCTCCGGAGACCCTCCGACACGCAATGCCGAGCCCATAAAACACGGAAATCGTCGACCTGTCTTATAAACAGGCAGATTCTAGTGCATCTGACCGTTGAGAGCGCTTGCGATTAAGTAGTCCGCTAACAGCCCCCGAACAGGCCGTCATACTTATGCTGCGGTGCAGCATAATGCCGTTCGTAAAGATTGGGCAACACCGCAAACATTGCGCTAAAAAAATTTCGAAAGGTTATGTAACTGAAAAAGTTTCTTTTTTTAGAAGAGCCACGTCGGCGACCCACCGAGTCGGCATCCACACCCGTCTAACTCAGATATCCAACTGGGCATGGGAAAGGATGTTTAATGGCATAGCTGTAATCAACCCGCTGCTCAAATGAAACAGCGAAGGGGATGCGCGGTCTTAAGGAGCACCCTATAAATAAGTGGTTTTAAAATTATAGTAGCTAAAATTTTACAACCATAGCGAGTTCATTACTGAACATCCGACGACCTCCTCAAGTTCATAAACCAACATTTAGCTATACAAACCGCACATACCACGCGAACTCGTTGCGCAAAAAATGCGCAAAAAAACGGCGCATCTATCGCTCACGCACGCTTGCGTTGCTGCTTTGCTAAACAAATTTCGTTCGTTGCAGCCTTAACCTAAGCTCGCTCGATGTCTTAAGGGACACGCCTAAAAAGCTCCGAACGGCAAGTACTTTAGTGCTGGCGCAGCATTGGAGGGGCTTTGTGTTGGACCTATCCTTTTGCTGGTCACAGGAGAAAGGAAGTGGAATCCGACGAGCATCCAGCCAAACCTTCGATTTGCAGTAACACTGTTGGGCACGAATCAGGAGCACATGCCCTGGTTTTCTTGATGGATGAAATTCTCCCGCGTGGAGATGAAGTGAATCTGGGAAAGCTTATTGAACCGTACAGGGGTCTCGAGGGGGATAGATGGGATTTCGCCCGTAGCGACATTGAGCATGTCTCATCGGGAGTCGGAGCCTCCTGCTTGGGAGGGCACACAGGCAAGCCTGGTTTTGGCTTCAGCCTGGAATCAGGGAAACCGCACTCGCACAATGGCGCTCGGTGTGGCGAGACACTAGGAGACTCAATTCCATGTAGGGCATTCGCGCAACGAGTCAGTCCGCGCGGATTACACCATGATGTTCGCGCTTCGACTGTAGTCTTGACCATTGGTGGGAGACGGAAATGACATTTGAAGGAGCTTATCGAGGCCCGCTACCGGAAGCTGAAGTCGAACGCAGCTGTACACGGGCCGGCGTGACGTTCGGCGGACTCGAACTTGTGCGAGAGATAAGAGCATCGCATCCGGACTCCAACGTCAACCTTCATCAAGGGGAGGTTCGCGTCAAAGGAGAGTTTCGCAGTTTGAAGATGGGAATGACATTCAATTGCCGAGATATCGGTGGTGAGATTCCTCGCGCATTCGAAGTTGACATGGACAAGGCAGCTTTGGAAGCTTGGCCTCGGCCATATACGATACGCGGTGTGCGTTACGTTCCGCGATTTGGGGCGCGCACTGTTTCTACCTGCGCCAAGCCACTCTTCCTAATCATTGAATCGAAGCATGTTTATTTCAATTTCGTGATTTCTGGGGACGCCGTAAAGACCAGTGTCGACGGTGGCAGTACCCTATACGCCTGGAGAGGAGGCGAGTGGGTGTCACCGCCTTTCGAGGAGGCGGTCGAACGCTATGGAATTGGCATAGTCTTGACCGACAAAGGGCGATTCACGGGTCATTTTCTGGACAATGCCGCTTTGCTTCACCGAGCTCGTTTTCATTCGCCGGAGGAAGTGCCTCCAGAGCCTTGCAGTGCGAAGTTGGCGTCTATGAAAGGTGTCTGCCGACGATAGAGACAGTGCTTCGCGTGTCGGCGCTCGCTGGCATATCGCCAGCTAATTTGCTTCTCGGGCATGTCAAGCTGGTAGAAGCTGAAAGCTACCGGCGGGAACGAGCCACGGTCCCTGGACGTCGCGTATTTGACTATGACGCGGCGGCTGGAAAAATGGAGGTGACGTCACGGCAGCAACCGGAGCTTTCGCTGTCGACGCTATGTAAGCAGGTAGGTGTTGCCAGAACGTCATTTGTCGCCAATAGACCATCTGCTGCAGGTCGAATCAGAAGGCGGTATATGGGCGAGATGAAAAAGAGGAAACCCGGTTCCACGGGCTCGAGACGGGCTCGCCGTGGTACGTCATCCCAGCGGTTGCGGCACCGTGAGCACCGCCGCTGTCATTTCCACCGTTGCCATTCCCGCCAGCCTGCGCAAACGTCGCTGCGCACGCGCAGAGTGACGCGACAGCGACACGCGCGAACAGAGCCCTCATCGTCAACTTGTCCATGGTATTTCTCCTGTGATGTCGACCCGTGCGTTAGCAGCGCCGAAGTCTCATATACCGCTAAAGTCTGACTGATTGCGCAGCGGCGGAGCGCAAGCAGCTACTCCCATCTGAACAGGGCAGACATTTGCTGCGTCCAGATGCGAGACATGTGAGTCAGTCGTGACTCAGCGCCGAAAATGACAACGCTGCGCTGAATTCGCACTTCTTGTCGTGCGCATTTGCCCTTTTTACTTCGGCATCAGTACCTTATCGACCACCATGATGACGCCGTTGCTCTGGGTGACGTCGTAGGTCGATATGTCGGCAGTGTGGCCACTGGCATCCATTACTACGATGTTGTGCGGGCCGTTTTCACTGAACGTCAGAAGCTCTCCATTGACTGTCTTCAGTTCCGCCTTGCCGCCACCAGCCTTGATGGCCTGGTCGAGCTTGCGGAAGTCGTAGCGCCCAGGAATGACGTGGTATGTCAGGATGCTGGTCAGCGTCGCCTTGTTTTCAGGCTTCACGAGCGTGTCGACTGTGCCAGCCGGCAGTGCGGCAAACGCCTCGTTCGTTGGTGCGAAAACCGTAAACGGTCCGGGGCTCTTTAACGTATCGACGAGGCCCGCGGCTTTGACTGCAGCGACGAGCGTGGTGTGGTCAGCCGAGTTGACCGCGTTGTCCACGATGTCCTTGCTCGGATACATCGCCTGACCACCGACCATGACCGTGTCGCTGGCCGCAAAGGCGCCAGAGACGGCTGCTGACAGTGCGACAGCGACGAACATAGGCTTGCATTTCATGGTGTACTCCCCAGAGTTGCCACGCGTAATTGCACGGCTCTGACCATATACGGGGAATACTCGCGCCTGGATTCAATAACGGTCTGCATCTCGACGATGTAGCCTGATGCGTCCCTGTTGAACGACGAGTTGCGGGATTGTGCCCTCCGACAATCGCAATGCACCACATGCAAGCATCTGGCACAGACGTGCTACGGCACCGAACGCTGAGAATCCCGTTCAGCAGCCTTCGTGTCCGAGGCGAGAGTTGTTGCGATTTCCATCGGTCAACGTCTCGTGGTGTACGGCCTCGGACTTGGGTACCCGAATCTTCAAAGCGTTGCGTCCAATTTTCGGGCGGGTGAGCGAATGGGTTTCAAGATTGAATATGCGAGACCATGCGACGCAAGCACGGAGCTCATTTCCGCTTCACTAGCAAATTGATACCTCGCCAGTCTGCAATGTGCCCCGAAGCCACTACCTACAGTTCAGCAGCGATGCGGAGGGGGCGGGCGGTGGTGTGGGGCGGCCGATGATGATGGTACCGTGGTGGTGGCACATGAACCTTCTCGGGCCACGCATGGTGCCATGTCAAGCTCGGAGTCGTCCCAAGCCTGGCGTCCATGATTCAAGAATTCCAGCCGCATGCCGTAAACGCATATGAGAGCGCGTGCTCTCCGACCCAAGGAGAAAAGCCCGCAGGAGCGCCTCAACGTGGCCGCGCTCTACGATGCCATCAAATCCATATCCCTGTTAGTTTCGACTTCGCGCCAATAGGTATGTTCAGCCCCGTCACCCTCCTCATTGTCGCAATCATGTCCAGCGTGGTGAGTATGGCGGTATTTGGTTCCCTACTGCACGCGGAGATACCAGGGTTGCCTCGCTGGATTGGCGCAAACGCCGTGATAGCCATAGCGCTCGTCCTTCTCGCACTGCAGGCGCCCACGCCGGCACAAGTGGTTATCGTTGCCGCGAGCGGATTGCTCGGGGCTGCGGCACTCATGATGCTGCAGGGCTGTCGGGAGTTCTTTGGACTGCGACCTTCGCGTTCGTTGGAGTACGTCGCGTACGGCGCCTTGCTGCTTGGGATTGTCTACTGGGGATACATATCGCCAAACGCCAATGCCAGAATTGCTCTGCTATCGGCGTTTCTTGCGTACGTCCGTCTGGTCATCGGCTGGATTGCGTTCAGCTTACGGCCGGCGGGTAGACCGAGATATTGCTACCAGTTTATGTCGGGCGCGGCATTCCTAGGAGCGGCTGTCCACGCATCACGCAGTATCGCCTGTGCAATGGGCTGGGAGCATCAGGCCGCCTTTCTGGAACCGACACCGCTAAATATCGCATTCCTCGTTCTCGGCATATTGGCGCTGCCATGTCTCTCGATTGGCGTGCTCATGCTTGCTCACGACCGGATGGCCGAGCGTATGGAACGGCTGGCAAACGTCGACGGGCTGACCGGTGCGCTTGTGCGCCGTGCTTTCCTTGTCCGGGCAGAGTCGTTGCTGCATGAAGCCAAAAGTTCGAAGTTGCGGCTGTCTATTGCAATTCTGGACCTCGATAAGTTCAAGGCAATCAATGACGAACATGGGCATGCGGGTGGCGACCAGGTGCTTGCGCATTTCGCCTTTACGGTATCAAGCGGCTTGCGTTGCGGAGATATCTTCGGCCGCCTTGGCGGCGAGGAATTCGCTGTCCTGTCTCTGTCCACCGGGCGGGCCGACACCGTTCGTCTGATGGACCAGCTTCGCGTCCGTGTCGCGGCAGCGCGTCTGACTATTCCATCAGGCGAAGTCGCGTACACCTTCAGTGCCGGCGTGGATGAATACCGTGAAGGCGACACATTGGCAAACATGATGGGAAGGGCAGATGCCGCGCTATACGCCGCGAAAGCCATGGGCCGGGATTGCGTTGTCGGTACGCTGTTGTCCGGCAGCCAACGGGTCGAAGACGGGCAAGGTGAGAGCACGACCGAGCAAACTAGCGGACCTGCTTGACAATCGCTGAGGTTCAATTCTCGTTCTTCCCTCGTCGCTTGCTAAGTTCAATGCGTCGTTTTCCGCCGCGAAGTCAGGCGCGCGATGGGGGCGTTCGTCTAAAGCCGTTGTGATTAACGTGCCCGCGCGCCGTGCGCGGTCCGCTGCGGGTGACGCATCCGGTCCGGCCATATGCGCTCCAGGGTTGTAACTTGTATTAAGGATGCACGGAAGAAATTGCCGTGCTGGATGAATTGTAGCCCCCGCAACTTAAGAGTCATGGCGGCAAGGCCGACGATGCTTGCGCCCGTGGCAAAGCCGAGGGGCAGGAACGCCCATTGCGGCGCTACTGGTTGCCCCCTCGGGGCAAACGGGGTTTCCTGGATTGGCGACGATACTGCTTGTAGATGACGACCCGAATATTCTGCGCCCGCTTAGACTACTGCTTGAGCGGGAAGGATACTGCGTGCTCACAGCGCCAGATGGGCAAGCCGCGCTGGCAGCAGCAGTCGTCGAGAGTCCGAATCTCATCGTGACCGACTGGATGATGCCGCGCATGGATGGTGTTGGATTGTGCCGGCAGCTCAAGGACGACGCGGCCACAGCCGACATTCCAGTGGTCATGCTGTCAGCCGCATCGCCGCCTCGTCCGGCGGAACCGCTGTGGGATGTCCTTTTGCCAAAGCCCACGTCCATAGCCCGACTCATAAAGGTGATTCGCACTCTCCTGAAGGGGGACAGTTCAAGCGCGTCGGCTCATGCGCTCGAACGATGAGATATCCCGTCAGCTTCCCTTAGCCGTAACTTCAGCGGTCAAACTTGGCAAACCGCTGACCGGCGACATCACCTTGAAAATGAAGAAACGTATCACTTCCATTCCAACGCTGGTGCGGGCCTTTTTTCTGTCATTCTTTCTTGAACGCCGCTCTGCCGCGGCCTATCTTTAAGTTGCTCTCATTCAGGAGACGGCCATGGACTGCAGGGTGGTAAGTGTGCATTTCGACAGCCGACGCCTGTTCCTCGACCTGGCTGACGGTCGGGCGGTTCAGTTTCCACTGGACCGGTTCCCTGTCCTGTGGGCAGCTACAACAGCGGAGCGCGCGCATTTTGCAATCTCTTTGGACCGCCAGCAGTTGTACTGGCCGGAACTGGACGAAGAGATGAACGTCGCCGCTTTGTTTCAGTCCTCGCGAGACAGCACGCAACACTAGCGGCTTTTCCTGCAGAGTATCCGACGCTAACCGTCGAACGCGACGCCGCGATTTCTCCGTTCTCGACTTGCTGGTTTGTTTCTTCCGGCAGGGCGATGCCTGCATCCCACTTCCGTTCCCACAACCCACAGTGTTGGGCAAAAGCGACGAGCGCCATTCAGGTTTTGTTGAAATTTCTGCCGCTTCGCCCGTACGATAAGACGGTACGTGGAAGCAATCTTTCGAGCGTCTATCGTGGAAGCCCTTGAACTTGAACCCAGTGTTTCAACAGACGGTGTCGCATTTGCGCTATCACTCTGTGGTCGCGACATTGCGTGCGTCGTCACGCGCGAGACACTCGAGCAGCATTTCTGGGTGCAACCTGGCGCAACTGATGCGCGCGTTCTTAAAGCATTCTCGGAAGGCCGCAGGCGCATCGTGGCTTTGGCGGAACGAAAGGCGCGTGCGCGGCCAAGCGAGCGTATCGTGCTGACCGTCGATGACTTCGACCCGCGGAAATAACGCGCCTAGGTAGCTGGCGCGTGCGTGGGCGGAAAGAAGTCGGGCAACGGTGATGCCAAATCGACCATGACCTTGCGGCACTAGCCGCGGGAGTGACCAAGACATGACGGCAGAAATCAAGGCGTCGCCGGAGGCCGTGGCACTTGAGCGCATCGCTGGCGCCGCACGGGAAGTGCAGGCAGCGTCGGCTGCGCTGGAAAAGCATTTTGATGGCAATGGAGCCGCGCAACCGTCGACGCTTGAACTCGCGCGGTTTGCCGCCGCCATGCAGGAACTGCGCGATGCGCGTGAGGAATTCGACCGCCTGCTTTCGCAGAAGCGGCAGCAATGATTCGTCCCGTCAGCTTCGTCCCGGTCGGCGGTTGGCAGTATGTCTATTCGCAACGGGCACGAGCGTTTGGTGAGCGCGTCGTGAATCCTTCCGCCAGTCTGAGTCCTGTCACGGCCCCGGCTCAGGTTGAAGGGTGGTCGAACTCGCTGGCAAAAAGAGGTGCCTGACTTTCGTTTATCGCGCCGTGCAGGCTGCCTGGTGCTCAGGGGCAAATCAGCATATCTGCTGATTCCGGTGTCGATACACGAGTCGGCCATGAACCAGGACGGATTGCGCTACTGCGACTCGATAGCGTCGAGACGCGCCTGCGCCGTCTCATCCGGGTACTGACGCTGATACGCGTCGAACAGGTGCGAGCAGAGTTGCGCCAGTGCAGCAAGATGTACAGCCTGGTCGGCATGCTCTACCTCACCTGCGTTCAGCAAGTCGTCGAGGACCGG
Source organism: Paraburkholderia sp. SECH4 (assembly GCF_030511745.1). Taxonomy (NCBI): domain Bacteria; kingdom Pseudomonadati; phylum Pseudomonadota; class Betaproteobacteria; order Burkholderiales; family Burkholderiaceae; genus Paraburkholderia; species Paraburkholderia sp. SECH4. The sequence continues at coordinate 82,317 of NZ_JALOCP010000032.1, forward strand.
AGCGAGACGGCGCAGTTGCCGGAAGGTGGCGTCGTCAAGTTTCATGTTGGACTTCCTGTCTTCAGCCGATACGGCTCATGCCGCACGGACCTGGCCCACGGCTTTCCCCGTGGCCGCCCTATGTTGCCGGAGGGACCTGTTGGCCGCCCGAAGGTACTTTTTGATGTCTTCCACCCGGGAGGGACGCATAACACTGGGGCAGGTACGGATAGCGCCAGCGCTCGCAGCGAAGGTTCGCGGCTTGCACGCCAAAAAGCGTTACGGCTTACCAAGGCTGGCGTCGCTAGGGTCCGTGTGTTCGGGCTTAACAACCGTTCCGCGAGCGAGCGCATGGCGCTCGTGCTACGCCTTGGCGGTCAATGCCTTGTTTGACATCGTAAAGCATCAGGGCGAGAGCCGTGAATTGCGGTCTTCGCACCCTGCCACTGCGCTGCACAACATATCTGCGAAACCACGTGAGCATTAGACCTTGATTACCCACGCCATAGGGATAAAGCGTGCCGGACGATGCTGTCAATGCAAAAAATCGTATGCCAGATGTGCTGATTGCCGCAGTTAAATTTGTGCGGCGCACAAGAATAAAATAATTGTCAAATCGTTCTGGGAGGGTTTACGCTTAAGTGACTTCCCCGCGAGATGACTATGGCCACGCCTGCTCTTCTGGACCACTACGAACTGCTCGCAGCCTGGCGTCGCGTCACTCCGAATACAGAATTTGTCGAGCGTTACCGCTATGAGCTGGACGAACTTGGCGAGGCTGTTCTGAATCCCTCCCCGTCTGCCAGACGCCAGATAGTGCTCACAGATGTTTACTGTCACCTGACCGAACACATGGGGCATCTCGCAGCCATGTCGGTGGCCGTTTCGACCCGGTCATTTGGCATCCGGGTCCCGGACGTCGTCTGGATGCCGTGCGACAAGTGGGAAGGATTCGACCGCGACGACCCGGTGCCATTCGTGCCCGACCTGTGCGTTGAAGTGCTTCTCGATAGTGACAGGGTGCAGGGCATCGACCGCCGGATAGCAAGCTATCTCGAGGGCGGCGCAACTGAGGTAATCGTTGTGGACCACTTTGGACAGGTTGAATTCTGGGGCGCCAGAGGTCGGCGACCAACTTCAACTTTCGGGATAGCACTATCTCTCGACGGTATGTACTTTGAGAAATCCGGCGTGTCTTCCATTGCCAGCCTTCGAAGTTGATAACTTAGCCAGCCAACGCATCCTTCAGTGATTTCATCATTGTCGGTCGGCACCTTTTCGCTGACGCGCTGAAGTCGTCGACTTGAGGGCATTGTCGCCACGTCGGCCATTGTCGCTAACCATTTCTTGCCGCCCCGTTTGCTGCCGTCGCTTCATTTGCCCGTAGCACACGAGAACGGCTGCGCGCTCAAACCTCGTTACTCCATTGTCATCCGTGTCGATATCACCGAGCTTTCCATCCTGCGAAAGCTTTTTCAACTGTGCCGGCGATACGTTCAGAAGTCTCGCGACTGCGTCGGCGGACATCCAGTCTGTGCCGTCGTCCGCCCCGTGTGCCGGTATTTGCCTGGCAGACTTCGTTTGCTGAGGCCTCGCAGGCATTTCAGGCGCCCGTAGCGCTGCGACAAGCGTCGCCCGGCGTTCGCGAGCCGCATCACTATCTGCGAGCAGGTCGTCTTCGATAACTCGCTGGAGGAGCGTGGGGAGGGCATCTCCTAGCGCCTGCGATAGTCGGTCGAGCGTCTTTTTCTTTCGACCATCCATGACGGCCGCTAACAGGGCCGCGAGCTCTTCCGACAGGGCGGTAGCAATCGGCTTAAGGGCTTGTTTGAGGTCGTCGCCCGGATTAGAAATTCCAGCCGGCGCGATGTTTTTCATTTCAGACTTGCGCTTTGCAGCCATGGGAGCCTCCTGAAGGTTAACGATAGGGCGCGGGCGGAGAGGTTACTCGAGGCCCCGCAGCCTCTGTCAACATGAGTGCCTGTGCCTGTGCCTGTGCCTGTGCCTGTGCCTGTGCCGAGGGCGGGACTGCATATCCGTTTTTCACCATACATTTAACGCAAGTGCTCCCCTGTTATCCACAACCTTGCCAACAAAATCTGGGGACAACTTGAGCCGAGCGTCACTGATATCGAGCTGGTGGGGCGTTGGTTATCTGGGGCATCCAGCGATTGCCCGGCGCAACGACGGACGCGCAACGATACCCCCTCGCCTCAACGCCCACCGTATGCGGCGTCACATTGATGTCACCACGGTGGCGCACCGTCTCAAACTAGCGTCGAGCGGACACGACTGTCAAAGTCTCCGGTCAGGAGGTGTGACCGTCCGACCTTGCGTCGGAACCCCAGCGGAGCATGCGCGTCTGCCAAATCGACAAACGCGCTCTGAGCCGTTGGGATTGGCCGCTCACTTCATTCCGGGAGAGCGACATTGCGCCGCGCATCGAATTTTGCACATCAATAATACGGTATATACTGTTTCAGCTAATGGCTAAACGGTTGATGTTGACGGTCCTGGTGGTCGGAATGTAGGTAGGCAGGGACGCCGGAGCGCGCGCTCAGCGCTGAATTTCAAAATCCGCCGCCTGGTTCCAAGGTGCCGCCGCGTAGCGGATGAAAACTCCTGCGCGTACCTTGGCGTATGCGATTAGCAGTGGCCGGGGCACTGCACCGATGTATCAGGCGGCCGCTTCACGGAACGGACGGCATTCATGTATTTCGACGAGTTCGTCGGGATTGGTACAGCCCGAACAGATTTGGTCGAACTCGACACAGCGGGCTACTGAAAATTACGACACCGGCCGCGTCGGTTGAGGAGAAAAAAATTCCGGACAAACATCTCTCAAGTCAGTTTGACGCTGACCTCTCTCTGCTTTCAACGCGGTTGCTCGGAATGGGCGGTCTCGTGGAGTCACAGATTACCCACGCGATAGATGCATTGAATACGTTCGACATGGAACTTGTCGAACGCGTTGTCGAGGGTGAACGCCGGCTCAATGCAATGGAAATAGAAATCGATGAAGAGATTAGCAATGTTATCGCCCGTCGACAACCGGCCGCCCGTGACCTGCGCCTGCTGATGGCGGCTTCAAAATGCGTCACCAATCTTGAACGTGCAGGCGACGAGGCGCGCAAGATTGCGAAGCGAACTCGTCGCATTGCGATGGGTTCCAACGGGCGGGACATCAACATTGCTGAAATCAAGATTTCGGGGGAAATGGCTTCAAACATTCTTCGCCGGGCTTTGGATGCGTTTGCTCGAATGGACATGGCTGCCGCGGAACAGATTATTCAGGATGACGAAGCCATCGATAACCAGTTCAGGGTATTCATGCACAAACTCGTGACATACCTGATGGAAGACCCTCGGACAATTTCCACTGGGCTGGACTATCTGTTCATTGCGAAGGCCATCGAACGTATCGGCGACCATGCGACCAACATCGCCGAGTCCGTCGTCTATGTTGTTCGCGGTACCGACATTCGCCACGAACATCGAAAGCAGCGCGAGCACGAGGTGTTGCGCAGTTGAAGGCGAAAGCGGGTGGGCACGATGGTCTCCGTTCTTATCGCCGAAGAATACTGAACTTAGCTTGGACAGCGTAGGAACCCAGCCTCACGCAACGGGAAATTTTCATCCAGAGGGGCGCCCGAATTATGAAAGCTGACAGGCACCGGGAGCAGGCACGAGGCAAGCACTATCGAGCCGGGAGTGCCGTCGCTTCGAATCCTGCGCGAGCCCTGGGGCCAGACGAGAACCATTACCTTGTCTGGGGTATTTTGCGGCTTACCCTCGGTGTCTTACAGATTTCGTTTTCCGCCACGGCCTTTCTTTGCCTGATTTTCGTCGGGCTGTGGTCGTCGGCTACGCTCACGTGTGTGACTGTTGCCACTATCGCCACCTTGGCTAGTCGTGCGCTGTTTCATGGACAGAGTGGAACACATCGATAGGTGCTAACTGCCGTGCAGACGCCGAGTTCGAGCGTAGATTCTGCATGCGGCCGGGCAGCGTTCAGAAGTAGGTGCCGTCGCGCGGCGGCTATCTGCTCAGCGCTAGCGCCGTCTCTCGGCTCAGCGTACGTGTCCCATCATTGTGTGGTTGATATGCCATGTATCACTCGGCGTTAACCCCGGTTTTGATGACCATGGCTTTCACCCAGAATGCCAGTGAAGTCAGAAATCCCAATAGATGGGCTGTCGCAGGCGGGTAATGGTCTGCCGTAATAGTCGCGTGTGACGCCTGGATGCCGAAGGTATCCACGGCCCCGCGCGAAGGTAAACAATGGAGACACTGTTCATGAAGGCAGTCGTTGCGACGACGCATCGAGGCTATCAACTCACGGCCAGCGCGTGTCCTGCGCACGGTGGTCTGCATGCCGCGGACCTTGTCATCGAAAAACCCGGCCGTTCGCCAGAATCGTTTTCTGCGCTCGACTACTTCTTCGATGACCAGCAGGCGTTGAAGTATGCGACCTACTGGGGACGCATCTGGGTCGACATGAAGACTTGAGACCTGCTTCAGGTTCAAGCATCACGAATATGGACAGGCAACCAACGGAGACCCCCATGCGCGATGTCCCACGCGTCGAACCGTCGTCGAATCTCCTTACCCGGCAGACGCTGCGGTTCCTCGCACGCGACTCCAGAGACCCCAGTGCCGCTCTTATTTATTGGCTTGGGGTCTCGGAACCATCGCGCGAACCCTGCTTTTTCGACGCCATGCAAAAGTTCGGTCCGCTGTTGCAGCTGGTTCTCCCCGACGAACGCCCGGGGGTCTTCGTGAAGCGCGATGCCGTTCGCACCGTCCAGGATTGTGGCGTTGTGAAACGACTTGTTTTCAAGGACCATTCATCGCTCGATGTTCGATATAACGGACCGTGCAGCGACCTCTACGACGAGTGAACGAACGATACGTGCCTGCGGTGCGTCTGGGGATGGACGTGGTCCGCGAACGTGTTGCTCACGGCTCACGGCAGCGCGAAGGATGGTGCTTGCGGAGTGTCTCATTGGCGATGATGCTAGCCAGGTGACAAGGCGGTATCAGGTCGCCGGCCCGCGTGAATGCTTCCGACGTCACGGACGCCGCAAGCATTCACGCGGAGTTCAAGGAAACAGTTCCTCTGTCCGAGGCGTGGCACGGATGGGACAGCATGAAAATGGCTCCCGCACATACTCGTCCAGAAGTTGGAGCAGCGTGGGAAGCCGGAGGCCGGCAAGCTGATTCATGATTCTATAAGGCGTGGTCGCTCACCTTGGGGCGCCTTCCGGTGCACTTGCCTGGACCTATCTCGACGCGCCATCCCATCGCTCCAAAGCCGCGACGTACTCAATCACGGAATGCCAGGCACCCAAAATGACGGGCGCTGCGACAATAAAGACTGACCTGCGCAACTGAAAAAAACATGGCTGTGGGCGACCATGCCGTCAGACGAACGGGAGGCGCCGTCATCGCATTGACGCTTAGGCGGAAGCGAATAGGACTACGTATGAAAAGCGTCGACTGCGCCGAGATGATGCAGCCTGACGCGCTAGAGTATGCAGGACGCATGGATGCTTTTTTCGCGAGACGAATTGTTCTCGACGTGAAAGAATAGTGCAATACGCGACCCGGGAGAATCGGTCCGATGGCCTGACCTGTGATTCATGAGCGGGACAGCCACGTCAATCGTGGTCGTCTCACTTAAAGTCATTTTGTTCCATGAACGTAGCATAAAAAAGAGAGAGGGCAGTATGACAAAGCGAATCGCGTACGTGACCGGCGGCATGGGTGGAATTGGAACAGCTATATGTCAGCGTCTGCATAGGGATGGGCTAACCGTCGTGGCCGGCTGCGGACCCAACTCACCGCGACGGGAACGGTGGTTAGCCGAGCAGGCCGTGCTTGGGTTCTCCTTCACCGCTTCGGAGGGCAATGTCGGCGATTGGGAATCCACGGAGGCCGCTTTCGCGAAAGTGAAGAAGGAGGTCGGTGACGTTGACGTGCTGGTGAATAACGCCGGCATCACGCGGGACGGCGTGTTTCGTAAAATGTCGCGGGAGAACTGGAACGAGGTCATTGACACAAACCTCACGAGCCTTTTCAACGTGACCAAACAGGTCATTGAGGGGATGGTCAGTAAAGAGTGGGGCCGGATAATCAATATCTCGTCCGTGAACGGCCAGAAAGGGCAGTTCGGTCAAACCAACTACTCAACTGCCAAGGCGGGCATTCACGGCTTCACGATGTCGCTTGCTCAGGAAGTAGCCACAAAGGGCGTCACGGTGAATACGGTTTCCCCCGGGTACATCGGGACGGATATGGTACGTGCCGTACGTCCCGAAGTATTGGATGCAATCGTCCAGAGCATTCCGATACGCCGTCTCGGAGAGGCGTCGGAAATTGCATCAATTGTTTCGTGGCTTGCGAGTAACGAATCGGCTTTCTCAACGGGGGCAGATTTCTCGCTCAACGGTGGCTTGCACATGGGTTGAGGGGGAAAGGGGACAGACAAATCGTGGGATGCACGCCTGACAATTCGACGTTCTAGCGGCTACGAGCCGCTAGAACGTCACGTGGATTGTCTGGTCCCAGGGGGAAAGGTGCGCCTTCCGTTCGTTTTCGCTGTTCGCAGACGCGTGGTTGCAATCGCAAGACATATCGGGAGCCACACCTCCTCCGTCGGCCGCCCCGACGATGCGCTGACCGCAGGATGGAACCCCACCGCCTCAATCGCAGCGACCAGACGCTCTCGTAGCAAGTTGGACTCGATTTTTACGATTCTTGTCGCAACCTCGGTATTAAACGACTGCCGGGTTGCGATGTGATGGTTTTCGAGGCTTCAAAATTGATGCCAAAGTGCCGTTATGTCGTGTGGAAGGAGAAACGGCGGCGAAACCCAAATATTCACCTGGGGTTTCCACCAGATTCCCAACATGCGTGTGCGACGGCTTTCACTGCAAAGTTGGAAAAGATTCCATCTTCTGTTGGCGTTCCCGGAATTAAGCTAAACCAACGTTTCGGGGAAATCGTTCGCTTTTGAATGTGCAGGCCGTCTTGCCATTATTCAGCAGGGATTTATCCTGCAATGATGATTGGCCTGGTCGCGAAACTCGCACGTTATAATTCCGCGACTGCCGACCAGACGTCACGGTCACCTCCAGATGGCAAATTTCGCAGATATAACGTTGCTTGAAATGCATCTGAAAGAGAACCCGCTTGGCTTGTCCAGTGCGCTCCCGCCATGCGTAATGCAATGATTCCGTCGCCTCGCAGATGGTGGTTGGCCATATCGACGGCGATGGGCGGCCGGCCCGTCGTCGCTGGGCTGACGTGTACGTGCGTTGCCACTGCCATGGCCGCACTTACGTTGGCGACGCTATATGCGGGACGAGCCGACGCGCTCAACCACGCCCGAGAGACGGCGGGAAACCTGGTATCGCTGATATCAAGCGACACCCATTAGCCGGCCGGAGTCAAGGGTAAAAGAAGTACGCCGCAAACAGTTGCGTCAATTCACAGCGAGTACAGCGCGCCATCTTCACCGCTGCAAATACTAACCGCGACCGTTTTCTCACTCGTTGGTTGCGAACCGAATCGCACCAGACACCCGTCGGGATCAAGCTATCGCAATGCACCGCGACCGCCCTGGCGGCAATTGCCGCCCCAGAGAAACTTTGGTGCCAGCCCGTGTCCAGGGGATGTTTGCATTCCCTGTGGCTATCGCCATGAGACGACGCCAGTCCTTTGGTGGCTCACGGCCTGGGCGATTCAGTGTTCTGCTTCCGTTCAGATGTAAGCGCTAGTTAAAGCACACCGGATTGTCAGATGCGTCGGAGAACAGGGGTTC
>NZ_JALOCP010000033.1:0-86770 GCF_030511745.1 Paraburkholderia sp. SECH4
GGGCGACCAACCCAAGGGCCGAGGTTGCTATTACCTTTTTCATTTCTGCTCCTCTGTAAAAAACTTATTTGTCATATCTGGCAGTGCCACACCGGCGCCGACTTTTAATCAAGCGTTCAAAACACCGGGTGACCATTGATCAGGCTAGGCAACCACGTCGAGAACATCGGTACGTACGTCACGATGTTGATCGCGCTGAAGATAGCCAGGTAATAAGGCCACGCCACCTTGGTGGTTTCACCTATCGACACATTGCCGATCGCGCAGCCGATGAACTGCACCGACCCGATCGGCGGATGCACGAGACCCAATGCACAATTCAGCAAAATCATGATCCCGAACTGAACGGGGCCGACGCCGGCATGCATCGCCATCGGCAGGAACAGGGGCGTGGTGATCAGGATGTGCGCGGCCATGTCGACGAACGTGCCGAGAAAGATCTGGATGATGTTGATGTAAAGCAGCATCAACCATGGCAAGCTCGTTGCCCCATCGAGCATGTGCTCGATGGCGTCGGGAATCTCCAGATAGGCCATCTGGTAGCGCAGCATGTTCGACACGCCGATCAGCAGCAACACCACGCCAGTGGTTTTAGCGGCCTTGGACAGCGCATGAAAGAGCTTCTTCATCGTCATCGTGCGATAAATGACGATCGTCAGCACTAGCGAATAAGCCACTGCGATAGCGGCGGCTTCCGTCGCTGTAGCAATACCCTTGGCCACGCAGACCAGAATGATCGCGATCACCATCAAACCGGGCAATGCACCCAGAAACGTGCGGGCCACCGCGAACCAGCCAGGAAAGCGCTGCAATTCGGTCGAGCCGTCAGGGCGGCGCGGATAGCCGAACTTGACCGCCTGCCAGTACGCGGCGATGAGCACGAAACCCATCACCCACAGCACCGGCAACAGACCGGAAAACAACAGATCGCCGATCGACACGCCGCTCATCTGGTGACCGTTCAACGTCCCGGTGATGCCTTGGGCCGCGAACGCATAGATGATCATGTTCGTCGAGGTGGGCATCAGCGCGCCCGCCAGCGACGAATGGGTTGTCACGTTGACCGCATAGGCCGCGCTGTAGCCTTCGCGCTTCATCAGCGGAATGACGACGCCGCCCATGGCGGAGGTGTCTGCCGTCGGCGAACCGGACACGCCGCCGAACAGCGTGCACGCGACCACGTTAGCCATGCCGAGCCCACCGCGGAAATGGCCCACCGTGGCCTGCGCAAAGCGCAGGATGCGGTCGGCGATACCGCCGTGCAGCATCAACTCGCCGGAGAAAATGAAGAACGGGACCGCGAGAAACGAAAACGCGTTCATTCCCGAAATCATCGACTGCATGGCGGTAGCCGCCGGCAAGCCCTCATACAGATACGTCAGGACGCACGAGAGTCCCAATGCGAACGAAACAGGAACCCCGAATACGAGGAAAACGAGGAAACTAACTGAGAGGATGGCAAGTTCCATGATTCTTCTATTTTTGTTTCTGTGCGAAAAGCCCCAGCAGGTTCTCGAACGAGAACAGAGCGATGCAGGCGCTAGCAATGACCGGAATCAAATATCGAAGCGCTTCCGGAAGGCCCAGGATCGGGATCTTGTCGTCCATCGTCGTCTCCGCCATCTGCCAGCAGCCGAAGAAAATCGCCACGGCCAGCACGATCAGGCAAATATGCTGGAACGCATGGGCAATCGTCTGGCCTTTGGGCGGCAGCTTCTTGACTAGCGAGTCGAGCCCAATGTGGCCGCCCTCGCGAACTTTGAGCGCGGCGCCGAACATGGCGATCACAATCACCAGCAGGAGGGCAATGGGTTCGACAAAATCCGGTGCATCGCTGAAGACATAGCGCATCACGACGCTATAAATCACCAACAGGCACAGCGTGGCGAGACTCGCCGACGCCACGACCACCAGCACGCGGAAGAGAAAATCGTTTGGGCGTTTCATGAATCTCATTGACCCCATCCTTGCATACGGCGGACTTATATTTGATCTTCAGGAATCCTGCCAAGCCTCACCGGCTCAGGAAACCGCACCGTGGGAAAAACCGGCAGCCCGTGCTGCACGGCCCTTCCCCAGCGCGTTACGTCCGAACTTATTTGACTGCCTGGATTTCGTCGACGAGCTGCTTCATTTGCGGCGTCTTTTCATACTTCGCCCAAACCGGCTGCATCGCCTTCACGAAAGCAGGACGGTCGATCTGCGACGCGGTAACGATCGTCGCGCCACCCTTTGTGACCGTCTTTGCCGCGTCGCTTTCACGCGCGGTCCACAGCTTCGTGTAGTAAGGCACGGAGTCAGCCGCCGCCTTCTTGATGATGTCCTGTTCCTGCGGCGTCAGCGTGTCCCACACCTTCTTGGAGAACACCAGCACTTCCGGCGTCATCGAATGCTGGGTTTCGGAATAGACCTGCGCGACTTCGAAGTGCTTGGTCTCTTCGTACGACGGCAGGTTGTTTTCCGCGCCATCCACCAGACCCGTCTTCAGGCCCGTATAGACTTCGGCGAACGGCATCGGCGTCGGCGTGCCGCCCATCGCCCTGATTTCGTCGACCATCAGATCCGACGGCTGCACGCGCACCTTGAGGCCCTTCATATCGGCGGGCGAATGGATGGCCTTCTTCGCGTACATCGAGCGCGCGCCGCTCTCATAGAACGTCAGCGCGATCATGCCCTTCGCCTTGAAGGCGTCGAGAATCTTCTGGCCTTCCGGGCCGTACATCACTTTGCGGAAATGGTCGATGTCGCGAAACAGGAACGGCAGCGACGGAATCATCGATTCAGGCACGATCTCGTTGAACGCGGCACCGTTGGCGCGCGCCATGTCCAGTGCGCCGATGCGCACCTGATCGATCGTGTCGTTTTCGGAACCCAGCGCGCTGTTGCCGAAGACCTTCACGGAATCCTTGCCACCGGTTGCCTTGCTGATTTCTTCACCCATGTATTTCACGGCCATATTGGTCGGATAGGTGTCGCCATGCACGTCCGACACCCGGAACACGCGCGCGTGTGCCGACACGGTGCTGAATGCCAGCACGGAGGCCGCGACAATCATCGAAACACGGGAAGAGGCAAACTTGTTTTTCATCGTGACATTCCTTGAAATTAGATCATCCGGATGCGGAGGACCGCTTGCGAAGGACCGCTTTCGCGGGGTCGCTCACGGAAGGCCGCTCACGGATGCGACATGGTTTTGATGCGTCTCCCGGCTCCACGCACGCAACCCCTGTGGGTAGCGAGCGGTTTGCCGTGCTGGCCTGTTCTACTTCCCCGGCACAGATGCTCAGCACTCCTGTCAGACAACTCGACTTCTTTACTTCGACTGCTTCGGCATGAATCCCGCGCGCGTTGGTCATGCGCGTAGAGAACACTGGCCTCTTTGTCCGGGAGCCCAAAGCTATCTCGAAAGGAATTTGTTTGGGCTCATATGTTGTACGACGACATATGAAGTCTATAAAACGTGGTTTGAGTTGTACAGCCGGTATTTACCCGCACGACAGCGGGTTGGACGTAAGAGTTTCCGGGTCAAAATCCGACATCAAAGCCATGCCAGAAGGGAGACTAAGCAAAATCCCCACATCGCGGATTTATATTTTTCGTAGAGAGGAAGATGACCCGAAAGTGGCATTTTTGCCACTATGTTGTACGACAAGTGATGAATAAAAGGCTGCGACTGTTGGGCGCCGACGTGCTAATTCCCCGGCGCCCCACCTCATTCACGTCGCTTATTCAGAGTTCGCCCGCGTATTCGGGCTCGGGCAACCCGGTCACGCCGGGCCGAACGGCGAACAGGTGGCCGTCGTGTTCACTCGCGCCCGTCGCGGGACGGATCGACGTCACGAACAGCGTGTCCAGATTCCGGCCGCCGAACGCGCACATCGCGGGCTTCACGGCTGGGACGGCAATCTGCCGATCGAGCTTGCCTTGCGGTGTAAAGCGCAGCAAGAGGCCGGCGTCGTTTGCGCAAATCCAGTAGCAGCCGTCGGCGTCCACGGCCGCGCCGTCAGGACGCCCGGCGTAATCATGCAGGTCAGCGAATACGCGCCGATTGCGCGGCTCGCCCGCTTCGATGTCGTAATCGAACGCCCAGATTTGCCGGCGCAGAGGATGCGAATCCGACAGATACATCGTGGCGCCGTCCGGCGACCACGCCAGACCGTTTTGCGTGATCAACGCTTCGACAACCGGCGCCGACAACAGGCCGCGCTCATCGAAGCGATAGAGCGCGCCCGCAGGATTTGCCGCTGCCATGTCCTGCACCATCGTGCCGGACCAGAAGCGCCCTTGTCGATCGCACCGGCCATCGTTGAAGCGCATATCGTCGAAGGCGAAGCGCGGCGCGGCGAGCTTTCTGCCCGTCACCTTCATCGCTTCGCCGCGGGGCGCGCCTTCAGTCAGCGTGACCGCAAAGAGCCCCGTCTCACAGCCCGCCAGCACCGTGCCGCGATGATCGAAAGCGATGCACGCCACCTTCTCCGGCAATTGCCACTCGGTGCGCTCAGCCGCTTCGAGCCGCAGCCGCACGATCTTTTGCGCAGGAATATCCACCCAGTAGAGCGCCTGTTCAGCGGCACGCCATACCGGGCTCTCGCCGACTGACGCGGGCGCCTGCCCTGCCGCCTCGACACGCTCCACCCGCGGGTTCGCCATGCCGCTCACCACTTCGGCTCCATCGGACCGGCCAGCACGAACGGGCCGCCCTGAAAATGCTGCGTCGGATCGTCGAGGTCAGCGGTAGGCGCCGTGATCGGAAAGAGGTGCTCGAACTCGACCGAACTATCCTGCGGACGAAAACCGAGGAACGCCGCCTTGGTGTTGTCGACCCACTTGGTCCGGTTATCCGAGACGCCATAAACGATTGCGTGCCCGACCCGGTTGGTAAACAGCGAGCAACGCACCAGTTCGATAAAGTCGCGGAAGCTCAGATAAGTGACGAGCATGCGCGGATTCTTCGGCTGCTCGAACGACGAGCCGATCCGCAGACACACCGTCTCGAGACCGAAGCGGTCGAAGTAATAGCGCGACAGCGATTCGCCGAAGCACTTCGTCACGCCATACAGGCTGTCGGGACGGAGCGGCGCGTCGATATCGACCACCGACGTCGTCGGATGAAAACCCACGGCATGATTCGAGCTCGCGTACACGATGCGCTTCACGCCCTGCTTCTGCGCGGCCGAATAGAGGTTGTACAGACCGCGGATATTCGCTTCGAGCAGATCTTCGAACGGCGCTTCGACGGAGATGCCGCCCAGATGAACGACCGCATCCACGCCTTCCAGCAGCGCATGAACGGCGGCTTCATCCGCGAGGTCCACGATCGATGCTTCTTCGTGCGCCGCCACTTCGCCCAGCGGCGCGATATCGGTGACGCGCACTACATCGGCCCACGCAGCGAGCGCACCGCGCAACTGCTGGCCGAGGTTGCCGGCAGCGCCGGTAAGCAGAAGACGGCGGAAAGGTTTCTGCGCCGCCGGGCGGTCAAGGTTCGAGTCAGTCATGTCTCAGTCTTTGTCGTGGTTACGATCGGTACTATCAGGTCACCGGCGCCGGATTGAACAGCACCAACGCATTGTGGAGTTTGAGTTTCTCCGCGCAGGTCTCCTTACGGCCGCTTGCGACGTCGAGCATCAGGCGGAACAGCTCCCAACCCACGTCTTCGATCGTCGCGGCACCGGTCGCAATGGTACCGGCGTTGATATCCATCAGATCGTGCCAGCGGCGCGCGAGATCGGAGCGCGTCGCGACCTTGATGACGGGCACTTCAGCGAGGCTGTACGGCGTGCCGCGGCCGGTCGTGAATACATGCAGGTTGATGCCCGCCGCGACCTGCAGCGTGCCGCAGATGAAATCGCTCGCCGGCGTGGCCGCGTAAATCAGCCCCTTCTGCTTGACCTTTTCACCGGGCGACAGCACGCCGGAGATGGCCGAGTTGCCCGACTTGATGATCGAGCCCATCGCCTTTTCAACGATGTTCGACAAGCCGCCCTTCTTGTTGCCCGGCGTGGTGTTGGCGCTGCGGTCCGCGCCGCCGCGCTTCAGATAATCGTCGTACCACTGCATCTCGCGGATGATCGCAGCCGCCACGTCCGCGTTGGCCGCGCGCGCCGTCAGTTGATCGACACCGTCGCGCACTTCGGTGACTTCGGAGAACATCACCGTCGCACCGGCGCGCACCAGCAAATCGGTGGCGAAGCCCACGGCGGGATTGGCGGTCAGCCCGGAAAATGCATCGCTGCCGCCGCACTGCACGCCGATCACCAGATCGGAGGCCGGGCAGGTCTCGCGGCGGCGATTGTTCAGGCGCTTCAGATGGCCCTCGGCCATTCTCATGATCGACTCGATCATCGACTGGAAGCCGACGTGCGCCTCGTCCTGAAGCACCACCACGTCGCCGTTCAGATCGGCTTCGACATCGCCGATGTCGGCCACTTCGGCGACATTCGCTGCAGCGGCAATCGGAATCGTGCCCGGCGGCATCAGGCGTTCAGGCTGCAGCTTCTCGCAACCGAGGCTGACCATCATCACTTCGCCGCCGAAGTTCGGATTCAGGCTGATATTGCGCACGGTGCGGATCGGCACCATTGCGTCCGGGGCGTCGATCGCGACGCCGCAACCATAGGTGTGGCCGAGACTCACGACATCGTCGACGTTCGGATAGTGCGGCAGCAGTTCGGCCTTGATGCGCGTGACCGCGTGCTGAACCACATCGGCCACGCATTGCACGGTGGTCGTGATCGCCAGAATGTTGCGCGAGCCGACCGAGCCGTCGGCATTGCGATAGCCTTCGAACGTGAAGCCTTCCAGCGGCGGCATCTCCGGCGCCTTGATGGTGGCGATCGGCAAATCTTCCAGCCCCGGCGGACTCGGCATACGGATCACGTGCTCGTTGATCCAGCTACCCTTCGGCAAATCCTTGAGCGCGTAGCCGATCACCACGTTGTAGCGGATGACCTCGTCGCCTTCAGCGAAATCGGCCAGCGCGACTTTGTGCCCCTGCGGAACACGCTCGCGCAGCGCGAGGCCATCGGGAAATACGGCGCCCTCACCCAGACCGCCGTCGTTGACGACGATCGCGACATTGTCATTGGGGTGAACGCGAATGTAGAGCGGGGTTTGTTCCATGACATCGATCCTTGTGGCGATTTCACGCCTGCTGCGCCAATCGTTGCGCCAATCATTCATACGTCATCCTACAACACGAAAGATTGCCCAGACGTTCCGTATTTACCCTATGGCGCGCATTATGCCGTGAAAACACCGTTGAGTTAGCCGAATTGTTGTTGTACGATGACGTATAAGAAATCATCATTTCTCAATACCGACCCTATTCGACGCCCTGGATACTCATCATGACGACACCGCAGGAACTGAAGCAGATCGTTTCCGAAGGCCTTCTGTCCTTCCCCGTTACCGACTTCGACGAACAAGGCGATTTCCGCGCCGACACCTATGCCGAGCGCCTCGAATGGCTCGCGCCTTACGGCGCGTCGGCGCTGTTCGTCGCCGGCGGCACGGGCGAATTCTTCTCGCTCACGCATAACGACTACTCGAACGTCGTGCGTACGGCAACCGAAGTCTGCAAAGGCAAGGTACCGATTCTCGCCGGTGCCGGCGGCCCGACCCGTGTGGCGATCGCGTATGCCCAGGAAGCCGAACGTCACGGCGCGAACGGCATTCTGCTGATGCCCCACTACCTGACCGAAGCCTGCCAGGAAGGCATCGCGGCGCACGCGGAAGAAGTCTGCAAGTCCGTGCCGAACTTGGGCGTGATCATCTACAACCGCGCGAACTCCAAGCTTAACGCCGACATGCTCGAAGGGCTGGCCGAGCGCTGCCCCAACCTGATCGGCTTCAAGGACGGCGTGGGTGAAATCGAGAACATGGTGTCGATCCGTCGCCGCCTTGGCGACCGCTTCTCGTACCTCGGCGGCCTGCCGACCGCCGAAGTCTACGCAGCGGCCTACAAGGCGCTGGGTGTGCCGGTGTACTCGTCGGCCGTATTCAATTTCATCCCGAAGACCGCGATGGACTTCTACCGCGCGATTGCCGCGGACGACCACGCGACCGTCGGCAAGCTGATCGACGAATTCTTCCTGCCGTATCTGGCGATCCGCAACCGCCGCCAGGGCTACGCGGTCAGCATCGTGAAGGCCGGCGCGAAGCTGGTTGGCCACAGCGCAGGTCCGGTGCGCGCACCGCTGACCGATCTGACCGAAGAAGAAATGGCGCAACTCGACGTGCTGATCAAGAAGCTCGGCGCGCAGTAATGCAGCAAGGCGCCAAGCCGCGCGAACCTGGCCGAACCTGGCTCGAGCACGCGGCACCGTAAAGAGCGCCCGGGACGGCAACGTCGCCGGGCGCTTTTTCACTGATAAAAATTTAG
Organism: Paraburkholderia sp. SECH4; assembly: GCF_030511745.1. Lineage (NCBI taxonomy): Bacteria > Pseudomonadati > Pseudomonadota > Betaproteobacteria > Burkholderiales > Burkholderiaceae > Paraburkholderia > Paraburkholderia sp. SECH4. The sequence continues at coordinate 8,384 of NZ_JALOCP010000033.1, forward strand.
GAGATGACGATGGAAATGAGCCGCACCGCGAGCCCCGCCCACGTCGCAAAGCGCACCAAGGTCCGCTACGCGATTCTGTTGCTGATCTTTGTGATCACGACATTCAATTACGCGGATCGCGCCACGCTCTCGGTAACCGGATCCGCGATGCGTGCCGAGTTCGGCTTCGACGCAATCAAGATGGGTTACATCTTCTCCGCGTTTAGTTGGGCCTATGTTCTGTCGCAATTGCCAGCGGGCTGGCTACTCGACCGCTTCGGCGCGCGGCGCGTCTACGCGGCGAGCATTTTCCTGTGGTCGTTGTTTACGCTGCTGCAAAGCTCGATCGGTCTGCTGGGCAGTGCAGCCGCCGCCGTCACCGCGCTGTTCGTGCTGCGCTTTGCAATGGGCGCCGCTGAATCGCCGGCGTTTCCGGCCAATGCCAAGGTCGTGGCAAGCTGGTTTCCCACCAACGAACGCGGCACCGCCTCCGCCATTTTCAATTCGGCTCAATACTTCGCGGCAGTCATTTTCACGCCGCTGATGGCGTGGCTCACCCATGCGTTCGGCTGGCACGCGGTCTACCTCGTGATGGGCGCGGCCGGACTGTTACTCGCCCTCACCTGGCTGAAGGTGATGAAGAACCCCGCCGATCATCCGCGTGTCTCGCGCGCCGAACTCGACTACATCGAACAGGGCGGCGGCGTGGTGAACGGGCACACGAAAGCCACCCGGGCTGAGGACATCGCCAGCACCGGTGGCTGGTCGCTGGTGCGTCAGTTGCTGACCAATCGCATGCTGCTCGGCGTCTATCTCGCCCAGTACTGCATCAACGTGCTGACCTACTTCTTCCTGACCTGGTTTCCGATCTACCTCGTGCAGGCGCGCGGCATGACGATTCTGCAGGCGGGTCTGGTGGCATCGCTGCCCGCGATTTGCGGATTCTCCGGTGGCGTGCTGGGCGGCATTCTGTCCGACGGGCTGATCCGGCGCGGACATTCGCTCACCATCGCGCGCAAGGTGCCGATTGTCGGCGGCATGCTGCTGTCGGTGTGCATCATCGGTTGCAACTATGTTTCGACCGACTGGATCGTCGTCGGGCTCATGTCGCTCGCGTTCTTCGGCAAGGGCATCGGCGCACTCGGCTGGGCCGTGGTGGCGGATACGTCACCGAAAGAGGCACTCGGTCTGTCGGGCGCCATCTTCAATATGTTCGGCAATGTCGCCGGCATCGTGACGCCCATCGTGATCGGCTATCTCGTCGCGAAGACCGGGTCGTTCAACGGCGCGCTGGTTTTCGTCGGCCTGAATGCCCTGCTGACGGTGTTCAGCTACCTCGTGATCGTGAAAGACATCAAACGGGTCGAACTGCGCCGGGGCTAGCAGTCAGGCTGTTATCGTACTTCCCGGGGCGCCTGCAAAATAACGCGGCTTGTCCGCCAGGCGCCTGAAACCGGGCATCGACGCCAGGTCCGACACCAATGCCGAAAATGATCCGGCGTTTATATAATCAGTCGTCAGACGACGGTATAATGAATCGCAGGAAGTACCTGCAACTATCTGATTCAAGGGGCGTTTTCGATGGCTACACCACTGGCATCCGCAGCACCGCCACGGCGCGCGCGCAATCTTGCCGAGTTTGTCGTCAGCTACGTCACCGAGCAAATTGCGTCTAACGCCTTGAAGCCCGGCGACAAACTGCCGACCGAATCGCAATTGATGGTCACGCTGAGCGTGAGCCGCACCGTCATCCGTGAAGCGATTTCACGCTTGCAGGCGGGCAAAATCATCGAGACGCGCCATGGCATCGGCAGTTTCGTGCTGGAACCGCAACGCGAAAAGCTGGGCATCGACATGGTGCCCGCCACCACCTTGCGCGACGTGCTGTCGATCCTGGAACTGCGCATCAGCCTCGAAACGGAATGCGCGGGTCTCGCCGCTCAACGGGCCAAACCGGACGATCTCGCGCGCATGCGCGCCGCGCTCGACGCGATCGAAGCCACCCGCCACAACGGGCTGGATAGTGTCGATGCCGACCTGCAATTTCATATCTCCGTAGCGCGTGCAACTGGCAACCGGTACTTCGTCGACATCCTCACGCAAATGGGTAGCGCGCTGATCCCGCGCAACCGGCTCGACTCGGCAGGGATCGCGCGTGCTGAACCCGACGCGTATCTGTCGCTCGTCAACCTGGAGCACGAAAGCATTCTCGAGGCGATCACGCGGCACGACGCCGAAGGCGCGCGTGCGGCGATGCGTATGCATCTGTCGAATAGCCGCGAGCGGCTGCGGCGCGCCAACGAAACGGCTGAAGCAAATAGCTGATTCATCACGCTGAATGCAAAAATGGCCGGGATATCCCGGCCATTTTTTTGTCTCACGCGGCGCCCACCTGGGCGCCGCTTACAGCATCGTTTAGCTGCGCGTAATCTCGCCATCACGACGGCGCCACAGGTCCAGCGGGTTGGCGTCGGCCAGCGCTTCCGGCAGCAGATCGGCCGGGAAATCCTGATAGCACACCGGGCGCAGGAAGCGTTCGATCGACGTCGTCCCAACTGACGTCGCCCGGCTATCGGACGTGGCCGGGAACGGGCCGCCATGCACCATCGCGTGCGAAACCTCGACGCCGGTCGAGAAACCGTTGACCAGAATCCGGCCGGCCTTGCGCTCGAGAATCGGCACCAGCTTCGTCGCCGCCGCGAGATCCGCGCTATCCATTTGCACCGTGGCGGTCAACTGACCGTCAAAGTGTTCGGCAACGGCGAGCAACTCCTGCTCGTCCTTGCAGCGCACGATGGTCGACGCAGGCCCGAAAACCTCGTCCTCCAGCGCCGGCGTGGACAGGAAGGTCAGCGCGTCGGTCACGAACAGGGCCGCGCAAGCCTGCGTCGGTCCGGTCGCGTCAATGCCCCGGGCAATTGCCTCGACGCCTCGCGTCGCCGCCAGCTTGTCCTCGCCCTCTTCATAGGCCGCATGAATGCCGGCGGTCAGCATGGTCTGAGCCGGCTTGCCGCTCAGCGCCTCGGACGCCGTTGCAACGAAGCCTTTGAGCGCATCGCTGTCGACAGCGATCGCAAGCCCCGGGTTGGTACAGAACTGCCCCGCGCCGAGCACCAGCGAATCGACGAAGCCACGCGCGATGGTCTCACCGCGTTGCGACAGCGCATTCGACAGGAGGAACACCGGGTTGATGCTGCTCATTTCCGCGTAGACCGGAATCGGCTCGGCCCGGGCGGCCGCGACGCGCATCAGCGACGTGCCGCCTGCGCGCGAACCCGTGAAGCCGACCGCCTTGATCGCCGGATGCGCGACCAGCGCTTCACCGACCGAATTGCCGGCGCCGACGATCATCGAGAACACGCCTTCAGGCAAGTCCATGTCCTGCGCGACTTGCTGAATCACACGGCCGACCATCTCGGAGGTACCCAGGTGAGCACGATGCGCCTTCACCACCACCGGGCAGCCCGCCGCAAGCGCCGCAGCGGTATCGCCGCCCGCCACCGAAAAAGCGAGCGGGAAGTTGCTGGCGCCAAACACGGCGACCGGGCCCAGCGGAATCTTTTGCATCCGCAGGTCGGAACGCGGCAGCGGCTTGCGCTCGGGCAACGGCGAATCGAGCGTGGCGGCGAGCCATTGACCGGCGCGTACGACTTGCGCGAACAGTTTGAGCTGGCCAGTGGTACGGCCGCGCTCGCCTTCGAGGCGTGCCTTCGGCAAGCCGGACTCTTCGTGCGCGCGCTGGATCAGCGCGTCGCCGAGCGCCGTGATGCCGTCCGCGATACGCTCCAGAAACTCGGCGCGCACCGTGAGCGGCAGATGCCGGTACGGGTCGAACGCTTTCTGCGCGAGTTCACAGGCGAGTTCGACATTCGCGACCGAGCCGCTGCCGAACACCGGCTCGGCGATATCGGATCCCGTGGCGGGATTGAACGCACGCAAAGGTTTTTCCTCGCCGCGCACTGCTTTGCGGCCAATCAGCATTTCGCCGGTAATAGACATTTCGCTTTCCTTGGATAGACATCAAAGATATAGGTCATCCTACAACATTGAGTGACCTACGCGCAACCTGAAACCCTTGCTCCGCGAGGAATTCGGGTTTACGTGGTCGTTACAACCAATCGGTCCGATGCTAATCTCCATTAAGATGTACGACGACCTATAACATTTCATTCAGTAAACGTCGGAGCTTGCCAGCTTATCTGCCAGCCTACCTGCCCGCTCAATTGCAGCTCGAGGAGACACCCATGACAGCCGCCACGCCTTACCAGCCTTTACCCAATAGCTTTCGCCGCGCGGTCTGCGGCGGCGAAACCCTGATCGGCTGCTGGGCTTCGCTTGCCAGCCCGATTGCTACGGAGCTGCTTGGCATTGTCGGCTTCGACTGGATGCTGCTGGATGCCGAGCACGCACCGAACGACGTTCTGACGCTGATCCCCCAGTTGATGGCGCTCAAGGACAGCCCGAGCGCGCCTGTGGTGCGCCCGCCGGCCAACGACAGCGTGTTCATCAAGCGTCTCCTCGACAGCGGCTTCTCGAATTTTCTGGTGCCGTTCGTCGACAGCGCCGAAGACGCAGTGCGCGCTGTCGCCGCGACGCGTTACCCGCCGCAGGGCATCCGCGGCGTCTCGGTGAGTCAACGAGGCAATCGCTATGCGACCGTCGCCAATTACTTCGACATCGCTAACGACAACGTCTGCGTCATCGTTCAGATCGAAAGCCGCAAGGCGGTCGATAATATCGACGAGATTCTCGCCGTAGATGGCGTCGATGCCATTTTCGTCGGGCCGTCCGATCTCGCGGCTGCTTATGGCCACATCGGCAACCCGAACCATCCCGACGTGCAACAGGCGATAGCGCGCGTCTTCGAACGCGCACAGGCCGCCGGCAAGCCGAGCGGCATCCTCGCGCCCGTGCAGGCCGACGCGGAGCGCTACATCTCGATGGGGTGCCGCGTCATCGCGGTCTGTGCCGATATGGGGCTGCTGAAAGCCGCCGCGCAGACAGTTCAAAAACACTTCATGCAGAAACAGGCGGACCGGAAGTAAGGACGGCCGCTATGACATCTCCGGAGATTTCCATGCAAAAAGCAGGCTTTATCGGACTCGGCATCATGGGCAAGCCCATGGCTGCCAACCTTCTCAAGAACGGCGTGTCCCTCGCGGCGTTTACGCGCAGCGGCGTGCCCGACGACCTCACCCAGGCCGGCGCCGTCGCGTGTGACAGCCCGGCCGCCGTAGCCGCGCATGCCGACGTGATCTTCGTCATGGTGCCGGACACGCCGGACGTCGAACGCGTGCTGTTTGGCGAACACGGCCTCGCCGAGGCCTTGCGTCCAGGACAGACGGTGGTCGACATGAGCTCGATTTCGCCGATGGCCACTCGCGACTTCGCGGCCCGCGTGCGTGAGCGCGGTGCGGACTATATGGATGCACCCGTTTCAGGTGGCGAGGTAGGCGCCAAGGCCGGTTCGCTGACCATCATGGTGGGCGGCGAGCCGGCGACCTTCGATAGCGTCAAGCTGCTCTTCGACATGATGGGCAAGAACGTCACGCTGATCGGCGCTGTCGGCGCGGGCCAGGTGTGCAAGGTGGCCAATCAGGTGATCGTCGCCGCGACGATCGAGGCCGTCGGCGAAGCACTGCTGCTCGCCTCCAAAGCCGGTGTCGATCCGGCGCGCGTGCGCGAAGCACTGATGGGCGGCTTTGCGTCGTCGCGGATTCTCGAAGTACACGGTGAGCGGATGACGAAGCGCACCTTCGACCCGGGCTTCCGGATCGAGCTCCACCAGAAGGATCTGAATCTCGCGCTCTCGACGGCCCAGGCGCTCGGCGTCTCCTTGCCGAACACAGCCACCTGCCAGCAGCTCTTCAACGCCTGCGTGGCGCATGGCGGCAAGGCATGGGACCACTCCGCCATGGTGCGCGCGCTCGAAATACTCGCCAATCACGAGATCGGCCAGAAGACCGCCTAAGCCCGCAAGTTGAATAACGTGATCATCGGTTCGACGACTTGCAACACGACGATCGTCGATCAACGTTAAGCGGGAAGTAAAACAAATGGCGGCGTCCAGGGACGCCGCCATTTGTTTTACCCGGCGCGCTTCGAGCGCCGGCCCTAATCGCTACTCACCTGGCCGCAGCACCCGCCGCCATCCAGCGCGGATCGGGCGTCTTGTCGCCGCTTCGGGCCAGCAGGCACACCACAGCCGCCGCGACAATGTCGAATACCGCCAGCACCACAAACAACGGGCTGTAGCCGATCTGCGTGACCAGCACCCCGAACAGCGCCGTGAACGCCGCCGCGCCCAGGTAACCCGCCATGCCGCCCATACCCGTGGCAGTAGCGACTTCGTTCTTGCCGAACATGTCGGAGGTAATCGCGTACAACGCACCCGACAGCGTTTGGTGAGCAAAGCCGCCAACGCACAGCAGCGCGACGGCCGCATAAGGACTCGCCACCAGCCCGACGCAAGCCGGCCCGATCATGCAGAGCGCGCCAACGACGAACACCATCTTGCGCGACGTGAACAGCGAAACCTTCGCGTACTTATGAAACAGCGGGCTGAGGTAACCGCCGAGCACGCAGCCAATATCCGCCGCCAGAAAAGGCATCCACGCGTACAGCGCGACTTCCTTCAGGTTCATGTGCCGCTCGGTCATCATGTACAGCGGAATCCACGCGTTGAACGTCTGCCAGGCCGGCTCGGAAAGAATCCGGGGAATGCCGATCGCCCAGAAGTCGCGGCTGCCGAGCATGGATGCCCAACTGCGTTTGACCGCGCCGGCATCGCTGTGCTTTGCCTCCTGCCCGCTGAGGATGTAATCGCGCTCCGTGTCGCTCAACAGCTTCTGTTTCTGCGGGTGCTTGTAAAGCAACATCCAGAGCGCGCTCCAGACAATCCCCGCCACGCCGACGATCAGGAAAGCCCATTGCCATTGACCGTGCAACAACGCCCAAACGACCAACGGCGGCGCAAGCAGCGCGCCGACGGACGAGCCGATATTGAACCAGCCGATCGCAACGGAACGCTCCTTGGCTGGAAACCACTCGCTCGTCGCCTTGACGCCGGCCGGGATGCCCGCCGCCTCAGCGATACCGAGCACGCCACGGAAGAACGCCAGGCTGCGCCAGCCCGTCGACCATGCCGCCGCGGCACAGGCCAGCGACCAGGCTAGCGCGAACGCCGCGAAGCCGATCTTGGTGCCGACGGTGTCGAGCACATAGCCCGCGACCGGCTGCATGAATGCATAGCAAAGTTGCCACGCCACCACGACGTGTGAATACTGCGCGGTCGTAATGTTGAGGTCCTTCATCAGCGTCGGCGCCGCCACCGACAACGTATTGCGCGCGAGGTAATTGATGATGAGCCCGGCCGCGACCAGGCTGACCATCCACCAGCGGATGCCCTTGATTTTCATGACTGTGTCTCCTCGTATTCCTTAACCAATCAGGACGGCTGGCCTGCGGTGTCGTTGCTCGCTGCGTCGGCGCGCGAGTAATCGATGCCGACGAAGCCGCCGCCCTGGTAACGCTGACCCAAGGCATCGAGCGGATTCGGCCGCGCCAGGATTTCCTCGGCGTAGGCTTCGGCGTCCTGAGTCGGCTGATAACCGAGGCGCGCGGCGCCGCTGTTGTCCCACCAGCTACGTGTGTTGGCTGACACGCCCCACACGGTGATGAACCCGATGTCCTCTGCCTCGACACAGCGGTCGAGGAAATGCAGCAGGTCTCGATGACCGAACCAGGTGCTCAGGTGTCGCTGCTCGGTCGGCCGCTCGAGGCAACTGCCGATGCGCACGCAAATACTCTCGATGCCGTGCTTGTCCCAATACATTCTGGCCAGTGCTTCGCCCCACACCTTGCTCAGGCCGTACAAACCGTCGGGGCGCAGTGCGCAATCGAGACTGAGATGGTCGGTGACCGGATACATGCCGATCGCATGGTTCGAGCTGGCAAACACCACGCGCCGAACGCCTTGCCGGCGCGCACCCTCGTACACCTCGACCAGCGCGCGCAGGTTGTTGTCGATGATTTCGGGCAGCGGACGTTCCACGCTCGTGCCGGCGAAGTGAATCAGCACGTCGACGCCCTCCAGCAGGCGATCCACGACGGCGGGGTCGCGCAGGTCGCCGTGCATCACGTCCTCGCCTTCCACTAGCGGCACGAGGGGCTTCGAACCCGCGGCCGAACGCAAGGGGATGCCGCGGCCGACCAACGCCGTCCGCACTACCGAGCCGAGCTGGCCGCCGGCTCCACTCAGGGCAATCTTCTTCATAAGGATCCTTTACAGCGCCGCGCGCGATTAGAGCCGGAGGACGGCAACCAGTCGAGCCGTGGCGGCAACGGGCTGGAACCAACTCTTAGTTGTACGATAACGTACTATTATCGATTCCAAGGTGGATTTCAACCAGGCATTTACCCGTACAGGCACAACCCATATGGCGATTTATCTTTTGCAAACAAACACATACGTCATGACTAATTTATGTGACGTCGTATAACTTGATGCGCAAATTAATGCCTGGCCATACGTCATCCAGCGCATACGGTCGGTTGGTTCGATGGGCACCGATGCTTGAGCGCGCGCCGTCGAGCACGCGTAGACTTGACGCGCATGCGCGCGATCGAACTGCGGCGCCCCGCGGCGAAGTCGCCCTTTCCACCCCGCTCTCCTTTCGGCGCAGCACCTTCCCATGCCAGATGCCCACCGTTCCGTGCTTTCCGTTGCCGTGCCGGCCGAATCCGGCGTGGCCCGCATATACGATGTCCCGGACCTCGCGGACGCGTACGCCGTCCGCTTGCCGGACAACGCAATCGACGACCCGGAATTGCTCGCGCGCTTTATGTTCGCCCATCAGGCGGGATGGATAGCGAAACTGCTGGGGCTGCGTGATGCGTTAGTCGCCCGCTTCGGGCTCAAGACGTCGAAGCAGTTGCGCATGGCGAATCCACCCGGCTCAAGGGATCGGGTCGACATCTTCCGAATCTACACGCGCAGCGCACGCGAGATCATTCTCGGCGAGAACGACAGCCATCTAGACTTCCGGCTTTCGATATTGCAGCAAACGCGCGATACGCACGAGGGCAGCGCGCGCTATCTGATTCTGTCCACGGTCGTGCACTGTCACAACGGGCTTGGGCGTTTTTATATCCTCGCCATCGCTCCGTTCCACCGGTTGGTGGTTCGCTCGACGTTGCGCCGAGCGGCGCGCATCGGCTGGCCAATTGCCTGAGCGGCGGCCATCGTACGCGGGTACGGGTGCGGCCAGCGCGGGATAATCTCCCTTCGCCAGCCGCACTTGCTACATCAACGCATTACGAGCCGATGAACTCCAGTAGATCGGCGTTCACCTTATCCGCCTCCACCGTGCACATGCCGTGCTGCCCGCCCGGGTAGACCTTGAGCGTGGCGTTCTTCACGATCTTCGCCGTCTTGCGGCCTGCGGCATCGATCGGCACGATCTGGTCGTCGTCGCCATGCAATACCAGTGTCGGCACGTCGATCTTCTTCAGGTCTTCCGTGTAGTCGACTTCGGAGAACTGCTTGATGCAGTCGTACAAGCCCTTGATCGACCCGACCATGCCTTGTGCCCAGAACGAATCGATCACACCTTGCGACACCTTTGCGTTCGGACGGTTATAGCCGTAAAACGGCAACGCCAGATCCTTGAAAAACTGCGAACGATCCGCCTCGACACCCTTGCGGATGCCGTCGAACACGTCGATCGGCGTGCCCTCGGGATTGCCCTCTGTCTTGAGCATCAGCGGCGGCACCGCGCCGATCAGCACAGCCTTCGCCACACGTTTCGTACCGTGACGGCCGATGTAGTGCGCGACCTCCCCGCCGCCGGTCGAATGGCCGACCATCGTGGCGTCCTGCAGGTCGAGGTGTTCGATCAGCGCGGCGAGATCGTCGGCATAGGTGTCCATGTCGTTGCCGTCCCACGTCTGCGCCGAACGGCCATGGCTGCGCCGGTCGTGCGCGATCACGCGAAAGCCTTTACTGCCGAGGAACAGCATCTGCGCGTCCCAGGCATCCGCGGATAACGGCCAGCCGTGCGAGAAGACAACCGGGCGCCCCTTGCCCCAATCCTTGTAGAAAATTTCCGTACCGTCTTTCGTGGTGATCGTGCTCATCTGCTGACTCCTTCTGGATGAAGTCTGCCGTCGCCGGCAGGTGGATGAAACGTACCGCTCAAACCATTCGGGCAGCACAAGCCATGCCGCCCAACGAAAATCGTTAACAGCGAATGCAGGACGAACTTGACGCGCGTGAGTGAGCATGCGAGGGAAACGACCAGTCGATGCATGATGAGACGCTCGCTCAAGCATGACACGGCCTGCAACGCATTTTGATGACGGACACACGAAGAACCGGATCGGTTCACGTGGTATTCGAAATGACTATCAGGAATGAAACAGCGGATGGCGATGCGGCGCTCATCCACTTCGAGCATGCGATGACGCTGAAGGAACCGCCGGTTAGCCGCTTGCATGGTAGAAGCAAACTAGCTGATTGGCTAGCTAACAGGCTAATAGAAAGTCGGCACGAACGGCGTTATTGTCGGATGGTGACGAGTGGCCCTTGAGTGACCCTTGCATCGCTACTCCGATTCAATCAGCCCGTGAGAAAGGAGACCTCCGCCGTGCCGCGCCCGATATCGCGTCCCGCACGAATCAACCCTACCGAACACCTGGTTGCGCCAACGCCGTTGTAACCGCTCATCGCGGTCCTGCTTTCGCCCTCTTCCTGTCGTTCGATTTCCTGCCAGGCAATGCTCCCGGTTTTTGCTGACCTACAGCAACAAACTGCAAAGTGGATTGCTTGTGCGAAAATAACATATTTGTTATTATTGACTCCAATGGCATTTACGATCGACTTCTACAACGAAAAGGTCAAAGTGAACGTTGCCTCCTTGCCGAAAACGCTGCTCGCACGCTTCATCGCGCTGGCCGATCGCATGGAGGAATACGGGCCGAATCTCGGCGAGCCGCACACTGCATCAATGGGTGGTGGCTTGTTCGAAATGCGCCTCAAAGGCGCGGAGGGCATCGCCAGAGTGTTCTACTGCTCGATCGTGGAACGGAAAATCGTCATGCTTCACAGCTTCGTGAAGAAGTCGCAACAAACGCCGCGCAACGAACTGGACGTGGCGCGCAAAAGACTGCTGGAGATCAGAAATGGCAACCTATAAGGCAATGCGCGAGCGGGCGCTCGCCGACCCCGAAGTACGCGCCGAATACGAACGGCTGAACCGCGAAGAATTCGCGCTGCTCGACCAGATGCTCGCCGCGCGCCGCGAAGCCGGCCTGACGCAGGCGCAAGTCGCCGAGCGCATGGGCACGAAAGCACCGGCCATCACCCGGCTGGAACGGGCTCTTGCGTCGGGGCAGCACTCGCCTTCTATCGACACGTTGCGCAGGTACGCGGCCGCGTGTGGCAAGCAACTGTTTATTTCGATCGCCTAGGCTTCATCCCCGCGGCGTTGAGCGCTCGCGCCGCCTGTTGCGGCGATCTCTCGCTGACTGACATGACTGGAATGCGGCGTCCGCAGCGAGGGACCTAGTCACGAAGACGCCGGAGCCGCGTTGTTGCAGCGCGGTCTATTGCCGCAGTTCTGCGCAGACCACGAGAGACGCACGCAAGGACGCATTAAGGAAAACTTGATACCTATCAAGGCTTTGCCGTCTCAAAAACGAAAATACGCGCAAAACAACGTGGTTTTTTGACGCACGTCGCATTGCAGCAAAAGTTTCGCTCATCCCCTACTCTTGCCCCATCTGCCCAGCGCAGTGCGCACCGACAACGGTCGACGCGCGTAGTCCGCCCTCACGGGCATCACGACCTTCACGCTCATGAACTCCGCAATTTCGGCCTTCGATCTCGCCCGCATTCAGTTTGCGTTCACCGTCTCGTTTCACATTGTTTTTCCGGCGCTCAGCATCGGCCTCGCCAGTTTCATCGCTGTTCTCGAATGGCGCTGGCTGAAAACCGGCAAGGCGTACTACAAAGATCTTTGCCTGTTCTGGTCGAAGATCTTCGCAGTCGCCTTCGGTATGGGCGTCGTGTCCGGCGTCGTGATGAGCTATCAGTTCGGCACCAACTGGTCGGGCTTCTCCAGTTTCGCCGGACCCATCACCGGACCGTTGTTGATGTATGAGGTCATGACCGCGTTCTTCCTCGAAGCGGGCTTCCTCGGCATCATGCTGTTCGGCTGGCAGCGCGTAAGTCCGCGCGCTCACTTCGGCGCCACGCTGATGGTGGCGATCGGCACGCTGATTTCGACCTTCTGGATTCTCGCGTCCAATAGCTGGATGCAAACGCCGCAAGGTTTTGAAGTCGTCGACGGCCACGTCGTACCGCTCGACTGGTTCAAGATCATTTTCAATCCGTCGTTCCCTTACCGGCTTGCGCATATGGCGCTCGCGGCATTCATCGTCGCGGGGCTGGTGGTGTCGGCGGTGGGCGCATGGCATCTGCTGCGCGGCCGGCGCGATCCCGCAGTCAAGAAGATGTTCTCGATGGCGCTCTGGCTGCTCCTGATCCTCACGCCGATCCAGGCATTCGTCGGCGATCAGCATGGTCTGAACACGCGCAAGTATCAGCCGGCCAAGATCGCGGCGATCGAAGGTCTGTGGGAAACCGAGAAAGGCGGCACCGCGCTGAACCTGTTCGGCATTCCGGATATGCAGGCGGAGACCACACGCTATGCCGTGTCGATTCCGCACCTCGGCAGTCTGATCCTCACGCATAGCTGGGACGGCGAAATTCGCGGCCTGAAGGAATTCCCGCCGCAAGACCGGCCGAACTCGACGGTGGTGTTCTGGAGCTTCCGCATCATGGCCGGACTCGGCGTGCTGATGATCCTGATGTCGCTGGCCGCTTGGGCGCTGCGCCGTCGCGAACGTCTATTCGAAGCGAAGTGGTTCCAGCGCGTCGCCGTGGCCATGGGGCCGACCGGCTTCATCACGTTGCTGGCGGGTTGGGTCACCACGGAAGCCGGCCGGCAGCCGTGGGTGGTGTACGGCGTCATGCGCACCTCGCAGGCGGTGTCGCCGCTCACCACGCAGCAGGTCGGCATCTCGCTGATGGCCTTCGTGGTCGTCTACTTCCTCGTGTTCGGCACCGGCATCTACTACATGCTCAAGCTGATGCGCTCGGGTCCGGCATTGCCGGGACAAACACCGCACGGTGTGCCTGAGCACGTGCCGAACCAGACCGCGCGCCGCCCGCTGTCCGCCGCCGATCACATGATCGACGCCGCCTAACCTCACTGCTTCACTTCCTGCTTGCGAGAAAGAAAATGGACGTAACCGTTGCGTGGGCCGCAATCATTGCACTGGGCCTATTCATGTACGTAGTGCTGGACGGCTTCGATCTGGGCATCGGCATCGTCTTCCCGTTCTTCCCCGATGAGAAAGAGCGCGACCTGATGATGAACACCGTCGCGCCCGTGTGGGACGGCAACGAAACCTGGCTGGTACTCGGCGGCGCCGCGCTGTTCGCGGTGTTTCCGGTGGTCTACTCGACCGTGCTGTCCGCGCTGTACCTGCCGCTGATCTTCATGCTCGTATGCCTGATTTTCCGCGGCGTGTCGTTCGAGATTCGCGCCAAGGCCAAGCGCACCAAACATCTGTGGGATCTGGCATTCATCGGCGGTTCGGCGGGCGCGACGTTCTTTCAAGGCATCGTGCTGGGCGCGTTCCTGCAAGGCATCCCGGTGATCGACGGCGGCTATGCAGGCGACGCCTTCGGCTGGCTCACGCCGTTCAGTCTGCTGACGGGCCTCGGTCTGGTGATCACCTACGCGTTGCTCGGCTGCTGCTGGCTGGTCGCGAAAACCGAAGGCGATCTGCAACGCCGCCTGCATCGCGTGGTGTGGCCGCTGACGCTCGTGCTGCTCGGCTTCATCGCGATGGTCAGCCTGTGGACGCCGCTGCAAGATCCGACTATCGCGCAGCGCTGGTTCCACGACAACCTGTTCTACCGTCTGCTGCCGGTGCCGTTCCTCGTGGCGATCTGCGCGTTCTTCATGCACCGTGCGGTGCGCGCGCGGCATCACAACACGCCGTTCGTGCTGGCGCTCCTGCTGGTGCTGCTCGGTTATGCCGGGCTGCTGGTGAGCCTGTGGCCGTATGCGATTCCGTCGAGCATGACGCTCTGGGAAGCCGCTGCGCCGCGCTCGAGCCAGATGTTCACGCTAGTCGGCGCAGCAGTGATTCTGCCGGTCATCATCGCTTATACGACGATGGGTTATTGGGTATTTCGTGGCAAGGTGCGTCATGGCGACCAACATCACTATCACTAAGAACACGGGCGACAGCGCCACAGGCGGCGCGTCTCAAACGCCGGGGCGCCGGCTGCCCGGCTGGCTGTGGTTCGTCGCGCTATGGTGCTTTGGCGTAGCCTCGGCGATGTCGCTCGGCTTCGCGTTCAAGCTTCTGATGAATGCGACGTTATTCGCAATCAAATGAATCATGTGCTTGCGTGATTTCATCTGGTGCGCATAACCTGCGGATTCACGCGTGGACGGCTTCAAAAATTGCGCCGTGCGGCTCGTCTTCGTAACAAGCCGGAACCTATGCGCGGGAGACCTACCTTACACATAATGCTGGTGCATCGAACCAGTCGGCGATTATATAAATAGATGTTCATTCGTGCGGCGAACCGGAAGGCGCGCCGCACCACCGATCGGCATATGATCGCGGGGTAGCCGGCAATGACGCGAATCGAGAATAGAAGTAAAACGGGAAGTAGAGCCAGAAGCACGGCGGTGACAGTCCACAACGCGCAGTCCCGACTCGCGGAGACATCATGAAGTTTCTTGTGGCCGACGACCATGAACTGATCCGGCAAGGCGTCAAAGGGCTATTGCGCGGGCTAGATCCCGACGCGCAATTCGACGAAGCCGATAGCTGGGAATCCCTCGCTGCCGCCGCGCGGCCCGACGCCGACCACGACCTCGCCATCGTCGACCTGCATATGCCAGGTATGACCGGCGCGTCGTCGCTTGAAGTGCTGTTGAAGGCAAACCCGGCGTTGCCGGTCGTCGTGCTCTCCGCTGAAGAGTCGCCCGACGAAATGCGCGCGGTGCTGGCTGCCGGAGCGCTCGGCTTCGTGCCCAAGCGGCAACCCGCCAGCGTCATGCTCAAGGCGATCGAGCTGGTGTTGTCGGGCGGCGCCTATGTGCCGATGGAGGCACTCAGCCTGCTGGGCTCACGCGAGACGCAAGCCGCACCCGCGCGTGCCGAAGCGCCCGCGGAGCTTGCCGCCCATGACGCCGCGCACGCCCCGACTCAGGGCGGCGCCGCGCTCACGGAACCGATCACGCAAATCCAGGCGCTGCAGCCGCACCAGCAACATCTGCTGGAGAACCTGTCGCCGCGACAGCAGGACATCATGCGGCTGGTGCATCGCGGCTGGACCAACAAGATGATCGCGCGTGAGCTGGGCGTCGCGGAAGGGACGGTCAAGGTGCATCTGTCGGTGATCTTCCGGGCGCTCGGCGTGCACAACCGGTCCACGGCAATCGCCGTGATCAACGGCTGGCTCGAGGCCGGGAAAACCCTCTAACAACAGATCAACGGGCGGCGCTCATGTCGCCCTTCATGTCACCCTTCACGCCGCCCGCCCCTTATCCAGTTCCGCCTGCTGCCACAGCATTTCCAGGGTGCGCCGCAAACGCGCCGGCGTAACCGGTTTGTGCAGCACCGGAATGCCTTGCAGGGCCAGCGCCGCCAGTTCGGCC
Organism: Paraburkholderia sp. SECH4; assembly: GCF_030511745.1. Classification (NCBI taxonomy): domain Bacteria; kingdom Pseudomonadati; phylum Pseudomonadota; class Betaproteobacteria; order Burkholderiales; family Burkholderiaceae; genus Paraburkholderia; species Paraburkholderia sp. SECH4. Next base: position 24,112 of record NZ_JALOCP010000033.1, read on the forward strand.
GAGGCCATATCGCCCGTGATCAGCAAGGTCACCACACTGTCGTGGCCCGCCCGCCCGAGCACGTTGCGCACGGCCGACAGCGCTTGCGCGCCGGTCCGGTGATTGGCCAACTGGTAGTCGCATAACACGGCATCCGGCACGAAGCCGTCTTCCAGCGCGACGAGCGCATCGACCTCGTCGCGTGCGCCACGCACGATGCAACCCCAGCGTCCCAGCAGACTGGTGAGGCCTTCGAGAATCGACGGTTCGTCGTCGATGCACAACACCCGCCGCCCCTGCGCCGACGGTCCACCCGCCACCGCCTCGTTCAGGCTCGCGACAATTCCGCCGGCGTCGCCCGCCTGCACCGGAAAGCGGAACACCGAGCCACGGCCCGGCGCCGAGCGCAGTTGCAACTCGCCGCCGAGCATTTCGACGAGGCGCCTCACCGTCGGCAAGCCCAGACCGTGCCCTTGACGCGCGTCGCGCTGCGGATTGGCCACCTGGTAGAACTCTTCGAAGATGCGCTCGTGTTCCTCGGCCGGAATGCCGATGCCGGAATCGCGCACCTCGATATAGCCGCCCGAACGACGCCCTGCGCGGCGATAGCCGACCCAGATCGCGCCTTCCTCGGTATAGCGCACCGCGTTCGAGAGCAGATTGCTCAGCACGCGTTCGAGCAGCACCGGATCGTCATGCAGGACCACCGAGGACGGTGCGATCCGCAGCGCCAGCCCCTTCGCCGCGGCCTGTGGGCGGTACTGGCTGCCGACCCGCTCGAACAGTTCCGACAGCCGGAAATGCAAGCGGATCACCTGGGTCACGCCGCTTTCGAGCCTGGCGAGATCGAGCACCTGGTTGAACAACTGATTCAACGCCTCGACGTTATAAACGATGTGTTGAGCCGTCCTGGCATGCTGCACGGGCGTCGCCGCCGAGTCGTTGAGCGAAGCCGCCAGCAAACCGATCGCATGCAGCGGCTGGCGCAAATCGTGGCTCGCGGCCGCAAAAAACCGCGTTTTGGCGAGACTGGCCTCTTCGGCGACACGCTTTTGCGCCGCCAGCGACTCCGCCAGATACTGTTGATCGACGCGTGCCTGCACGACCTGCTGAAACAGCTTGCGATAACTCAGCGCATAGACGTTGATCGCGCAGAAGAAGAACGCGAGGACGATCGCGAGAATGGTGCGATCGAACGTATGCGTGCCGAAATGCAGCACGATCGCCGGAAACAGCAGAAACGGAATCGCGGTCGAAAAATTCAGCAGATCGAAGCCGTTCGACATGAACACGCCGGCTGCCAGCGTGACGATCATCACGGTGTGCAACAGCGGCAAATCGGCCTGCGTGCTCTGGAACGCGAACCACACCGCAAACCCCGGCGCGCTGTACAGCAGCACGCCGCGCAGCGCATGCAGGTTGATCCAGCCGCGCGGCGTCGCGAGGTGTGGGTAGCGGCGATTGCAGATCCACAGTGCCAGGCCACCGCAATTGGCGGCCGCATAAAACCCGAAACACGCGATGAAAAGCGGCGGCGACGGCACGTTCGGCCAGTAGATCGCCACCAGCACCGCAATCGAGAACCAGTGCGAAAAGAAGGCGATCGGATCTTGCGCGTACAGCACGCGCACGAGGTCTTCGTCGATTGCACGCTGGATTGGGTCGGCCCGCATCATGCGGTCTCCTTTGTCCGGCACCGCAGATTGTTCTGACCGGATGGTTTACCCGGCAGTTTACCCATCAGCTACCACTTAATCCATATAGGCGAAGCGCCCGCCGGAAACCATACTGGCTTCACATTCCAGCGCGGCTCAAAAGTTCCAACACCCCCTTCTTTGCCTGCAGTCGAGGCTCCCCGCGCTCATTGCCTAACCCTTTATGGAGGTTTTCATGGGCGCAGTTCCGAGCCACGCGTTCGTCCGCAATCTCGACGATGCGATCCTGCCCGACCTGTGGCGTCGCCGTACCCAGTTGTCCGCCGACGAAATGGTGTCGATGGTCGATCTGGTCAAGCGGGCGCTACGCACCTACCACCCGCTTGAATTGCAGGCGCTCGGCGAAGACAAGGAAGAACTGGTCGCGCAGTTCATCTACGCGAAAGTACTGCGCCTCGCGCCCGGCCACACGGAAACGAATGCCTGCGCCGACAGCGCGCCGTCCAACGGCTATGCACTGTGCGCGTATTTTCGCCGTTACCTGATCGACTGTCTGCGTAGCGCCGGCCATCAACGCAACGTGTCGATGGAAAACGAAGGCATGGCGCAGGAAATCGATCTGCACGCGCAAGCACTGGAAGATCCGGTCGAAAGCGTGTTGCTGCAATACGGCCTCGACGAACAACGCGTGCGGCTCGCGGCACGGACTTTTATCGACAGCCTCGACGAGCCGGAGCGCATCGTGCTGGCCGGCAGCCTCGGCTGGTGCTCGGAAGGAAAAGGCGGTCTGTCGGCCGTCGCTGCTCAGCATCGTGTGCCCTCGTATCACTATCGCGCCGTCAAACTTGGCGTCACCATGAAAAAGACGGCCGGGGCCGACGAATTTTCCAATACCAAGATCGGCCGCTGGCTGATTGACGTCCTCGGCATCGCGATCGATCTCGACAACCGCGCGGCGATTCTGATCGCCTTGAACCTGCTCGCCGCCGAATCGAGCGACAGCGAAATGAATGAAGTAGCCGCCTAATAGCGCGTTGACAGGCCAGCGTGGGCCGACGGCGGTTCTCTCCCTTTTCCAAAAATCGAACACGCCCCATGCAAACGCCGCGCGCCACGTACGATGCGCCTTTTTTTGTCATCGCGCACCGCCTACGATAAAAAAGCCGCAGCCGCACGCCGTCTTCCTTCCGAAGTCCGGGTTCCCCTACCCGGCATCCCCTTCCTGACGAGGTGGTCTGAATGAACCGCTTATCGAGCGCCCTGACAGCAATTCAGTCGCATTACGACGTGGTGGTGGTGGGATCGGGATATGGCGGGGCGATTGCCGCGAGCCGTATGGCGCGTGCCGGCAAAAACGTGTGCGTGCTGGAACGCGGGCGCGAATTCATGGCCGGCGACTATCCGCGCACGCCGATCGAAGGCGCCACCGAGGTGCAATACAACACCGCGCTCGCACAAATCGGCTCGCCGCTCGCGCTGCTCGAAGTCCACGTGAATGAAGACGTGAATGCGGTGGTGGGCTGCGGACTGGGCGGCACCTCGCTGATCAACGCAAATGTCGCGCTCGAAGCCGAACCGCGCCTATGGGACGACGACCGCTGGCCCGAGGCGCTCCGCGCCGACAAGGCGGGACGCGACAAGGGCTATGAACTGGCTCGCGCCATGCTGCAACCGTCGGCGGTGTCCGGCGATTTTTTGCAGTTGCCGAAACTGCTGGCGCTCAAAAAATCCGCGCAGGCGCTCGGCATGGAAGACCGCTTTTACCCCCCGCCGGTCACGGTCACTTTCGAGGACCGCATCAACGCTGCGGGCGTCGAGCAGAAAGCCTGTGTCGGATGCGGCGATTGCAACTCGGGTTGCAACTACGACGCGAAAAATTCGACGCACATGAACTACCTGCCCGATGCGGTCGCGCACGGCGCCCATATTTTTACCGGCGCAGCGGTGCATTCGGTGTTGCGCGACGCCGCCACACAAAAGTGGATCGTGCACTTTCAGGAAGTGAAGCTGGGCCGCGAGAGTTATGACGCACCCGATCTGTTCGTGAGCGCCGATGTCGTCATCATGTCGGCCGGCACGATCGGTTCGACCGCCCTGCTGTTGCGCTCGCGCAAGGAGGGCTTAAGCGTGTCGGACATGCTCGGCCAGCACTTCACCGGCAATGGCGACGTGCTGGCCTTCGCCTACAACACCGAAGACGTGATCAACGGCGTCGGCTGGGGTGCCCACAAGAAGGGGGACATCCCACCGGTCGGACCGACCATTACCGGCATCATCGACCACCGCAACACCGCTAACGTGACCGACGGCTTCGTAATCGAAGAAGGCTCGCTTGCCGGGCCAGTCGGCGCCGCGCTGGTGGCCCTGCTCGGCGGCGCCGCGTCGTTCGAAGGCGTCGACATTCCCACGCCGCGCGACGCCGGGGAACCGCTCGGCTACGACGCGCGCGTGATCGAGAGCTTCCTGCGGGGCCCCTATCACGGCGCCCTCAATCACACGCAAACCTACCTGGTGATGGCGCATGACGACGAAAGCGGCCAGATCAGCGTGAACGACAAAGGCAGGCCGCGCATCGCCTGGCCGAACGCAGGCAAGCAGCCGATCTTCCAGACCGTCGAAGAAACGCTCGAGAAGGCGCAGGCGCCGCTCGGCGGCAAATACATGCGCAACCCGATTTCGACCAAAATGCTCGGCGACCAGATTGTCACCGTGCATCCGCTCGGCGGCTGCGGCATGGGCGAGGACGCGGCACGTGGCGTCGTCGATCATGAGGGTCGAGTCTTTAGCGGCACGACCGGAAATGCGGTGCACGAAGGCCTATACGTGATGGACGGCGCGGTCATGCCGATGTCGCTCGGCGTCAATCCGCTGCTGACGATTTCCGCGCTGGCGGAACGCAATTGTGCGCTGCTCGCCAACGCGCGAGGCTGGAACATCGATTACGAGGCCAAGGGCACGGCCGCTACGCCCACGCCCCAGAAGATCGGCCTGCGCTTCACCGAAACGATGATTGGCACTTATACGCCGGCAGTGGCGGGCGAAGCTGCTACCAGCCCGATCGAATTCACACTGACGGTGGAATCGGACGATCTGGCCGATATGCTGAGCAATCCGCAACATCTGGCCCACACTACGGGCACGCTGACCTGTCCCGCGCTCTCCGCGCAACCGATGACGATCACGGACGGCACCTTCAACCTGTTCGTGGTCGACGAATCGGATGTGGACGAGCGCAACATGAATTACCGCATGACGCTCAATTCCACGGAAGGCAAGAAGTACTACCTGACGGGACAGAAAATCATCACGCGTACGTCGCCGATCAATCTATGGGACCAGACCAACACGCTGTACGCCGAACTCCGCGACTCGGCGCAAGCGGATGCGCCGGCGATCGGCAAAGCAACGCTGATCATTACGCCCGAGAATTTCCTCAAGCAGCAACGCACGCTCGAGGTCACCAACACGCCCGACCTGACGTCGCGCCTTGAATGGACCCTGAAGTTCGGCAAGTTTTTCGCGGGCGTGCTGTTCACCGAGTATGGCGGCGTGGCCGCGCCCTTGCAGTTTTATGATCCGAAGGCGGAGCCGCGCCTCAAGCGCGCGCTACGCGCGCCCGTGCCGCAAGTCGTCTTCTTCGACACAGCCGACGGGACCACGCTTCGACTCACGCGCTACGCCGGGCCGCCCGACAAACCGTTGCGCCCCGTGCTGCTGATCCACGGTTCGGGCGTGTCGAGCCGGATCTACTCCACCGATCTGATCGGAACCAACCTGGTGGAATATCTCTGCGCAGCCGGCTACGACGTGTGGCTCGTCGATCTGCGCGTCAGCATCGAGATGCCGAGCGTGCTGGTACCGACCAATGTCGACAAGGTTGCCCGTGAGGACATTCCGGCCGCGGTCGCCAAAGTGCGGGAGTTGACCAACGTGCCGGACATTCAGGTGCTGGGCCACTGCATGGGTGGGTTGGCGTTGACCATGTCGTTGCTGTACGGCCTCAAGGGCGTGCGCTCGGCGGTCATCTCGCAGGTCTCGGCGCATCCGGTGCCGGGCACGCTGGAAAAGATCAAGTGCGGGTTGCATGTCCCGGACATCATGGAGCATTTAGGCGTGCTCGATCTGACCGCTTTTACGGAGCACAGGTCGTGGCCCCAGAACCTGCTCGATGAAGCATTGCGGCTCTACCCGCTCAGTCATAAACAGGGCTGCGGCAGCCCGATCTGCCACCGGGCGACCTTCCTTTACGGCCTGCTCTACGAACACGAGCAGCTAAATGAGACGCTTCATTCGAATCTGCAGGAACTGCTCGGCGTGCACGACGTCTCCGTCTTCAAGCATCTCGCTGCAATGGTGCGAGCGGGCAAGGTCGTCGATGCCGAAGGCCGAGACGTCTATCTGAGTGGCGCTGACGGCATGAAGGGCCTGGATGGTTTGCGCCTGCCGATCGGCTTTATCCATGGCGAGAAAAACGAAACCTATCTGCCGAAGAGCACCTTGCTGACCTATGACATGCTGGTCGAGCAATGGCCCGAGCAGCCGTATGAACGGCATCTGATTCCCGGCTACGGGCACATCGACTGTATCTTCGGCAAGAACGCGGCGGTGGATGTCTATCCGGTGATTGCGCGGTATCTGAATGCGCATTGACGGAACGGCCAGGGCGTAGCCGCGCGTTACGCCCGCGAACCGCTGGCGCGCGGCGCACCCTGTTCAAAACAACTTGCCCGGATTCAGAATGCCGTGCGGGTCCAGCGCATGTTTGATGGCCGCCATTGCAGCCAATTCAGCCGGCGAGCGCGAGATCGGCAAGAACTCGCGCTTGAGCAAGCCGATCCCGTGTTCCGCCGATACCGAACCGTGCAACGGTCCCAGCATCCCATAGACGAACGCATACACCGCGTGATGATCGACGCCGGGGATCGAATGACCGTCGACGGTGACATGCAGATTCGAATCGCCGATATGGCCGAAGAAATACGACACGTTGCCAGGCCAGCGCTGATCGAGCGCTGCGCGGCAACGATCGACGAAAGCGCCGATTTCGCCGATGGGCAAACTCACGTCAAAGTTGATCGGATCGAGCCGCACCGGAAACTCCGCAGTGCATTCGCGAATCGCCCATAACGCCCGCACGTCGGCCACCGATTGCGCGATCACCGCGTCGCGGATCGCTTCTGAATCGAGCGCTTCGGTCAGCACGGCAGAGAAGCGTTCGCCGTCGTCACCCGCGTCGAAGCTCCCGTGTTCGATCAGTGCATAGAGCGGGTGCGAGTCGGCGAATGGCGAGCGCGTGCCCGTCAGCTTCACGCCGAAATCGTAGAAATCCGGCCACATGATCTCGAACGCGCCGATGTCGTTGCCAAAGCGCGTCGACAGGCGGCGCAGCAGGTTCACGGCGGCGGCGTAATCGTCGAGCGCGACGAGCGCGGTGTGGCGCGCCGCGCGTGGCGGATGGAGCCGCAGCACCGCGCGCGTGATCACGCCGAGCGTGCCTTCCGAACCGATGAACCAGTGTTTGAGGTCGTAGCCGGTGTTGTTCTTGACCATCTTGCCGAGCGAAGTCAGCACGTCGCCGTTGGCGAGCACGACTTCGAGGCCGAGCACCTGATCGCGCGCGGTGCCCGACTGGATCACGCGATTGCCGCCCGCGTTAGTCGCCAGATTGCCGCCGATCTGGCACGAGCCGCGCGCGCCCAGATCGAGGGCGAGTTCGAAACCCGCTTCGGCGGCGGCTTCCTGCGCGGTTTGCAAAGTCGTGCCGGCGCGCACGGTCAGCGTGGCCGACGCGGTGTCGATTTCTTCGACGCCGGTGAGCCGTTCGAGCGACAACGCGATATCTGTCGCGCGCGCAATCGCGCCACCTGCGAGACCGGTCATGCCGCCCTGCGGCACCACCGGTTGATGCGCTGCGTGGCAAATGGCCAGCGCGCGCGAGACTTCTTCCGTGCTGCGCGGCAAAAGCAGCGCGGCGGGACGTGTCGGATCGTGGCGGGTCCAATCGGTCATCGCGTGCTCGCCGATCTGCTCGCCAACGCGCACTGCGTCGGCCCCGAGCGCGGCGCGCAGCGCGTCGAGCGTTGCGGAAAGCGGCGCTGCGCTGACGTTTGCGTTGCTGCCCACGCTGCTTGCGACGCCGTTTGCCAAACTGTTATCCGTCATGCAGTGGTTCCTTGCGTTCCTTCAACCGCCCGTTTCTTGCGATAGCCCATCGAATCATTGATTCGCCCGAGGATGTAGTCACCCGCAGCGACTGGCTGATACTTGAGTTCGGCCTCACTCGTGCCGAGCTCACGCGGATCGACCATCGCACCGTAAGTGGGATCATAGAACGTCGCGATCGAATAGCGCTCGCGCCCCGACGCATTGATCACGCGATGCAAGGTGGAGCGGAAGCGGTCATTGGTCCAGCGCGCCAACAGGTCGCCGACGTTCACCACGAAGCTGCCCTCGATCGGCGGCGCATCGACCCACGTATCGTTGGCGATCTCACGCACCTGCAAGCCCCCCACCTGATCCTGCCACAGCAAGGTAATGCAGCCGTAGTCGGTATGCGGCGCGACGCCGAACTGATCCGCGTCCGATTGGGGCGGCTGCGGCGGATAGTAGACCATCTGCGTGCGCTGCATCCGCTTCGTATAGCGCGGTGCGAAGAAATGTTCGTCGACGCCGAGACTCACGGCCACGGCACGCAGCAGATCGGCGCCGCATGCGGCGACCGCTTCGTAATAGCCGTAGAGCGCAGGCCGCAACTCAGGCATGAAATCCGGCCAGTTGTTCGGCCCTCGCAGCGCCTGGCCCGCACGCACATCGGGATCGTCCTCAGGCAGCTCCAGGCCGATGCTGAAGAACTCCTTGTAGTCGGGACGCTTGGCCTGATACATGGTGGCGTCGCCGAGCGCGTTGAAACCGCGATGCCGTTGATTGACCGCCGCACGCCGCTTCGTCTCCACCGGAAACGCAAAGAACGTGCGCGCCACCTGTTCGGCCGCATCGATTGCCGCTTGCGGCACGCCGTGATTGACGATGTAGAAGAAGCCGATCGTCGTGCACGCTTCGCGGATTTCGTACGCCACGCGCGTCAAAGCCTGCGGGTCGCCGGCACGCACGCCGGCAAGATCGATGATCGGAATGCGGGTCACGGGCATTGCGTTGCTCCCTGGAGGGCTAGTCAATTCAACCGACGAAAGAGGCTGATGAATCAGTCGCGACAAGCTCGCGTGCCTCGTGCATTCCAGTTGTATATACCGCCAAAAGCGTACCCGCAAGTTGCTTTGCGGGGCTTCACGTAAGGGCTTTTCTCTACTCGTGCGTTTATTTATTTCGCGCGAAAACTGCGGTATATACTGCATCGCATGACTCGCGCCGGTCCATGCTGACGAACCGCTTTCGCGCGACACCGCTTTGCCAACCGGAGAATCCCATGAGCATCCTTGCAGGCTGGAAGTGTCGTTTGGTCATGCTGGCGTTGTGCGCGGCAAGCGTCACCGCCCACGCGGAAGACCAGCTCGCCAAAGTGAAGAAAGCAGGCGAACTGGTGGTGGGCACCGAGATGCAGTTCGCGCCGTTCGACTTCCTTGAAAACGGCCAGCAAGCGGGCTTCAATAAGGACCTGTTCGCCGAGGTCGGCAAGGAAATGGGCGTCAAGGTGCGCTTCATCGACTTGCCGTGGCCGAGCGTGCTGCCGGGTCTCGAAGCCGGCAAGTTCGATATGGTGGGCGGCCCACTGACAGTCACGAAGGCGCGCATGGAACGCTACACGTACACCCTGCCGATCGCGGACGCCACCGACGCGCTGCTCAAGCGCGCCAACGATTCCGCCGTCAAGCAATCGTCGGATATCGCCGGCAAGACGGTCGGCGCGGGCAAAGGCTCGGCCCAGCTCGACCAGTTGAAGACCTACGTCGCCACCTTGCCGAAGCCGCCTGAAATCCGCGAATACGTCGACAACAATCAGGCCTACGCCGATCTCGCCGCCGGCCGCATCGCGGCGGTCGCGAACTCGATGACCAACATCGCGTATGTCGCGAAACAACGTCCCGAAACCTTCGCTGTGGTGCAGCCGCCGTTCGGCGCGAAAGTGTACTTTGCTTACTGCCTGCGTAAAGACGCGGACAGCAAGACGCTCGCCGATGCTTTCAACGCCGCGCTCGTGAAAATGCACAACGACGGGCGCCTCGCGACCTTGCAGAAAAAGTGGTTCGGTGTCGCGATGGATGCGCCGACAACGATGCCGACGCCGAACTATTGATGCACTGATCTAGCGAGTGCGACGCGTATGTTCAGCACGACCGTCTTCCTCCAGGGCCTGCCGCTGCTGCTGCATGCGGCACTCGCTACCATCGGCATTTCACTGACGGGCCTCCTGATCGGTTTCTTCGTCGCGATCGGCGTGTGTGCCGCACGCCTCTCCCCGAAGCGCTGGGCGCGCATGTTCGGCGGCGCCTACGTGTTCTTTTTTCGCGGCGTGCCGATGCTGGTGCAACTGCTGCTGGTGTATTACCTGCTGCCGTTCGCCGGGATCAACGTATCGCCCATCGTCGCGGCAATCAGCGCCGTGTCGCTGTGCTCCGCTTCCTATATCGCCGAGATTCTGCGCGGCGGCTTTCTCAGCATTCCGCCGGGCCATCTCGAAGCCGCGCGCATGCTCGGGCTCTCACCGTTCGATATGCTGCGGCGCATTCTGGTGCCGCAGGCGTTTCGCTTGACGCTGCCTTCGCTCGTCAACGAAATGGTGCTGCTGATCAAGGCTTCGTCGCTGATTTCGGTGGTGGGTGTGGCCGAACTGACGCGCACTGCGCAGAACATCGCGGCCAGCACCTATCGGCCGCTCGAAGCCTACGTCGCTGCCGGGCTGATTTACTTCGTGATCTGCGGCACGCTGGCGCTCGTCGCGCACGCCGCCGAATACCGTTTGCAGCACGCCTGACCCACCTAGAGCTTGAGATTGAAATAGGCCATGCAAAAGCTCGACCCCACCGTCATTACACACAACCTGCAGCCGATTGCCGCCGGTCTCGCGACCACGCTCGGCACCTGGGCCGCGGGCGTCGCGATCGGCATTCTGATCGGCTTTCTCATCGCCGTGCTGCAGCTCTTTTGCGGACGCTGGGTGCGCGGCGTATTGCGCTTCTACATCGAACTGTTTCGCGGCACGCCATTTCTGGTGCAACTGTTTTTGCTGTACTACGGCGGCCCGTCCTTCGGCCTCACGCTCGAACCGATGACAGCCGGTGTGCTCGGATTAGGCCTCTACGGCAGCGCGTATTTCGCCGAAGCCTTTCGCTCCGGCTTTCAATCGGTGCCGCCGGGTCATCTCGAAGCGGCAGCCTGTCTCGGACTCACCCGCTGGCAAGCCGTCCTGCGCATTCAGGTGCCGCAAATGCTGGTGCTGATCGTGCCGGCGTTGACCAATCTGATTATCGTGCTGAGCAAGGAAACCGCGGTGCTGTCGATCGTCACCGTCCCCGAGCTCACGTTCGTGCTGACCGGCATCGGTTCGGCCACCTTCGCTTTTGTCGAAACGCTGCTGGTGCTGTGCGTGTGCTATCTCGCGCTGGTCGAATTGACCTCGCGCGCGGGCATGTGGGCCGAAACCCGCATCGCGCGCTTCATGGCATGAACGGAAATCCGGACCATCTTATGAACGCTATCGCCGACATGCCGTCCTCCACTTCCACCGCTGCCTTCGATACACCGCCCGGCGCGCCGCTGATCGAAGTGCGCGACCTGAAGAAACGCTTTGGCGAGGTCGAAGTACTGCGCGGCGTCGATCTCGAGATCGCCCGCTCCGAAGTGGTCTGCATCATCGGCCCATCGGGCTCGGGTAAGAGCACGCTGCTGCGCTGCCTCGCCGCGCTCGAAACCTACGATCAGGGCGACGTGCGCATCGAAGGCGAACTGCTCGGTTACAGCGAGCGCAATGGAAAACGCGTGCGAGCGTCGCAAGGCGAGATCAATCGCGTGCGGCGCAACGTCGGCATGGTGTTTCAGCAATTCAATCTGTGGCCGCATATGACGGCGCTCGGCAATGTGATGGAAGCGTTGCTGCGCGTGCGCAGTCTGTCACGCGATGAAGCGCGCCGCCGCGCCAATGCGATGCTGGAAACCGTTGGCCTCGCGCATAAGGGAGATGCCTACCCGTCGAAACTCTCGGGCGGCCAGCAGCAGCGCGTTGCAATTGCTCGCGCGCTGGCAATGGAGCCGCACATCATGCTATTCGACGAGCCGACCTCGGCGCTCGATCCCGAACTGGTCGGCGAAGTATTGCAAGTGATGAAGCAGCTCGCGCGCGACGGCATGACGATGGCTGTCGTCACGCACGAAATGGGCTTTGCCGCGCAGGTCGCCGACAAGGTGATGTTCATCGATCAGGGGCGCATCGCCGTGCAAGGCAAGCCGCGCGAGGTCTTTCACGATGCCGGGCAGCCGCGTTTGCGGCAGTTCCTGCAAAACTACTTCGACCGCAATGCCTTCTGGGCGCGCGGTCCGGATGATGCGGAGCCGGTATGAACTTGCGCCGATGCCCTCCCGATTCGGCTGGCTCGTGCAGTTCACGCGGACTGTAGCGCAAGGGCCGCCGATGTCCTCCACCGTTCGCAGCAAAGCTCACGACAATCCGCCCGCCGCGGCGATGAAAACCGCGCGCGTGGTGACTGACGCACCGGCCGCCCGCTACGAACAGGTCAAGACCCACATCCGCCAGATCATCGAATCGGGCGCGCGGCAAGCGGGCGACCGTCTGCCGTCCGAGCTGGACCTGGTCGCGACGTTAGGCGTGTCGCGCATGACGGTGAACCGCGCGCTGCGCGAACTCGCCGATGAAGGCCTCGTTACCCGCGTGTCCGGCGTCGGCACCTTCGTTGCGCAAACCAAGCCGCAATCGACGCTGCTGATGATCGCCCATATCGGCGACGAGATCCGCTCGCGCGGTCACGAATACAGCTACGATACCGTCCTCTCGCAACGCGAAACTGCGCCGGTGACGGTGTCGAACGCATTAGGGCTTGCGCCCGGCGCTTCCGTGTTTCATGTGATTTGCGTGCATCGCGAGAACGGTCTGCCGGTGCAGCTCGAAGACCGCTACGTCAATCCGGTCACGGCGCCGGACTTCCTGAAGCAGGATTTCTCTACGACGAGGCCGTCCGAGTATCTGTTCGAGACCGTGCCGGCGCATGACGTCGAGCATGTCGTCGACGCGGGTCTGCCGACGCGCGCCGAAGCCGAGTGGCTGGAAATTCGCGCCGATGAGCCGTGCCTGACGCTGATGCGCCGCACATGGACGAGCGGCGTTGCGGTCACGTTCGCGCGTTTCGTGCATCCGGGCTCGCGGTATCGGCTGGGTTGCCGATTCACGCCGGATCTGTCGCAGCGCCAGGGCTAGCGGCGCGAGCGCCGTGCCCTCGCCCGCTTCCTGCCATTCACACGTTGCCCGCCAGATGGAAACGCGACGCCGGATGCCACAGTTGCACCGACGTCGCCACATCATCGCCGACCCATGTGCGGCGCCATAGCTGCAGGCAAGGCTCGCCGATATCCATCATCAGATGCCGCCGCACATACGCGTCGGGCTTCTGCGCATAGATACGAAACTCCGCGCGCTGGATCGGCGCGAGCCGCACCATGTAGTGATTCGGCGTCTCGACAGTGAAGTCCTGCTCCAGGTACTCGGGGAACACCTTCGGATTGACGTAGCGATCTTCGTACTGGATCGGCTCGCCCTCTTCGCTGTGTACGATGCACGAGTGAAACGCCGGGCCGCTGGCAAGACCGAGCGCTTCGAGCGCTTGCTGATCGTCGCTGGGTTCGAGCGTCAGCACACGTGCGGAATGGCGATGGCCACGTGCGGCGATTTCGTCGGCGATATTGCGGATTTCCAGCACCGTGGATTCGTAGCGCTGTGGCGCGACGAACGTGCCGGAACCTTGCACGCGCGTCAGCACGCGTTCGGTGGTGAGCTCACGCAGCGCGCGCGATACCGTCATGCGCGCGACACCGAATTCCTTGACCAGCTCCGTTTCGGATGGGATCAGGCCGCCCGGCTTCCAGTCGCCCTCGCTGATGCGCCTGATTACATAGCGCTTGATCTGCTCATAGGCGGGCATCGCCTTGGCGGGTGTCTCAGGGGTGCGACCCGGGCGGTCCTGCGTGTCTGCGGTTTGCGCGTTTGTAATAGTGTTCACGTCGACCTCGTGGGTGGTACGCGGGTGGTACACGTTAGGCCGGTTCACCGGCGGGTAAGCCCGCTCACCGGCTTTGTCTCCATCTATCTGATTCATCCATTCGAGCCGGCCACGCCATTGCAGCAACGAGCGTCGTCAGCCTGCGTGGGCAGTGGCCCGGCCGTCGTTGGCCGCCGCGTCGGCGCCAAGCTTCCCCGCCGCGCCAACGCTCGTCACGCTCGCAAATGCGGCGCGAGCTGCGTCGCTAACCGAAGCGTCCAGCCCGGGCCGAATATTACCCGGGTTTGGCAGCGGCGGCGGTGTTTCGTCGGCGATGATGCGAAACGCGATGCTCATGTCGTCCGCGAGCGGCCGATCGTCGCGATACGTCGGCACAGCGCGGCGTATGCGTTGCCAGAGCGCATCGGTGTGCGGCGCGCGCGGTGCGTCGATGCTTTGCAGATCGTAGGCTTGTGCCGCCGCCAGCAATTCGATGGCGATGATGCGCCCGGCGTTGTCGACGATCTCCAACGCTTTCAGCGCAGCGGGCGTGGCATGGCACAGGTGGTCTTCCTGCAGACCGGATGTGATGCCGCCGTCGAGACTCGCGGGCATCGCGAGGCGCCGGTTCTGCGCGACCAGCGAGGCCGCCGTGTACTGCGCGATCATGAAGCCCGAACAGGTGCCGCCCGGCTCCGCGAGAAACGCCGGCAAGCCGCTCACGAGCGGATTGACGAGACGGTCGAGACGCCGCTCGGCCATCGCCGCGACTTGCGCGATCGCGGTGGCAAGGCTGTCCATCGCCAGTGCGATCGATGCCCCCACCGCGTGCGCCTGCGAATAGACACGTGGCTCTTCCGGCGTGCCGGCGACGATCGGGTTGTCGGTAATCGACGCGAGTTCGCGATTGACCACGTCGGCGGTCCCAGTGAGCACGTCACGCGCGGCACCATGTACGTGCGGAATGGTCCGCATGCTCAGCGGATCCTGCGTGCGCTGGCCGACCACCGCGGCAAGAATGCCGCTATCGGCGAGCGCGGTACGCATGCGTTCGCCGACCAGGTTCAGGCCCGGCGAAATGCGCAGCGCCAGCGAGTCTTCGTCGAAGGCCGCGAGTTGACCACGCAGATTCTCGAAGCTCATCGCGGCGACCACGTCGGTCCAGTCGAGCAAACGGGCGGCGCGCGACAGCGCCAACGCGGCGAGACCCGTCACGCACGGCGTGCCGTTGACGAGGCTTAAACCCTCCTTCGCGTCGAGCACCAGCGGTTCAAGGCCGAGCAGTTGCAACGCATCGCGCCCTTTGAGACGCTCGCCGCGATAGCGCACATGCCCCTCGCCGATACAGACGAGCGCGATATGCGCCATATGGCTCAGATAACCTACCGAGCCGAACGCCGGCACTTCCGGCAGGCAATCGGCATTGAGCAACGCGACCAGTTGATCCGCGACTTCGAGGCGAATCCCCGAATGCCCGTGTGCAAAATTGTTGACGGCCGCCGCCATGATCGCGCGCGTCTCGGCAACACCGAGCGGCGCGCCCACGCCTACCGCATGACTCATCAGAATATTGCGCGACAGCGTGCGCTGTTCGGACGGCGACACGATTACGTCGCACAACGCGCCGACGCCGGTATTCACGCCGTACGCGCGAATCCCGCGCTCGACGATCTGCTCGACAAGCACGCGTGCCGCCCGGATACGCGAGCGGGCATCGGTGGAAAGCTCGAGCGGTTCGCCAGCGGCGATGGCCGCCACCTGAACCCAGTCGAGAGGACGATCGGAACGGATCACGGCCATGATAGTGCTCTGTGCGGTGAAGTAACGAAGTGGCAACCAGCCAACGCTGATCGATTAGTTAGTCGTGCGGTCCTGGTGGCTCGACACGAATTGGCGGAAACGGTCCGACTTGCATTCGACGAACACTTCGTCCGGCGTGCCGTCGGCTTCCACCTGACCTTGATGCAGGAACATCACGCGATTCGACACATGGCGCGCGAAACCCATTTCGTGCGTGACGACCAGCATCGTGCGGCCCTCTTCGGCGAGCGAGCGCATCACGCGCAGCACTTCGCCGACCAGTTCGGGATCGAGCGCCGAAGTCGGCTCATCGAACAGCATCACTTTGGGATGCATCGCCAAAGCGCGCGCGATCGCCACGCGCTGCTGCTGACCGCCGGACAGATGTGCGGGATAGTGGCCACGCTTTTCCGCAAGACCGACTTTTGCCAGCAGCGCTTCCGCTTCTTCAACCGATTCGGCACGGCTGCGCTTTTGCACGCGCATCGGCCCTTCGATCAGATTCTCCAGCACGGTCATATGCGACCAGAGATTGAAGTTCTGAAACACCATCCCGAGTTGCGAGCGCACCCGGTCCACCTGGCGGCGGTCGCTCGGTTGCAGCTTGCCGTCGCCGCGCCGCTTCATTTTCAGCTCTTCGCCGCCGAGTGCCACCGAACCGTCATCCGGCGTTTCAAGCAGATTCAGGCAGCGCAGAAAGGTGCTCTTGCCGGAGCCGCTCGCGCCGAGAATCGAAATCACGTCGCCTTGATGGGCGTCGAGCGAAATGCCTTTGAGCACGTGATGGTCGCCGAACGACTTATGGATGTTCTTGACCGACAGTGCAACAGGTGCCGTAGCGTTCATGGGATTCTCCAGATTCTGCAAGATATGCGATCGTTCAGGGCGCGGCGCGGCGTGCTTCGGTCGTGGACGAAACCGGCCGGCTCGGCGAGCTTTGTGCGGGCGCCGCACGCAGATGGCGCGACAGGCGCGTCTCGAGGAAGCCGAGCAAACGCACGATGACGAAATTCAGGAACAGATAGATCAGCGCGGCGCAGATGAATACTTCCGTGGTGCGATACGTTTGCTGAATGATCTGCTGCGCGACGCCGGTCACTTCCCACACGGTGACGAGACTCGCGAGCGCGGTCGATTTGACGAGCAGCACGGCCTCGGTCGAATACGCGGGCAGACACTGACGCAGCGCAATCGGACCGATCACGCGGCGCAGCAGCGCGAAACCCGACAGGCCGATCGAATAACCCGCTTCGATCTGACCGACCGGCACGGCCATCAACCCCCCGCGGATAATCTCAGCGGTATATCCGGCGGTGCACAGCGCCAGGGATAAAACCGCGCACATGTACGGCTCGCGCAACACCGGCCACAGGAAGCTCTCGCGAATCACGCCGAACTGGCCCATGCCGTAGTAGACGAGGAACATCTGGATCAACAGCGGCGAGCCGCGGAACACGAGGATATAGGCACGCGCGAAACGGTTCGGCAGCCAGTGCGGCGACACGCGCATCGTGACGATCACGAGCGAAAGCAAGCCGCCGAGAATCAACGAGCAGAAGAACAGCCCGAGCGTGGTCGGCACGGCCGCGATCAGTTGCCGCAGCGTGTCGAGCAGAAAATCGAAGTCGAAATGCATGATGTCCGGTCCTCGTCAGTTGCGCGCGAAGTTGCGCTTGAAGGATCGGCCCACGCGCGCTTCGGCGTGGTTGAAGACCCGGTTCGAGATGCTGGTCATCAGCAGATACAGCGCGCCGCCCACCACGAAGAACGTGAAGTACTGATGCGTCGAACCCGCCGCCACCTGGCTAGCGCGCAGCAGTTCGGCCAGCCCCGTGACCGAAATCAACGCCGAGTCTTTCAGGCTCAATTGCCAGACATTGCCGATGCCGGGCAAGGCGAAACGCAGCACTTGCGGAATCAGAATGCGGCGCGCCATCGTCATGGTGGGCATGCCGATCGAACGCGCTGCTTCGAGTTCGCCGCGCGATACCGCGAGCACCGCCGAGCGATACACCTCGGCCTGATACGCGCCGGAAATCATGCCGACCGCGAGCGCGCCGACCACGAACGGCGGCACGCCGACAAAGCCGTCCGCGCCGAACCATTGACCAATCGTGGTCACGAGCGTCGAGCCGCCGAAATAGAACAGATAGATGACGAGCAGCTCAGGTACGCCGCGAAACACAGTGGTGTACAGGTCGCCGATCACGCGCAGCGTGCGAAAGCGCGACAGCTTGGCCGCCGCTACCAGCGCGCCGAACACGGCGCCGACAGCGAGCGCCGCCAGCGTAAGCGCGACCGTCATCAACGCTGCGAGCAGCAACACGCCGCCCCAGCCTTCCTGCCCGAAGCCGAGCATCTCTATCAGAGCCATTCCCTACCCCTCATCCATTACGGCGGATCGAACCAGCCGACAGGCGCGGTTTTTCACGCCGCGCCTACCGTTACCTCTGAACGCTCAGGCGAATCAAGGCGTGACGTCGGTCTTGAACCACTTGGCGGAGAGTTTCTTGACGGTGCCATCGGCAAGCGCGGCGCTGATCGCGGTATCGAACTTCGCTTTCAGGTCGGCGTCCTGCTTACGGAACGCGAGACCTTCACCCGGACCCCAGATCGGGCCGCCGATCTTCGGGCCGGCCATGATGATCGACGCAGTCTCTTTCTTGTCGACGTTGGCGGCGTAGTAGGTCACGTCGTCGAACGAGGCGTCGATGCGGCCGTTGGCCAGATCGAGGTCGCGCTCAGGCGAGGTTTTGTAGACGCGGATCGTGGCGACGTCCTTGAAGCCGTCGTTGATGAACTTGGTGTAGACCGTGCCCGACTGAATGCCGATGGTCTTGCCCTTCAGTTGCTTGCGCAAAGCGTCGACGGTGGGTTGATCGGTCTTCGGATCGCCCGACAGCTTGACGACGGCTGCGGTCGGTGCGGCCTTGGGCAGCACTTTCGCGTCAGTCACGGCGAACGTGGCCGGCGTGGCGGCGTACGGCTTCGAGAAGGCGATGATTTTTTCGCGTTCCGGCGTGATCGAGATCGCGTCCATCAGGACGTCGAACTTGCCGGCCTGCAGACCGGGGATCATGCCGTCCCAGTCTTGCGCCACGAGGTTGCACTGGAGCTTGATGCGCTCGCACAGATTGGCGACCAGCTCAGGTTCGAAGCCGCCCAGCTTGCCGCCCGGCAAGGTCAGGTTCCATGGGGCATAACCGCCTTCCAGCGCGATCGTCACCGTCTTCCAGTCTTTGGCCTGCACCGGTGCAGCGAAAATCGTCGCGGCGCCGAGTACGGCGCCCATCAATGCTTTTGCTAACGTCGTGCGCTTCACTTTCACGTCGAAACTCCTTTGATTGAGGAAACCGCCAAGCTGGGTTTTTAACTGCCGTCTAATTTGTATAGACAAGCTTGCATGAGTCAAAAAGCCATCGCAAGAGGATTTTTTCGAAATCGCCGAAATCATCGGGTAAGCCCCTATGCGCGACCGTGTAATAAGGCTTTTAAGGGAGTTTTGAAAGGGCAAAGACGGTGCGCCGGTCACCGCCGGCTGCGCCAGCGTGGTGCGTTTTGTCTAGACAGGTTGGTGTGAGAAGAGCGAACGCGCTTCGAGTTGGCGCGCAGCGCGCCCTACCAGATGAACGGCACGAAGCGATAACGCACGCGCGTGGTGTAGGCGGTGTAGCCCTCGAGTTGCGCTGCCAGCACGCGCTCCTCGCGCACCGCGCGCCAGCCAATGCCGATCACCAGCAACGGCACGCAGGCAAGCCCCCACCACGAGCCGAGCAGCAAGGGAGTGCCGATGAACAACAGCAGCGCGGCCGAGTACATCGGATGACGGACTAAGGCGTAGGGGCCGGTGTCGATGACTTTATGACCGCGGCTTGCCTGGATCTTCACGACGGGCGCGGCATAGCTATTCGCCCGGAACACGATCAGGCACATGAAAATGCAGACGAAGATACTGAGCGAGCCGAAACTCACCAGCCATACCGGCAGCGGCGCCGACCAGCGGTAGCGCATTGCATCGAGCGCCATCAGGACGAGCCAGGCGCTCCACATCACCGCCACGGCCACCATAAAGAAACTGTCCCAGCGACTTTGTTGCGCCTGAACGATCGGCGCGAGACGCTCGGCAAGCAGACCGGGATCGTGGCGCGCCAGCCAGAAACCGACCCACAAACTCAGCCCGCCGGTCTCGATCAGATACCACCAGCCGGCAGGCCACGCGAGCGTACCCGCGGCGCCGAACAGCAGCGCGCCCATGCATACCAGCCAGGCTGCTGTTTGCAGGACAAGGCGCGTGATCATGGCTGGTTCGTGCCCGCTGGTGGTTGTTGAAGTTCGCTATACGCGGCTGTCTCAGACGGAGGCCGTCGCGGGTGAGCGCACGCGCCCGAAAACGTCTGCCATGTCGATGTCGCCCGTGTTCAGACCGAATTGATCGCGAAGGCAGGTTGCGAGTTCGTCCGCGCTTTTTAGCTGCCGCTCGCTGATGATCTGGCCGTCCGCGGCGCGTTCGTTCAGTTGGTCGTTGCGCAAGGTCAGCCGCGACTCTGCCAGGACCCGGCAAACGATCAGATGATTCAGGAAGATCGAATCCGGTGCGGTCGAGGTGTACCAGTTCGAGGTCTCGTAATCGATCCACTCGACCGGGTGCAGGTCGAAACGGTAGACACGGGCCCACGTGTCATCGCGGGATTGGACGTCGAGGTAGAGCGCGTCGTTCGATGCATCGGCGAGGCGGAACGTGCCGAGTTGCGTCGGCTGCGCGGTGCCGGCGATCAGGCGCAGCGGTGCCGTCAACGTCATGCTGCCGAAACCGACATCGGCGATCCAGGCTTCGTCTTTGATGTCGACGCGCAACACCATGTGCGTGCGAGGGGGGATCGCTCCGGATTCGCGGCCCCAAAGGACTCGGCCCAGCAGGGGCGTTATGTCGAAGCCTAACTGCGTCAGGACGTTCGCGAAGAGTGCGTTCTGCTCGAAGCAATAGCCGCCACGTTTTTGCGCGATCAGCTTTTGTTCGACTGATTCGAGATCCAGTTTTACCGCACGGTGTGTGAGCGGATTCAGGTTCTCGAAGGGGATCGCTCTGGGATGCAGCTTGTGGAGTTCCTGGAGCACTTCCAGCGTCGCCGCGCGAGGTCCTTTGTAGCCGATGCGGGTGAAATAGTTTTCCAGATTCACTGTGTGTGACATCGGTGTCGTCCCGGTATGGTTTTGGGCGCCAGGCAGCACTTAAGGCTTTCGCACTGCGGCGCGGCTTCGGAAGATGATCATAGCTTCTTTTGTTCCCTGCCCCGAATCCGGGCTCCGGAACCGGTTCGACATGGCCACAACCATACTAAATCATTACGTTTGTATTCCATTTAATTTACATACAAAGAACCTTTAGCAGCAGTACGTAAAGCTAAAAATTACACGCCAGTAATATTGATACGAATCGTTCTCATTTGTGTTGACGCACCTATTCCGCATGCGTACGATCTCGCCATCTGCCGCATCAGGCGTCGCGAACCGATGCGGCACATCGCAGGCACCTGGTGACGTAGCGCCGCGATAGTCAGATCAGTCGATACAACACAAATAAGGATTTCGATGAAGTTCGCTCAGTCCGTCGAGCCCGCCATTCAGGCGCGTTCGCTTCACGACTCCGCCATGCGCGGCGGCGCCACGCGTCGTTCGCGTTTGCCTTCCTTGCGCCGCGCCGCGCTTTGCGCGGCTTTCGCGTGGGCCTCGTTGACCGCCGGCGCGGCCATGGCGGAAGCCAATCCCGATGCCGCGCCGGAAGCGCCCGAAGCCGACCTGAACATCAAGGCGACGCAGACGAATCAGTGGACCGGGTTCTGGAATCGCCCGACGATGCTCGGCGACATCGGCGGTCTGCGCCCCTGGCTGGGCAAATACGGCGTGACGTTCACGCTCACGGAAACCAGCGAAGTGCTCGCCAATGTCCGCGGCGGTCTCGCGCGCGGCGCGGACTACGATGGCCTGACCACGGCGACCGTGCAGATGGACACGCAAAAGGCGTTCGGTTTGCCGGGCGGCCTGTTCAACGTCAGCGCCTTACAGATCCACGGGGCCAACCTCAGCGCCAACAAGCTCGGCACGCTGAATACGGCCAGCGGCATCGAAGCTCAGGACACGACCCGCCTGTGGGAACTGTGGTACCAGCAGTCGTTCCTGAACAAGCGCATCGACGTGAAGGTCGGTCAGCAAAGTATCGACCAGGAATTCATCACCAGCACGAATTCAGCGCTGTTCGTGAACACGATGTTCGGCTGGCCTGCCCTGCCGTCCTACGACATGCCGTCCGGCGGTCCCGCTTATCCGCTGGCCGACCTCGGCGTGCGCGTGCGCGGACAGATCACGCCTTCGTTAACGGCGCTCGCCGGCGTATTCGACGGCGATCCGCTCGGCAACAACCCGAACAACAAGAGCGGCACCAACTTCAACCTGCACAACGGCACGCTGTTCATCGGCGAGTTGCAGTACGCGATCAACCAGCCGGCCGACGGCGAAATGGTCAGTGCGGGCGGCGGCGGTTTGCCCGGCACCTACAAGCTCGGCGTCTGGTACAACAACGGCAGCTTCGCCGATCAGCGCTTCGACAACACCGGCCTCTCGCTCGCGAACCCGGCGACGACCGGCGTCGCGCAGAATCATCACGGCGACTATAGCTTCTACGCGGTTGCCGACCAGATGATCTGGCGCCCGGATCCGGACTCGCCGCGCAGCCTCAACGTCTTCGCGCGCGTGATGGGCGCGCCCGGCGACCGCAATCTGGTGAGCGTCGCGGCCAACCTCGGCATCGTGCTGAAGGCGCCGTTCGTCGGTCGCGACAACGACAGCGCCGGCATCGCGCTCACCTACATCAAGATCGGCAACCACGCGAATGGTCTTGATCAGGATAACCTGGCATTCAGCGGCGGCCCCTACGGCGTGCGCACCAGCGAAACCACGCTCGAAGCGACCTACCAGTATCAGGTCAACCCGTGGTGGCAACTGCAGGCCGACGCTCAATATACGTTCAATGCCGGCGCCGGCCAGAACCCGAGCGATCCGACGCAGCCGCTGCGCAACACGTTCGTCATCGGCGTGCGGACCAACATTACGTTCTGATGCCGTTCGCCATCACCACACACGCTCAAGACCCATCGAATCCCATGCTTTCGATCATGACCGCAACTACCGCTTTGTGCGCAGGCACCGAGGCTCACTCATGAACAATCCCACGCGCAAGTTTTCGCCGCGCGCCGCGCGCGCCCTGATCGCCGCCGCAGTCAGCACGGCCGCATTCGCGACGGCCGGCCTCGCGCACGCCGAACCGCAAGGTTTCCTCGAAACCGTCAAGCATCACACCACGCTGATCAACACCGTGCCGGGGAACGGCGACCAGAATCCGTACGCGGTGGTGGTCGCTCCGGTGACGGCAGGCACCGTCAAGCAAGGTGACGTCCTGGTCGGCAACTTCAATAACTCGACCAATCTGCAGGGTACCGGCAGCACGATCATCAACTATCACCCGGACACCAAGGAGATGACGGTGTTCGCCACGGTGCCGCGCGATCTGAAGGAATGCCCGGGCGGCATCGGCCTGTCGACCGCGATGACGATGCTCAAGTCGGGCTACGTGATCGTCGGCAGCACGCCGAGCAATGACGGCACCACCGGCACCAAGGGCGCCGGCTGCCTGATCGTGATCGATCCGAACGGCAAGGTTGCATCGGCCATCAGCAGCCCGAATATCAACGATCCGTGGGGCAACATGGCGGTCGTCGATAACGGCACCAGCGCGACGCTGTTCGTCAGCAACGCCGGCTTCGGCGTGGGCGGTGCGAACGGCAATCCGCCGGTGTTCAAGCAGGCCACCGTGCTGCGTCTGGACCTCGACGTGCCGGCCGGCAAGGCTCCCGTCGTCAAGAAGGAAACCGTGGTGGGCAGCGGCTTCGGCGCACAGGCCGATAAGGGCGTGTTCCTCGTCGGCCCGACCGGACTCGCGCTCTCGAACGATCAGAAACTGCTGTACGTGTCCGATGCAATCGGCAACCGCATCACCGAAATCGACGAACCGATGACGCGCGACACCAGCGCAGGCGTGGGCCGCCAACTGACCGCCGACGGTCTGCTGCATCGCCCGCTTGCAATGGTCACCGCGCCGAACGGCCACCTGCTCGTCACGAACGCGCTGAACGGCCAGATCGTCGAAATCGATCCGGCCAGCGGCAAGCAGATCTACGCACGCTGGATCGACACCGACAAGGCGCAATCGCCCCCGGGCAACGGCGACCTGTTCGGTCTCGCGATGACGCCTGAAGGCGACGGTTTCTACTACGTGCAGGACGACGTGAACACCCTGGTGCTCGCGAAGTAGACGCAGCAAAGACGGACGCAGATCCGGCCAACGAGCCGGAACGCAACCCAGGCATTCCCCACGGCCAAATGAAGGTGAAGGAACCATGGCAAACGATCAACCCCCGCGGCCCTCTCGGCGCGGTTTTCTGAGGGCCGGCAGTGCGGCGGTCGCAGCGGGCGCGAGCCTCGGTGCGACCGGCGTCGCCCAGGCCGCGCTCGGCAAGACGCCGGCGCACGGTGCCGATCCGCAGACGGCGGTCGAGCCGTTCTACGGCTTGCATCAAGGCGGCATCGTCACGCCCCAGCAGAGTCACACGTACGTTGCCGCGCTCGATCTGACGACCGAGAAACGCGAAGACGTGATCGCGCTGCTGCGTGCCTGGACCGACGCTGCCGCGCGCCTGACGCAAGGCGCCACAGCCGCACCGCTGCCGACCGGCGCCGCGGCCAAAACAGCACTGGCAGACACAAAGATTGATACGCAGGTCGGCACGAAGTCCGATGCCAAGGCCAACGACACAGCCTACAGCCCGACCAACACCAAAGCCGCGCCCGATTCCGGCGACGTGCTCGGCCTCGGCCCATGCGGCCTGACGATCACGTTCGGTTTCGGCCCGGGTCTGTTCACGAAGGACGGCAAGGACCGCTACGGCCTCGCCTCGCGCCGCCCCGCCGCGCTCGTCGATCTGCCGCGCTTCAACGGCGACCAGCTCATCGCCGAAAAAACCGGCGGCGACCTGTACATCCAGGCCTGCGCGAACGATCAGCAGGTCGCGTTTCACGCGGTCCGGCAATTGGCGCGTCTCGCGTACGGCACCGCAGCGATGCGTTGGGGCCAGGCCGGTTTCCTGTCCGGTCCGCGCGGTCAGACGCCGCGCAATCTGATGGGCTTCAAGGACGGCACCAACAATCCGTCGACCGCAAAACCACAGTTGATGAACGAATTCGTCTGGGCCGGCGCCACCGCCGACGCGCCCTGGATGGAAGGCGGCACCTACACCGTGGTACGGCGCATCCGCATCACGCTCGAACACTGGGACAACACTGAAGTCGACTTCCAGGAGCAGGTGTTCGGCCGTCACAAATATAGCGGCGCGCCGATCGGCAAGAAAAACGAGTTCGACGCCGTGGACCTGAAGGAAGAGGACAAGGACGGCAATCCGGTGATTCCGGAGAACTCGCATGTGCGTCTGTCGAATCAGGCGAGCAACAACGGCGCGCAGATTCTGCGCCGCTCCTATTCGTACAACGACGGCACGAACTTCTACATCGAGCGCTGGCCGCCGTGGCGTCAGGAAACCGAGTACGACGCGGGGCTGATTTTCGTGGCTCACCAGAGCGACCCGCGTACCGGCTTCATTCCGATCAACGACAAGCTCGCGAAGTTCGACATGATGAACCAGTTCACGACGCACGTAGGCAGCGCGGTGTTCGCGGTGCCGCCGGGCGCGAAGCCGGGTTCGTATATCGGCGCGGGATTGTTCGAGACGTAATGCAAGCCACGAAGTAAGTCGCAAAGCAAGCCGCCGGCCGCGAGGCAGGCGGCGCATCAAA
This sequence comes from Paraburkholderia sp. SECH4, assembly GCF_030511745.1. Classification (NCBI taxonomy): domain Bacteria; kingdom Pseudomonadati; phylum Pseudomonadota; class Betaproteobacteria; order Burkholderiales; family Burkholderiaceae; genus Paraburkholderia; species Paraburkholderia sp. SECH4. The sequence goes on from NZ_JALOCP010000033.1 coordinate 49,607, forward strand.
GACCAACAACATCACTAACGGATTTTAGGATCATGGCTCATTCCTGGTTTGGCACTCGCCTGCGCCTCGTCAGCAGCGCTGCCGCCCTCACGCTGGCCGCCTTCGCGACCGTACCGTCGACGGCCCACGCTGCGTCGATCACGCTCTACAACGCGCAGCACGAGCAGGTCGTCAATCTGCTCGCCAAGGACTTCGAAAAGCAGTCGGGCATTTCGGTGAAGATCCGCAACGGCGAAGGCCCGGCGATGGCCGCGCAAATCGTCGCGGAAGGTGCAGCGACGCCCGCCGACGTGTATTTCACGGAAAATTCGCCCGAGCTGACGCTGCTCGAAGAGAAAGGCCTCTTGAACAAGGTCGACGGTTCGACCCTCGCTGCCGTGCCGGCGCGTTTCAACTCGCCGACCGGCGCATGGGTCGGCGTGACCGCGCGTGAAAGCGTGCTGGCCTACAACACGACCAAGCTGCAAGCATCGCAACTGCCGCAATCGCTGATCGACCTGGCCAAGCCAGAATGGAAAGGTAAGGTCGGCATTGCACCGAGCGACGCCGACTTCCTGCCGCTCGTGAGCGCCGTACTCGCGCTGAAGGGCGAAGCGCAAACCGTGCAATGGCTGAAGGGCCTGAAAGCCAACGCGCAGATTTTCGACGACGAAGAAGGCGTGGTCGCCGCGGTCAATCGTGGCGGCGTGGCTACCGGTGTGATCAACAACTACTACTGGGACCGTCTGCACGCCGAACTCGGCGACGCGAAAACCCGCAGCGCGGTTCATCACTTCGGCAACGGCGACGTCGGCGCGCTGGTGAACGTGTCGGGCGCGGCAGTGCTGAAGTCCGCGCACAACACGGACGGCGCGCAGAAGTTTCTCGCCTATCTGGTCGGCGAACGCGCGCAAAAGTTGATGGCGAACAGCCACGTCATGTTCGAATATCCGCTGCACGCAGGTGTCGCGCCGGACCCGATCCTCAAGCCCTTCGCTGAACTGAATCCACCGGCGCTGACGATCCAGCAACTCGGCGACGACAGCCAGGCAGGCAAGTTGCTGCGCCAGGCAGGCTTACTGTAAATGAGCGATGCCGTGTCAGCCGGGCCTCCGGTTGTAACCCCCGCCCCGGCGCGCGCCCATTCGCGCGCGCCGCGCGGTTTGTTCGCGGCAGCAGCACTCAGCGCTTTGCTGGTGTTGCTGCCGATTGCGTTTACCTTCTGGCGCGCCGCGAGCTTCGGTATCGGCGAGGCGGTCGATCTGATCTTCCGGCCACTCGTCGGCGAACTGCTGGTCAACACGCTGCTGATCACCGTATCGACCACGCTCGTCTGCGCTGCCGTCGGCACGGCGGCCGCCTGGTTTGTCGAACGCACGCATTTGCCGGGGCGGCGCATCTGGGCCGTGCTCGCTGCCGCGCCACTTGCGATGCCGGCCTTCATCTCGAGCTATGCCTGGGTGTCGCTGAGCCTGGATTTGCAAGACTTCAACGGCGCATTGCTGGTGCTGAGCTCCGCGTATTTCCCGCTCGTTTATCTTCCGGTGGCCGCGGCGTTGCGCAGCATGGACCCGGCGCTCGAAGAAAGCGCGCGCGCGCTCGGCTGCAACCGCTGGACCACGTTCATTCGCGTCGTGCTGCCGCAACTGCGCCCTGCGCTGCTCGGCGGCATGCTGCTGGTGGCACTCGGCGTGCTGTCTGAATTTGGCGCGTTTACGCTGCTGCGCTTTCGCACCTTCACCACGCAAATCTACGCGGAATACCGCACCAGTTTCGACGGCGGTGGTGCTTCGCTGCTCGCGTGCCTGCTGATCGTGATCTGCCTCGTCGTGCTGGCCTTCGAGTTTCGGGTACGCGGCGCGGCGCGTTATGAACGCGTCGATCGCGGCACACGTCGCGCGGTGTTGCGCTACGACCTCGGCGCGTGGCGTTGGGTCGTCGTCGCCGGTTTTGCCGCGCTTGCGATCGCAACGCTCGGTGTGCCGCTCGGCATGATCGGCTTCTGGCTTACGCAACCGGGCGCGGCCGCCGTCACCCCGGCTGACGTGTCGCCCGAACTGCTGTTCAACGCGACGATCTCGTCGCTCGGTTTCGGGCTCGCCGCCGCATTGCTGACCACGCTACTGGTGGTGCCGCTCGCGTTCCTGCTGGTGCGCTATCCGACGCGTTTCGCGACGCTGTTCGAACGCACCGTGTTTCTGGCACAAGGCATACCCGGGCTGGTGATCGCGCTGGCCATCGTGTCGCTCGCGGTGCATGCACTGCAACCGCTTTATCAAAGCGCGACGCTGCTGGTGATCGCTTACGCGATGCTGTTCATGCCGGTGGCACTGGTGAGCGTGCGCGCCGCCTTCATGCAGGCGCAGCCACGTCTTGAAGAGACTGCGCGCGCACTCGGCCTGACCTGGTCGCAGACCCTGTTCCGCGTGGTGTTGCCGCTCGCGGGCCCTGGACTCGGCGCGGCCGCGGCGATGGTGTTCATTTCGGTCGTCACCGAGCTGAATGCGACGCTGCTGCTCTCTCCCATCGACACGCAAACACTCGCGACCCAGGTCTGGGCCGACACGTCGACAATGGCGTTCGCCGCCGCCGCGCCCTATGCGGCGTTGCTCACCGGCATTTCGCTGTTCGCCTCCGGCCTCCTGTTCGCATTGCTCGGCAAATCGGCATTACTCGGCGAGCGCAGCTGAACGTCGCGCGCCCTCGCCCGCTTTTTCCATCGGATTTTCATGAGCGAACTTCGTATCCGCGGCCTGCAAAAATCGTTCGACGGCCATCCGGTGCTGCACGGCATCGATCTCTCCGTCGAACGCGGCACGCTGCTCGCGCTGCTCGGACCGTCCGGCAGCGGCAAGACCACCTTGCTGCGGCTGTTGTGCGGCTTCGAACGCGCGGATCGTGGCAGCGTCGAAATCGACGGCCGCCTCGTTGCTGGCGACAACCTGCATGTGCCTTCCGAGCAGCGCCACATCGGCTATGTGCCGCAGGAAGGTGCGCTGTTTCCGCATCTGTCCGTGGCGGACAACATCGTGTTCGGCTTGCCGCGGACGCAGCGGCGCGCACGTCATCGGGTGGCTGAATTGCTGGAGCTGGTCGGCTTGCCCGCGAACTTCGGCGCTCGCGCGCCGCAGCAGTTATCGGGCGGTCAGCAGCAGCGTGTGGCGTTGGCTCGCGCGCTCGCGCCGTCGCCGACGCTGGTGATGCTCGACGAACCTTTCTCCTCGCTCGACGCCGCCTTGCGGCTCGAAACGCGGCAAGCGGTGGCAAGCGCCCTGGCCGCGACGGGCGCAACGGCGGTCCTTGTCACGCACGATCAATCGGAAGCGCTGTCGCTCGGTCACGAGGTTGCGGTGCTGTGGAACGGCCGGCTGATCCAGACCGCCACGCCGGAGACGCTGTACCGCCGGCCGGTGACGCGTGAACTCGCGTCGTTCGTCGGTGAAGCGGTGTTGTTGCCGGGCGTCGTCAAGCACGATCGCGTCGACTGCGAGCTCGGCGACTTGGCGCTGTGCGAGCCGATGGGCAATGGCGCAGTCGATGTGATGGTGCGGCCTGAACAGATCCGTCTGCTGCGTGCTGAAGAAACGATGCCGAATGGCGTGGCGTCCTATGACGCCGTCGTGCAGGAGGTGATCTTTCAGGGGCAGGACGCGGGCGTCGCGCTGCAATTGCAGTCCGGCGCGCGGACCGTGGTGCGCGCTCGCGTGCCGGGTTATCTGTCGCCGCGGCCGGGCGAACACGTGCGGCTTGCGGTGGATGGTGAAGTGACGGCTTATCCGCGTAGTTGAGCGGCGCGGTTAAGCCCCGCGCGTTTGCGGGCGCAGCGACAAATCCTGCACCATCTGCGCGGCCAGATAATCGCACGTGGGCCGGTCCGATTTGGCGCTACGCGCCACCACGATTTCCAGCGGCGCGATCTTCGGCAAGCCTTGCGCTTCGCCGAGAATCGCCAGCCGCGGCGGCACGCTGCATCGCGTGAGTGCGATCACCGACAGCCCCGCGTCCACCGTCGCCACTAAACCCATCAGACTGGCGCTGCTAAACGCCGCCCGATAGCGGATATGCGCGCCGTCCAGCGCAGCCAGCGTGTGCTGGCGCGCGACACAACCCGGCTCGTAAAGCCCAACTGGCAAAGGCGACGCCGCCAGCACCGGCGTATCCACCGACGCCCCTACCCACACCATCGGCTCGCTGCGCACGAACTCGCCGCGCAATTTTCGGTCACGCGTAACGAAGGCGAGATCGATCTTGTTGTCCGCCAGCATCGGCGCGAGCGACGTGCTCTGCGCGCAGACGATCTCGATCTCCACGTGCGGATACAGATTCGAAAAACGCCGCAATACCGGCGACAGCAGCGACGACACGTAGTCGTCCGGTGCGCCCAGCACCACGCGCCCGGTCACCTCGGGCCGCACGATCGCCGACCACGCCTCCTCATGCAACGCCAGCACGCGCCGCGCGTATTCGAGCAGCGTATTGCCGGGCCGCGTGAGCGAGAGATTGCGCGTATTGCGGGCGAACAGCGTGGTGCCGAGCATGGTTTCGAGCCGCTTGATCTGCATGCTGACTGCCGCCTGCGAGCGATGCACGGTCGTCGAAGCCTTCGTGAAGCTGCCCGTTTCCACCACCGCGACGAAGGTGCGCAGCAAATCGACGTCGAATTCGGGGTGCATGATTTATCAATCCAGCTTATGGAATTACTCAATTTAATTCGTTTGTCCATGCCGCGCAAGCCGCGCGATACTCGTGACTCCACCTTATGTGACCCACTTCCGGAGCCGCTTCGCATGTCCCTCACCCAACGTCAACAAGGCGCCATTACGCTGGCCAGCGGCGGGCTTCTGATGGGCACGCTCGGCATCTTCGTCGAGGAAGCGCGGCTCGGCGCGCTGACGCTGGTGTTCTTTCGCTGCCTGTTCGGCTTCCTCTCGCTCGCGGCGTATTGCGCGTGGAAAGGTTTCTTCACACGCGCGCATTTCACGCGGCGCACCGTCGCGCTCGCGCTGATCTCCGGCGTGTTGATGGTCACGCAGTGGGTCGGTTTCTTCGACGCAATCCATCGCACCAGCATTGCGGTGGCGACCGTGGTGTTTCATGTGCAGCCGTTCTGGGTCGTGCTGATGGGCGCGGCGCTGTTCAACGAGCGCCTCGGCGCCGACCGGCTCGGCTGGATCGCAACCGCGTTCGTCGGGCTAGTTTTGGCTTCGGGCGTCGCGGCCACCGTGAATCTGCAGGGACATACAAGCTATCTGATCGGTATCGGAGAAGCATTGGCAGGTTCGGTGCTGTATGCGAGCGTCACGCTGATCGCCAAGGGACTCGGCAGTCTGCGACCGCATCTGCTGACGCTCGCGCAATGCGCGGTCGGCGTGGTGTGCCTGCCCTTCATTGCGCCGCTTACCGCCGTGCATATCGGGCCGATGCAGTGGTTCTGGCTGGTCGGCATGGGCGTGCTGCATACGGGGTTGTCATACGTGCTGATCTACGGCGCGCTACCGAAACTGACCACGCCGATCATCGCCGTGCTGCTATTCGTCTATCCGCTGACGGCGATCGTGGTCGATGCGGTTGTGTACGGGCGAGCGCTGTCGCTGCCGCAACTCGCGGGTATGGCATTGATCGTCATCGCAAGTCTGGGCGTGAATCTCGGCTGGCCGCTACTTTCGATGTTGCGCCCCGGCGCCCGCGCACGGCGTCACGCCGATTGAGCTTTGAGCAGTAGGGCCGGCGGCGCCGGACGGGTTGCACGCCGGTCGCGCGCCGCTTACCGTCACCGGGTGACAGTTCGCGTTCGGGGCATCGGCTTTCATTTCGCCGAAAAAAATCCCTGCAAAAACCCCGCATTTTCCATTCATTTCGCACAATCGAGAATCGTTCTCGTTTATACTTTCCAGATATTACAAGCCGGGCACTGATCCGGCTTCTGCTGCACTTCCCATCCCCACATCGACATGCCATTCCGAGGCAGCCGATGTCACGCCAGCGCATCTTGCGTTGACGCACGGCGCCCCGGCCGTTTCGACTTTCGAATTCATTCAACAGCAACAGGGGAAATCACCACTTCGTCTCGCCTGACTGACCACACGCCCTTTGCCTGGCCGTGCGCGCCTGCTTGCGCCTTCTTTGCGCACGTCTGGCGCTTTTGTATTGGCGCTTCCGCTGAACGCTGCACGTCAAAACCAAAAACACTACCCATCCATACTCGAAGAACGTCGCCATGAACGTCAAAAAGAATACTTACCGCGCGCTACTGCTCGCCACTTCTCTTGCCAGCGCCAAACCTTTGCTGGCGCAGGAAGCTACGCCCGCTGCCGGCGCGGCCGACAGCACGCTGCCCGCCATCGCCGTCAAGGCCGCGGCCGACCGCTCGTACGACTCGAACACTTCGAACACCGCGACCAAGATGAACATGTCGCTGATGGACGTGCCGCAGACGGTCAACGTCGTGCCGCGCGCGCTGCTCGACGAACAGAACGCGACCTCGCTGCAGGACGCGTTGCGCAACGTGCCGGGCATCGGTTTCTCGGTCGGCGATGGTCAGCGCGACCAGATCACCCTGCGCGGCTTCAACAACATCACCGATCAATACGTCGACGGCATTCGCGACGATGCGCTCTACTATCGCGATCTGTCGAACGTCGAACGTGTCGACGTGCTGAAGGGGCCGGCGGCCGTGCTCTATGGACGCGGCTCGGCCGGCGGCCTGATCAACCGCGTACTGAAGAAGCCGACGGCCAATCCACAGCAAGCTGTGGGTGTGACGCTAGGCACCGAAGGCGAACGGCGCGGCGAATTCGATCTCGGCTGGAATGCGAACGACGCCGCGCGTTTTCGCATCACCGGCGCCGCCGAAAACTCGAACAGCTTTCGCGACCAGTTCCAGTTGAATCGCCAGGCCGTGGCGCCGTCCGCGCAATTCCGCATCGACAAGGACACCGTCCTCAATATCGAAGCCGATTATCTGCACGACCGCCGCACCTCGGATCAGGGTCTGCCCGCCTATCTCGGCCGCCCGGTCAACGTGCCGATCAACACGTACTACGGTTCGGCCGACGCCGCGAACACGTCCTATAACGATGTCGATGCGAAGAGCGCGACTGTATCGCTCGATCACCGCTTCAACGATTCGCTGTCGTTGCACACTGCCGTGCGCGCGTACGACTTCTCGCTCGAACGCAAAAACTACGTCACGTATGAGCCGATCAAGACGGCGCCGAATCCGGTCGTCACGCTCGATCAAAGCACCCGCTTTCGCCAGGATCACGGCGTGGACGGCCTCTTCGAATTGACGCAGAAAACGACGCTGTTCGGGATGAAGCACGAGCTGCTGTACGGCGTCGAGCTGTCGCAACAGCAGAAATTCGACACCCTCTACTCGACCACCAAGGTCGCAACGTACAACCTGTACGATCCGCAACTCATCGATTTGCCGGGTGTGAAGCCGGGCACGGCGGCGAAGACGAATGCATCGACCGTGCTGGGACTCGCCGGCGTCTACACGCAGGACCTGATCTCACTGACCGAGCACTGGAAGATTCTTGCCGGCCTGCGCTTCGACTATCTGACGCAGACCCGCAACGACTACACTTCGGCGCACGTGAATCTGGACCGCACGGATCGCGCGTGGAGTCCGCGTGTCGGTCTGATTTACGAACCGCTCGACTGGGTGTCGCTGTACGCGTCGTATAGCCAGTCGTTCTCGCCGCTCGCCGATACGCTGATCAGCAGCGGCGCATTCGCCAACGGTTCGGCGCTGGCGCCGCAAAAGACCACCAGCTTCGAAATCGGCTCGAAGTTCGACCTGGGCCGCGCGAGCTCGAGCGTCGCGCTGTTCGACATGAAGCAGACCAATCAGCAGATCGCCGATCCGTCCAACCCGACTTACGCGCTGCCGATCGGTACGCAGCACGTGCGCGGGCTGGAACTATCCACCACGGGAGAAATCGCGCCGAAGTGGTCCGTGTATGCGGGGTATGCGTACCTGAACGGAAACGTCGACGGCTCGCCGCAAGCGAGTTCAGCCGGGCTGGTGCTGCACAACAACACGCCGGGACTGATGCCGCGTCATAGCGCGAGCGTGTGGATCAAGCGCGATCTGAAGTACGGGTTCTACGCGGCTGGCGGTGCGCAGTTCCAGTCGGCGCGCTATACCTCGGCGAGCGATGCGGTCACCTTGCCTTCTTTCGTGACGTTCGATCTCGGCGCGGGGTATCACGGCAAGAACGTGGACGTGGCATTGACGCTGGATAATCTGTTCGACCGCAAGTACTTCATCGCGGCGCACGGCAACGCGGATATGTACAACATGCCGGGCGCGCCGCGCACGCTGACGGTGTCGGCAAGGTGGCGTATGTGAGGGGTGTAACGCGTGACATGCGCTGCACGCGTTGATGCGTTAAACGAACAACCGGGCACTGCGCCCGGTTGTTCGTTTCAGTCGTCATAGTGAAAACGGCTCACTGCGGCAACACCTCTCCCTTCGTCTCCGGCGCAAACGGAATCACGAACAGGCCGACGATAAACGCCAGCGCCGTGAGCGCCACCGGCACGCCCAGCGTATGCATATGCAACACCGCCGCGCCGAGCAGAAAATTCACACCGGCTCCGACAAACCGCCCGAACGACGTGCAGAACGCAAACGCCGTGGCTCGCACCCGGGTCTCGAACTGCTCCGGCAGCCACAAGCTGAACAGCGCGAAATTGCCGCCGAAGAAACCCAGCACGCAGAGCCACGCAATAAATGGCGCGAGCCCATTCGGCAGATAGAACGCCCAGCCAAAACTGCCGACAATCGCCACCGCCATGCCGAGGAAGTAAACCGCCAGTGTCTTCTTGCGGCCGATCCGCTCAGCCAGCGGCGGCAACGCGAGACAACCGAGAATCGTCGAAATCGACAGCAAGCCGGTTGCCAGCGACGCGGTCCGGATCGCATCGTTCTTCGCCATGCCGGCCTTCGTCGCCAGTTGGATAACAGCCGATGGCTCGTATACCGCGCCTGCCCACAAACCGATAATCGCGATCGTCAGTAGAATGCACGCAACCCACGTGCGGCGCCGATACGTCGGCCCGAAAATTTCGCGCAGCGGTTTGGCGCGCACGGTGCTCGCGTCCGCCTTTTCCCACTTCTCCGTTTCCTTCACGCGCAGCAGCACCAGAATCGCGACCACGACCGGCACCGCGCCGGTCAGGAACATCGCGCGCCAGCCGTAGTGCACGCCGATCGTGTAGTTGAGCGCGGCCGCCAGAAAGAACCCGGCGTAATAGCCCGTTTGCAGATACCCGGCGCCCATCTTGCGGCGATCTTCCGGCCATGACTCGGCCACATAAGTTCCCGCCAACGCCCACTCGCCGCCAATGCCGACCCCGGCAATGAAGCGATAGATGGCGAGCTCCCACACGTTGTGCGAGGTCGCCGCAAGTCCCGTGAAAATAGCGAACGTGAAAATGGTGCCCGCCAGCACCTTGGTGCGGCCGAAGCGGTCCGCCAGCGGTCCCCAGATGAACGACAGCCCCCAGCCCACCAGAAACAGCGCGAACAGAATCGAACCGGCGAGGCCGACATTCGCGGGCGTCGCGGCATACCCCGAGCGCGGCAGCAACTCGGTCAACGCCGGCGTCAGCACGAGCGCGTAGATGAACGAGTCCATCCCGTCGAGCGTCCAGCCGGCCCACGCTCCCCAAAATCCTGCGATCTGCGAACGATTGAGCGGCGTGCGGCGCCGAACGACCGGCGTGCGGTCGGTTAGTGAATTCATCATGCTCCTCCGGCCCTGCGGTTGGCTTACGTGACTTACATAAAGGGAACGACGAGATGGCGCGCTTGCCAGTGGATCGCTGTGCCTCGTATAACGACGAGAGGACATCGCAGGCCACCGGGTGGTGGAAAACTTTCCGGGTTTGCCCGCCTGTTAAGTGCGCAATTTCATATATAATATTCAATATCATGAACGACGCAATAGATGGTTTTCCCCTGGATGCCCCGGCGCGCAGCCCGCTTTTACCCGCGGCGGCGCCGCGTGAGAGCACGTCCCACATCATCGCGGAGGCGTTGCGCGCGGCGATTGTCGACGGCACCCTGGCGCCTGGTGCGCCGCTGCGGCAGGACGCGATCGCGCGGCATTTTTCGGTCAGCGCCATTCCTGTGCGCGAGGCCTTGCGCCAGCTCGAAAGCGAAGGCTGGGCGAGAGCCGCCGTGCATAAAGGCGCGACCGTCGCGCCGTTGTCGGCGGATGAAGCGCGCGAAATCTATGAGATTCGCTCCGCGCTGGAGAGCCTCGCCATCGGACTCGCCATTCCGAATCACACGGCCGCCACGCTGCGCGAATCCGCCACCCTTTGCCTTGCCGCCGAACGCGAGCCGGACCCGTCGTTGTACGTCGCACGCAATGTCGCGTTTCATATGAGCCTGTATGCGCCCGCCGCCCGTCCGCAACTCGAGGACATGATCGGCACGCTGCATCGGCGCGGCGAACGGTATCTGCGCCTGAAGTTCGGTCTGCCGTCGTACAAAGGCGAGTCGGACAACGAACACACCGCCTTGCTCGACGCCGTACAACGTCGTGATATTCCCGCTGCACAGTCCCTGGTTGTCGCGCATCTGCTCGGCACCGGCGACCTGCTCCATCGTTTCCTGACCGAACGCGCGCAGGCGGAAGCCGCGCTTGCGAATCAACCCAAGCCGCGCGCCAGACGCACGCGCACCACCACCGGGAGCTGAATCCGCCGATGAATCGATCCGCCGAAGCCACCGAAGCGTCCACCACCGCACGTTCCTGGACCACGCGCCGCGACGAAAAGAACCGTCGACTCGCGGCCATCGCACCATGGCTGGAAGACGGCGTCCTGCCGACCAACCGTATCGTCGATGCGCTTGAAACACTGATTCAGCCGGGCGACCGCGTCGCGCTCGAAGGCGACAACCAGAAACAGGCCGACTTCCTGTCGCGCGCGCTTGCCAAGGTGGACCCGCAAAAGATCCACGACGTGCATCTGCTGATATCGAGCATCGGCCGTCCTGAACATCTGACGCTGTTCGAGCGCGGCATCGCGCACAAGGTCGACTTCTCGTTTGCCGGGCCGCAGAGTTTGCGCGTCGCGCAACTGCTCGAAGACGGGCAACTCGAAATCGGCTCGATCTACACGTACGTCGAGTTGTACGCGCGGATGTTCGTCGATCTCACGCCGCACGTCGCGCTGCTGTGCGCGGAAAAGGCCGACCGTCACGGCAATCTGTACACCGGTCCGAACACCGAGGACACGCCGACCATCGCCGAAGCCGCCGCGTTCCGGCACGGCATCGTGATCGTGCAGGTCAACGAAATCGTCGATGAACTGCCGCGCGTCGATATTCCGGGTTCGTGGGTCGACGTAGTCGTAGAGGCGGATAGGCCCTTCGCCGTCGAGCCGCTCTTCACGCGCGACCCTCGGCATATCGGCGACCTGCAGGTACTCACCGCGATGATGGTGATTCGCGGCATCTACGAACCGTACGGCGTGACATCGCTGAATCACGGCATCGGCTTCGATACGGCGGCGATCGAATTGCTGCTGCCCACCTACGGCGAATCGCTCGGCCTGAAAGGCAAGATCTGCCGCAACTGGACGCTCAATCCGCACCCCACCATGATCCCCGCGATCGAATCGGGCTGGGTCGACAGCATCCATTGTTTCGGTAGTGAGGTCGGCATGGAGGCGTACATCGAAGCGCGCCCCGACGTCTTTTTCACCGGCAACGACGGCAGCCTGCGCTCGAACCGTGTGCTGTGCCAACTGGCCGGTCAATACGGCGTCGATCTATTCATCGGCTCGACCTTGCAGATCGACGCGGACGCCAATTCGTCGACGGTCACGCGCGGCCGCCTCGCCGGTTTCGGCGGTGCGCCGAATATGGGCCACGATCCACGCGGCCGGCGTCATTCGAGCGAGGCATGGCTCAAGCTGCTGAAAGATCAGGGTCCGGTGTCGCGCGGACAGAAGCTGGTCGTGCAAATGGCTGAAACGTACAAGAAAGGCGGCGAGCCGACCTTCGTCGATGAACTCGATGCGGTGGCCGTCGGCGCGAAGAGCGGCATGCCGATCGCGCCGGTGATGATCTACGGTGACGACGTGAGCCACGTCGTCACCGAGGAAGGCATCGCGTATTTGCACAAGGCCGAAGGGATCGACGAGCGGCGTGCGGCGTTGGCAGCGGTGGCCGGTGTCACGCCGATCGGGCTGCGCGCGAAGCCGGAGAAAACCGCCGAATTGCGCCGGCGTGGCATCGTCGCGTATCCGGAAGATCTCGGCATTCGACGCGGTGAAGCGAAGCGCTCGTTGCTGGCCGCACGCAGCATCGACGATCTGGTGACGTGGTCGGGTGGACTGTACGAGCCGCCGGCCCGCTTCAGGAGCTGGTAACGATGGCGCCCGCTGTTTTGCTCGAGTGCGAGGCCGACGCCATGCCGGACGCGAAGGCGGAACTCGCGTCCCGTGCGGCCGCGCTGACTGGGAGAGAGACGGGCACGGCCAGGTTCACGGCGTATGCCGAACCAGTGGCTGACGTCGACGTGCTCTGGCGCATCGCGCCGGCACGCCAGCGCGCCACGGTTTTGCACGCGGCAGACACGGTAGAAAGGCAGGCGGTTAGGGTACGGGCAGCACCGTCCGATGCACAGCTCGCGCGCTTCGCGGTGTCCGCGCTAATCGAAGAGGCTCAACTCACGCCGAAACCCGCACTGGTCGACCGGCGCGGCAGCGGTGCGCATCGCGACCTCGATCTCGCCACCATGCTGCGCTCGGCACATGCGTTGGAACCAACCTTCGCGGCGCTCGCCCGCGCGGCTCGCCGCCACGGCGAACCATCCGCGCTTTTGCGTGCTGAACTCGCGCAGATCGGCCGCGCCGGCGAACAGGACATGCTGCATGCCACCGGCGGCAGCAACGCGCATCGCGGCGCGATCTGGATCGTCGGCTTGCTGGTGGCGGGGGCTTCGATGACGGGCGACACTGCGCACCTGAGCGCTTCGCGCGTCTGCACGCTCGCGGCACAAACTGCCTGCTTCCCGGATCGCTTCGCCGCCCCCTCCGATAGTCACGGTGAACGCGCGCGGCAGCGCTATCAGGTCGGTGGAGCACGCCGCGAAGCGCAAGACGGTTTCCCGCATGTCGTCAATATCGGCTTGCCCGCTTTACTCGCAGCGCGGGCCCGAGGAATCGACGAAACCGCCGCGCGCGTCGACGCCCTGCTCTCGATCATGGTGTCGCTCGACGACACCTGTCTGCTGCATCGCGCGGGTTTGCCCGGTTTGCACGCCGCGCAACGCGGCGCGCGCCGCGTGCTGCAAGCCGGCGGAAGCTCGACGCCGGATGGGCACACCGCCCTCGTCGCACTCGAACACGCATTGCTGTCGCTCAACGCATCCCCTGGCGGCGCAGCCGATCTGCTCGCCGCCGCCCTCTTTCTCGACATGCTGGCGCATCACGACGCCGGCGGGAGCTCAGCCTCATGGAACATCTGACCTTCGACTATCCGGCGCAACGCGCCGTCACGACTCGCGCGCATGTCGGCGTAGTCGGTTCGGGCGATCTGGAAGTCCTGCTGTCGCCAGCCGAAAACGGCGCGGCCCTGAGCGCGCATGTGGTCGTGCGGACCAGCGTCGACGGCTACAGCCACATCTGGAAGAGCGTGCTCGACCGCTTCTTCACGCGCTACGACGGCGCAGCGCAAATCGAAATCAACGACTTCGGTGCGACACCGGGCGTCGTCGCGCTGCGGCTCGCGGAGGCCATTGAAGCGGCGGAACAGGGAGACGCCGCATGACTACTGTCGCCGCCGCACACCCCGCGCCGATGCTGCGCGAAAGCTTTATCGAACTGCCCGCCCGCGAACGCGCCCGCTCGCTGCTCGACGCCGGCACGTTCCGCGAACTGCTCGGACCGTTCGACAAGATCGAATCGCCGTGGCTGCCGTTGCAAGGTGTCGTCTGCCAGGCGGATGACGGCTGCGTGATCGCACGCGGCACTATAGACGGCGAGCCGGCTGTGGTCGCTGCCATCGAGTCCGCGTTCCAGGGCGGCAGTATCGGCGAAGTGTCGGGCAGCAAGATCGCCGCCGCGCTCGAGATGGCCTTGCGCGACTGCGAACGCGGCAAGATCGTCCGCCCAGTCGTGCTGTTCGAAACCGGCGGCGTGCGGTTGCAGGAAGCTAACCTCGGTCTCGCGGTCATCGCCGAGATTCAGGCCTCGATTGTCGCGTTGCGCCGGCATGTGCCCGTGGTCGGCGTGATCGCGGGGATGGTCGGTTGCTTCGGTGGCATGTCGCTGGCAGCGGCCTTGTGCTCGTATCTGGTCGTAACGAAACAGGGACGGCTCGGCATGAACGGCCCCGAAGTGATCGAACAGGAAGCCGGTATTGAAGAACTCGATGCGAGCGATCGGCGCCGCGTTTGGCAATTGATCGGCGGCGAACAACGGGCCGCGACCGCGCTCGCCGATCAACTGGTCGACGACGATGCGGACGCGGCACGCGCCGCCGTGCGGTCCGCATTCACCCAAGGGCTGCCGGCTGCGCATCGCAGCGAACAGGTTGACGTTTTTCTCAACCGCCTCGCGCGAATCGACCCGGCCAGCGTGACGCCGGAAACGATGCGTGACGTGTACAACCCACATGCGCAGAACAACGCGCGCAAGGAGCAGGCATGAGCGATGCCACCCTCAGCCGCGGCGCACGCTGGTTCCATGCACTTGCCGGCGAATCGTCCGGTAACGCGCCCGTATGGTGCGGCGACGCGTCGCTCGGCGGCGAGACCGCGCACTTCATTGCGGTCGTCCCCGATCCCGACAACCGCTTTCCGCGCGCGACCGATAACGTCGTCGGTCTCGAACAAGGCTGGCTGCTCGCACGCGCTGTACGCGAGGTCATTGCGCAGGACGAAGCGAGCGGTACGCGCCGCCCAATCGTCGCGATCGTCGATGTGAAAAGCCAGGCGTACGGTTACCGCGAAGAGATGCTCGGCATTCACCTCGCCTGCGCCGCCGCGGTCGATGCCTATGCATCGGCGCGCGACGCCGGGCATCCGGTGATCGCGCTGATCGTCGGGCCCGCCATGTCGGGCGCATTCCTCGCGCACGGCTATCAGGCCAACCGGATCGTTGCACTCGAAGCGCCGGGCACGATGGTTCACGCAATGGGCAAGGAAGCGGCCGCGCGCGTTACGCGGCGCACCGTCGAAGCACTCGACGCGCTCGGTGAAACCATTGTGCCGATGTCGTACTCGATGACGTCGTTCGCCAAGCTTGGCCTGCTCGATCAGTTGATCGAAGGCATCGACGCCGACGCACCCGATGCCGCGCAAATCGAGCGCGTGCGTCAGGTATTGACCGAACAGATTCGCAGCGCGCGCGCTGGCGGTCGCGATCTGTCGCATCGTCTGGAATCGGCTGCCGCTCAAAAGAATCGCGCGGCGTCGATCGAAGTGCGGCGGCGTCTCGCCGAACAATGGGATGCCGTGTAATGCAGGTCTGCGCCGCGCCGCCGTTTGCAGCCGATCACGCGTTGTCGTGCGACGCGCGCTGGCAGCCGCATGATCTGCTGCGCTTGCACCGCTTGCCACAGTTTGACGGCGAGCCAGCGTGGGTTCGCGGGTCTTTCGAGCGCGCGCCGTATGCGGTTGTGCGACGCGCACTGGCCGCTGACGGCTTCGTGGCGATCGGCTTGCGCGGTACGGAGCGGTCGCAGCGTTACGGCACGTGGGCGCATCGGGACGATATTGAAATCGCCGTGGCGCCGGAAGCGTTGGCGCGACGCAGCCCGCTTGCGTCGCGCCATGCGTTGCCGACTTTCGCGGCCCTTGCTGCACTACGACGCGACACGGCCAGCGCATTGGCTGGATTCGTTTGGGGACCGACCGGCAGCGCAGGCTTCGAACTGGCAACGCAGACTCTCACGGTCACGTTCTCGAGCGATCTCGATCTGCTGATTCGCGCACCGGAAAAACTCTCGCACCACGCCGCCATTCAGTTGCTGGACTATCTTCAAGCGACCGCGCAACGCGCCGGCATTCGTGTGGATGCGCAACTGGAAACGCCCGCAGGCGGCGTTGCGCTGGCCGAGTGGGCAGCGGACAAAGCACGCGTGATGGCGCGCCATGCTCGCGGGCCGCAATTGGTTACCGATCCGTGGGCGCCCGCTCACGGCAATGCCTGATGCTTGCTCTTCTGTTTCCCGGCCAGGGCGCGCAGTCGGAAGGATTTCTGCACCGTCTGCCGCAGCATCACGCCGTGACCGGCACACTCGAAGAAGCGTCTCAGGTGCTCGACATCGACGTACTCACCCTTGACACGCCAGATGCCCTGCGCTCAACCGTAGCTGTTCAGATCGGTTTGACCGCCGCGGGCGTGGCGATCACACGCGCACTGGCAGAGGAACAACTCTTGCCGGAGATCAGCGCGGGTTTGTCGGTGGGCGCGTACGCGGCGGCGGTCAGTTGCGGCGCGGTTCACTTTGGCGACGCGTTAAAGATGGTTCGCAAACGCGCCGAGTTGATGGAGACAGCGTACCCATCCGGCTACGGTCTCGCGGCAGTGTCGGGTTTGACCGAGTACCAACTGGAAACACTCGCCGCGCAGCACGCTGAAGCGGGCAATCAACGCGTCTATATTGGCAACGTAAATGCGCCGCGTCAGATCGTCATGGCCGGGGCGAATGGCACGCTGGACACGTTCATCGAACGCGCTCTGGCGGCAGGTGCTCGCAAAGCCATGCGTCTTGCGGTAAGTGTGCCGTCACATTGCGAACTGCTCGCGCATGCCACGGACGAACTCGTTGCGTACGCAAAAGACGTCCCTTTCCACACGCCACAGACTACCTATATCGGCAATCGCGGCGGCCGCCCCTTGTACACAGCAGACGCCATTCGCGACGATCTCGCGACCAATATGCGTCACACCGTACGCTGGTTCGACGCGCTCACCGTTATGCAGGAAATGGGCGCCCGCGTGCTGATCGAAGCGCCGCCGGACCAGGTGTTGACGGACATTGCGCGCGAGAACTTTCCGGAGACCACTGCGCTTGCCGCAAGTGCCTTCTGGTTCGACAAGCTGGTCGCTACTGCGCGTCGGCGACTCGGTATGGATGGACTCTAAGACGCGGCCATTCGCCCGACTCGAGCCCTGCCTCACCGCCTCTCGATCAACTGCCGCCCCATCGCCTTCGCATACTGATCACACGCGCTGCGTGCAACGCGCGATGCCGCCAGCACACCGACGTCGGCGTCGTCGCGGTAGATCATCGCAACGTCGATCGGCGGCGGCAGCGGACGCACCTGCAATTGCCCCAGTTCGCCGCTGCTCAGAAAAGGTTCGACGAACAGCGCCGGTACTGCCGCGATTCCATAGCCATCGCGCAACAGTTTCACGATCACCGCCACCGACGGCATACAGGTCACCTGAGTATCCGCAAGCGGCACACCGGCGCGCTTCGCGAGCATCTCCACGATCGCCTCCACGGCGACTTGCGGCGCGGTGCCACGGCCGAACGTCAGCACGGGTTTCCGCAATACAGTCTGCACATGCTTCGCACGGCTCGCCGGAATCAGATCGTTGCGCGCTATCCAGCGCACCGGATAGCTCGCCAGCAAGGTCGAAACGATCGACGCTTCCTGTTCGCCGGTTTCCTCCACCTGAATGACGAGATCCAGCTCGCCGGCGCGCAAACGAGGCCCAAGCACGGCGCTCGAGTCGACGGTCAGGTCTACGACGATGCGGTTGTACTCGACGTTCAGCATCCGGATGTAGTCCGGCAGCCAGCTATGCACCACCGTTTCGATGACGCCGAGCCGCAACCGCTTCGTCACCTGGGTTTCGTCCTGTGCGGCCAGTTGCAGCGAGCGCGTGGCCTGCACCACCGAGCGCGCATGCGCGAGCAGCCGTTCGCCATGCGCCGTGAGCTGGAATTCGGCGGCATCGCGCTCTATCAACTCGACGCCCAACTCTGCTTCAAGCGTTTTGATGCGTAGCGAAATCGCGGCGGGCGTCGCGTGCATTGCCGCAGCGGTCGCGCGAAAACTGCCTAGACGGGCGAGCGTCAGAAACGTTTCGACAAAGCGGGTATTCATTGCATTAGCTCTCCCAACAGCGACCCGAAAGACTCGATCATCGCCGCAAAATCACCGGCGGTGCTGTTAAGTTTAATTTAACAAAACACAAGAATAACTCGCTGGAAGGATATTTTTGGCGTTACTAATCTGGCTTCCATCGGTCACCCGGACCTAGCTGGAGTCAAGCCGTTCATGTCCTACACGCCATCCGAGTTTCGTCAGCAGATTCGCAGCCGCCGTCTTTCCGGGCCGACTGCGGGCTACTGCGGCGACTACGCGCAAGCCAATCTGGCGATCCTGCCCAGGCAATACGCCGACGACTTCCTGCGCTTCTGCACGCTCAATCCGAAGGCTTGCCCGTTGCTCGGCATCGGCGAACCCGGCGAATGGCGTGTCCCATCGCTCGGCAACGATCTCGACATACGCAACGACGTCCCCGCGTTTTACGTGTATCGCCACGGCGAACGTGCCGAGGAGGTGCGCAGTCTCGACGAACTGTGGCGCGACGATCTGGTGGTGTTCGCGATCGGCTGCTCGTTTTCGTTCGAGGAAATGTTGCGGCGTGAAGGTATTCCGCTGCGCCATATCGAACAGCAGGTCAACGTGCCGATGTATCGGACGCGGGAACGCAACGTGGCCGCAGGGGTATTCGGCGGCAATCGCGTAGTTTCGATGCGACCGATGAAAGCCGCCGACGCAATCCGCGCCATCCAGATCACCAGCCGTTTTCCCGCGGTACATGGCGCGCCGGTTCATATCGGCGATCCCTCGCTGATCGGTATTCGCGACATTACGCGGCCCGATTTCGGCGACGCAGTCGAGGTACGCAGCGACGAGTTACCGGTGTTCTGGGCCTGTGGCGTCACACCACAAGCCGCGATAGAAAGCGCGCGTTTGCCGTTTGCAATCGGGCACAAACCGGGACACATGCTCGTCACCGACATTCCCAACACCACGCTGGCGATGCTCTAGCCGCGGCGCTATTTGAGTTGCCCCACCCCAAGTCGCGCACCAAGACGCGGCCACTGACTACGACCGGAGCCCAGCTATGAAAACCGAAGTACAGTTGACCGCAGACACCGAGCGCTACAGTGCGCCCGGCACAGGCAAAAACCCGTTTGCGTGGTATCAGCAGATTTCCGTTAGCGAGAAGCGTGCGTTCTGGAGCTGCAAGATCGGCTACGTGCTCGACGCAATGGACACGCAATTCCTGAGCTTCGTGATTCCGACGCTGATCGCGACATGGGGCATTACGCGCGGCGATGCGGGTCTCATCGGGACGGTCACGCTGCTGAGTTCCGCGCTCGGCGGCTGGGCGGCCGGTGTGCTGTCGGATCGCATCGGCCGGGTGAAGACCTTACAGATCACGATTCTCTGGTTCGCGGTTTTCACGCTGGCTTGCGCACTGGCGCAGAATTTTTCGCAGCTGCTATGGGCACGTGGCCTGATGGGGCTCGGCTTCGGCGGAGAATGGACGGCGGGCGCAGTGCTGATCGGCGAAGTGATCCGTCCGCGTGACCGCGGCAAGGCGGTAGGCCTTGTACAGGCAGGCTGGGCAATTGGCTGGGGCGTGTCGACGCTGCTGTTCATGGCCGTGTTTTCATGGGTACCGGCCGACTACGCGTGGCGCGTGCTGTTCGCGATCGGTATTGCGCCGGCGCCATTCGTGATCTGGATTCGCCGCTTCGTTGAAGAGCCAGAGGTGCATCGGCAGCAGAAAGAAGCGCAAGCCGCGGCACAAACGCGTCCCTCGTTGCTCGACATCTTCCGCGGCGACATCGTCTGGACGACGCTGCGTGCGTCCATTCTCGCGACCGGCGTGCAAGGCGGCTACTACGCGGTGACCACCTGGCTACCGACGTATCTGAAGACCGAGCGGCATCTGAGCGTGATCGGCACCGGCAGCTATCTGGGGGTGGTGATCGTCGGCTCGTACTGCGGCTATCTGACGGGCGCTTACGTCAGCGACAAGATCGGCCGCAAACGCGCGTTCATCACGTTCGCGCTGGCCTCGTGTGCGATCGCGCTGATCTACACGCAACTCCCGCTCGACAACCTCACGATGCTCGTGCTCGGCTTCCCGCTCGGCTTCTGTGCGTCCGGCATTTTCTCGGGGATGGGCGCGTTTCTCACCGAGCTGTTTCCGACGCGCATTCGGGGCTCCGGCCAGGGCTTCTGCTACAACTTCGGGCGGGCAGTCGGCGCGACATTTCCGTTCCTGATCGGCTACGTCTCGCAGACCATGACGCTCGGTCACGCGATCGGCGTATTTGCCGCCGCGGCATACGGACTCGTGATCCTCGCCGCGCTGACGTTGCCGGAAACCCGAGGGCGGGAACTCAGCACCTAAGCCGCGCTGCCGCGCACTCGCGCTATAACGCCTGCTCCGGCGCGCGTCCGATCACATGGGAATCGGACGCCGCTGGTGCATCGCCGCGACCATGCTCACGGCCTGGCGTCACAACAGCACCGGTGCCACCCGGCCGCCCCACCGATTTCGCATGCCGCTCGATCAGCCGTTGCAGCAGGCAGAACGCGCACAGCAACGCGCCGATCACAATGCGGGTCCACCACGAACTGAGCGTGCCGTCGAAGGTAATCAGCGCCTGGATCGTGCCTAGAATGCCGACGCCGAACAGCGAACCGATCACATAGCCGACACCGCCCGTCAGCAACGTTCCGCCAATCACCGTCGCCGCGATCGCGTCGAGCTCCATACCCTGCCCTTGCAGCCCATAACCCGACAGCACGTAGAACGTGAACACCGCGCCGCCGAGCGCCGAACAGAAGCCGCTCAACGCATACACGCCGATCCGCGTGTGCGCGACCGGCAAGCCCATCAGCAACGCCGAGCGCGGATTGCCACCAATCGCATACACATTGCGGCCAAAACGCGTGAAATGCGCGACATAGATCGCCGCGGCAAGCGTGACGAGGGCGATCAACACATTGGCCGTCACCGAACCGACACCGATATTGAGCCGAAACGCGGAAATTTTCTGGAACGTCGGATCGTTGATGGTGATCGACTGCGTCGTGATCAGAAAGCACAGGCCACGCGCGAAGAACATGCCGGCCAGCGTGACAATGAACGCCTGCAAGCGGAAAAAGTGAATCAGCGCCCCCTGTACCGCGCCGAACACCGTGCCCATCAGCAACACGATCGGCACGATCAACCAGACTGGCCAATGCATGTGTTCGGACAACACCGCTTCGACGATGGTGGTCAGCGCCACCACCGAGCCCACCGACAGATCGATCCCCCCGGACACGATCACAAACGTCATACCGATCGCGACAATCAGCAGGAAGGCGTTATCGACCAGCAGATCGAGCAGCACTTGCCACGAGAAAAAGCCGGTGTACATCACCGAGCCGAAACCGAACAGGGCGCAGAACAACAGGACAGTGACGGCGATCGGTAAGGTGCGCGGATCGACGATATGAGCCCAGGCCTCGAGGAGTCGTCTCATCGCGCCACCCCGCGCTGCCTGAAGAGCGACATGGCGAGCGAGCGCGCCGAGGGCGACTGGATCACGCTCACCGCCAGCACCACGGCCGCCTTGACGACGAGCGTCGCTTCCGGCGGCACGCCGATCGAATAAGTCGTATAGGTGAGCGTCTGGATGATCAACGCTCCCAGCACGGTGCCGGCGAGACTGAAGCGGCCACCGAGCAGCGATGTGCCGCCGAGCGTCACCGCCAGAATCGCATCGAGTTCGAGCAGCAGGCCCGCGTTGTTGCCATCGGCGCTGCGCACGTTCGAGCTGATGAGGATGCCCGCCATCGCGGCGGTCAGTCCCGAGAAGCCGTACACCGCGAATACCAGCGCTTTCGAGCGCAGGCCGACGAGACGCGTCGCCACTGGATTAACGCCGATCGCGCGAATGAAGAGCCCGAGCGCGGTGCCTTCAACGAGCCCCACGGTGGCCAGCACGGCAACGCTTGCGATCCACACCGAACACGGCACGCCAAGCCAATACCCACCGCCGACGAACAGGTAACCCGGTGCGCCGATCGGGATGATCTGCCCCGCAGTCAACAATTGCGCAATGCCACGGCCGGCGACCATCAGGATCAACGTTGCGATGATCGGCTGCATGCCGACGAACGACACCAGCAATCCGTTCCACATGCCGCTCAACACGCCGACGATCAGCGCCGCGACCAGGGCCTGCACGATCAATCCGGCGCTCGGCGCGGGTTGCGTAACGAGTATCGTGGCCGCTGCGGCGCCAGCGATCGCGACCACCGCGCCAACCGAAATATCGATGCCGCGCGTGGCGATCACCAGCGTCATGCCGGTCGCAACCAGCACCAGCGGCGCAGCGCGATTCAACACGTCGATCGGCGCGCCGAACAGGTGCCCGTCGAGCATTCTCAAAGAAAGAAAATTTGGATTCACCAGGAGGTTCAGGGCGCACAAGAGCACCAGCGTGACGCACGGCCAGATCAACGGGCGCTCCACACCATCGCGCACGAACCAGTTCGATAGCTTCATTCGCCGCTCCCCGCGATGAGTCGATAAATGTTGTCTTCGTTCGAGGCCTTGCCGGCCACTTCTGCGATCTTGCGACGATCGCGCAGCACCGCCACACGATGACTCACGCGCAGCACCTCGCTGATCTCCGACGAAATGAACAGGATGCTCAGACCGTTCGCGCACAGCGCCAGCAAGCGGTCCATGATGTCGAACTTGGCGGCGACGTCGATGCCGCGAG
This sequence comes from Paraburkholderia sp. SECH4, assembly GCF_030511745.1. Classification (NCBI taxonomy): domain Bacteria; kingdom Pseudomonadati; phylum Pseudomonadota; class Betaproteobacteria; order Burkholderiales; family Burkholderiaceae; genus Paraburkholderia; species Paraburkholderia sp. SECH4. The sequence continues at coordinate 72,381 of NZ_JALOCP010000033.1, forward strand.
TGGGCTCGTCGAGAATCAGGAGTTTGGGATTCGTGGCGAGCCAGCGCGCGAGCAGCGCTTTCTGCTGGTTGCCGCCGGAGAGCAGCCCGATCGGCTGTTCGGCGTCCGCTGCCTTGATACCGAGACGCTCGATCCACATGTCCGCGATTTCTTGCGCGCGATGCCGTTTGATCTTGCGCAGCCAGCCGCGTCGCGCCTGCAGCGCCAGCAAAATGTTCTCGCGGATCGACAGTTCGGCGACGATGCCCTCTTTCTTGCGGTCCTCCGCGCAATAGCCGATGCCGTGGCGCACCGCGTCCCGGGGCGAACGCAGCCGCACAGGCCGGCCTTCGATCAGGATCGTGCCGCTGTCGGCGCGATCTGCTCCGAACAACAGCCGGGCGGTCTCCGTGCGGCCCGAGCCTAGCAGGCCGGCCAGGCCCAGGATCTGGCCCGGCTGCACGTCGAGGTCGATCGGCTGCAACGTGCCGCGCCTTCCGACGCCGCGCAATTCGACGAACGGCTGAACCGCGTCCTTGCTCTCTGGCCCTTCATGAACAGCGTGGCCGTCATGTGCCGCCTCGCGCAAACGCGCGCTCATGCGCTCATGACCGACCATCTTCGCGACCAGTTGATCGGCCGGCAGATCCCGCGCGAGATATTCGCCTTCACGCTCGCCGTTGCGCATTACCGTGATGCGATCGGAAATGGCATAGGTTTGCTCGATGAAATGCGTGACAAACAGAATGGCGATTCCAGACTGCTTAAGATGCCGAAGTATTTTGAAAAGCTGCGCGACTTCGCCGTCGTCGAGACTGGAGGTCGGCTCGTCGAGGATCAGCACGCGTGCGTCGACTGACAGTGCCCTTGCGATCGCCACCATCTGCTGCACGGCGATCGGATAGGCGTCGAGCGATCTGGTGACGTCGAGCGTCACGTCGAGGCGGGCAAGCGCTGCCTGCGCGCGCCGCTTGATGTCGGGCCAGTCGATCGCGCCGAAACGCTTTGGCTGCCGGCCCGCAAAGATGTTCTCCGCCACCGACAGGTTCGGGCACAGGTTCACTTCCTGATACAGCGTGCGCACGCCGGCCGCTTCCGCCTCCTGCGGCGACGCAAACGCGACGGTCTCGCCACCGAGGCGGATCGTACCGGCGTCAGGCGCGACTACGCCGGTCAGCACGTTGATCAGGGTGGATTTGCCGGCGCCGTTCTGTCCCATCAGGGTGTGAATCTCGCCGGGGAACAGACGAAAGTCGACCCGCTGCAGCGCTTTCACGCCCGGAAACGTCTTGCTGACGCCGGTAGTGGCCAGAATGGGTTCGAGTGCATTCGAGGCGGCGCCGTCGCGAGCGTCGCCTGTGACGGCCTTCATGGCCGGCGGATTGGGTTCCGATGCGGGATGCGTCATAGACCTCGCTCGATCGGCGGTGCGTTGGTCGGGTGGGCTCAGGCTGGCCCCGTTGTGCGCAATCTGATTCTGCGGAAAAGAGACCGCCCGCTGCCGAAGCAGCCAGGCGGTCAGGCACCACTGGAGAAACCCCTGCGATCCGTCCGTACTTCGCTTGCGTTCTGCGTCTATCGTATGGATAGCTAATCAGTTAGCCATCACACTCCGCCTCAGTACTTGCGCGTCGGCAAAGTCTGCGCCGCGACGCTCATCGGGAAGACGGTCTCTTCCGTCAGGATGCGCTTGGGCAGCGGCTTGCCGGCCACCACGTCCTTGACCGCCGACATCAGTTGCGGCCCCAGCAGCGGACTGCATTCCACATCGACGTTCATCTTGCCCGCGGCCATCGCCTGGAAGCCGCCCTTGGTCGCATCGAACGAGACGACGGTGATGTCCTTGCCCGGATGCATGCCGGCCTCTTCCATCGCCTGGATGGCGCCGAGCGCCATATCGTCGTTATGCGCATAAACTACATTTATTTTATTTCCATAAGTTTTTATAAATGCTTCCATCACCTGCTTGCCACCGGCAAGCGTGAAGTCGCCACTTTGCGACGCAATGATCTTGAATTTGGGATCGCTCTTGATCACTTCGATCAGGCCGGAATGGCGGTCGTTGGCAGGCGCCGAGCCGACCGTGCCCTGCAGTTCTGCGATGTTGATGGGACCTGGATCATTCTTATAGTGATCGGCCAGCCAATGACCACCGCGCCGGCCCTCTTCCATGAAGTCCGAGCCAATCATCGTTACGTACAGCGACGTGTCTTTCACGTCGATGTTGCGGTCAGTCAGGATCACCGGAATTTTTGCGGCTTTAGCTTCGCGCAGCACCGGCTCCCAGCCGGATTCGACGACCGGAGAGAACGCGATCACATCGACTTTCTGCGCTATGTAGGAGCGGATCGCCTTGATCTGGTTTTCCTGCTTTTGCTGGGCGTCGGAGAATTTGAGCTTGATCTTGGCGTCCGCCGCCGCTGACTTCACCGACTCGGTGTTGGCGGTTCGCCATGCGCTTTCCGCGCCGACCTGGGCGAAGCCGAGGGTGATCTGTTTGTCCTGCGCGTATGCGCCCGGCGCTGTCAGCGCCAGTGCGCCGATGCTCGAGCAAAGCGCAAGCGCGCCCAACGCACGACATGCGGCGCGTCGTGTATTCGCCATGACTGTCTCCTGATCGTTGTTGTGTAGGCGATCCATCGAACCCGCCCGGCATTCGCGGCCCTCACGGTGCGTGGATCGTGATGTAGCGTAGTGTCTGGGGCGTTAACCGTCCAATCATATGATTCGCGTCAGCGATACCAATTCTGGTATCGCTGGCGGTATCGGCAGTAACGGTGGACGTGGGCAATGCTGCGGGTTCGCTCGAGCATCGGCGGCGATCGAGCGTAACGCTGGAGATGCTTTTTTATGCGCTTAAGTGCTCGATGTGGCTTCGTGCCTTATAGCGAGTGGGTGCCGGGCTTTGGGGCCTTCGGACCAGGAGCGGCGCGGCTAACGGTCAGCCCGCAAGCTAGCGAGTTGCCCCGCGCGGCGTCACCCAGCGAAACGTCAGATTGATCCGCTCGCCGGCCACACGCGGCTCCTTCGGCACGCGATGCCGCCAGTCGGCCTGCGTGTTGCCCTTCATCACCAGCAAGCTGCCGCCTTTCAGCGAAAACGACTGCACGACGCCAGTCTTGTTGTGCCGCAAGTCGAAAGTGCGCGCGACGCCCAGGCTGATCGACGCAATCACCGGCTGGGTGCCGAGTTCAGGCTCGCGGTCCGCATGCCATCCCATGCTGTCGGTGCCGCTGCGGTAGCGGTTGATCAGCACGCTGTTAAAGCGCGCGTGGCAGCTTGCCTCCGCGGCGGCTCGCAGTTCCGCGACGGTCGCGGTCCACGGTTGCGGTACGTTGCGAATGCCGGAGTAGACGTAGACCGCGTCCGGTTCGCCCTGCCAGGCGGTCAGCCGCGGCAGCGGCACACGGCCGGCGGGCGTACCCATCATGTCTTGACGCCATTCCACTTCGCCGATGAGTTGCGCCAAAGCGCGCGCCGCGGCCTCGGGCGCGAGCCACTCGGGATACCAGTCCACGTCGGGCGCCGGAAGGTCGTCGAAAAGGTCCGCCATAAGATTGCCCGAATGCGATTGCGTGCGCGACACGTGCGCGAGTGAGAACCTAGCTATTATGGCGGCAACGACGACGACGCTCACGCCTGTGGCTTGCGCTGTCATCCGTTTTTTTCACTCTGCAACTTCAACGGGTATCCATCATGATTCTTTCCGATCAGGCTCTCGACCAGCTCTTTCGCAAAGCGCGCACCCATAACGGCTGGCAGGCCAAACCGGTCGACAACGCCGTGCTCAAGCAGCTCACCGAACTCGTGCTGCTCGGCCCGACCTCGGCCAATTCAAGCCCCGGCCGCTTCGTCTACGTGAAAACGCCCGAAGGCAAAGAAAAGCTGCGTCCGGCCTTGTCGCCGGGCAATCTCGAGAAGACGATGGCGGCACCGGTCACGGTGATCGTCGGGATGGATATGGCGTTTTACGAGCATCTGCCGAAACTGTTTCCGCATGCCGACGCGCGTAGCTGGTTCGCCGGCAACGACAGGGCGATCGCGGATACGGCCTTTCGCAATTCGACGCTGCAAGGCGGCTATCTGATTCTCGCTGCTCGCGCACTCGGCCTGGACACGGGTGCGATGTCGGGCTTCGACGCCGCCAAGGTCGACGAGGCCTTCTTCGCCGGCACGACCGTAAAGTCGAACTTCCTGATCAATCTGGGCTATGGCGACCCGTCGAAGCTCTTCCCGCGCAGCCCGCGCTTCTCCTTCGACGAAGCCGCCCAGATCGTCTGAAAGCCCTTAAGCCGCCGGTGCGTTTATCTGAAGAGCGCCACGTAGAACACCACTGTGCCGATCACCGCACCGATAAAGCAAAAGCCTTCGTCAGCGTCGTCGCCATTGGAACGCAACCACGCGCCGACGACGCCGAACAGCCCTGCGATGCCGAGTGCAACGCATACCATCACCACGTCGAATAACGCGTTTTTGCCCAGCTCGGAGAAGTCGATGTCGCGCACGCCGAAGTACAAGGCGAGCGCCATCAGCGATATGCCCACCAGCGGCAGCATGACGTGGCTGCCCTCTCGTCCGACGTGATGCCCATGAAGTACGTGGCGTACGTGATTGCCCGACCCAAGCAGTTTCATGATGCGCCTCCTGCCTCGCCCTCAACCGAGGACAAAACGAACCGCCGCTGGGCCGCGATGGCCCTGAGACGAGCCGGTTCTATTTGAGAATAGTGCACGCGAAACACAATTCAAAGCCCATTTAATTAGAGCGTCGCTGCAGTTCAGACGGCGGCATGCGGCAACGAGAATTGCTGCGTTGCGGTATCCACTTGCCTCGTCAAAAACAGACGTGTCCGGCCAGTCCTGGAAGCAGATCTGGCGCCCTCGGCAAGGGTTTGCACATCTCGGTAGAATGATCCGGCTCGCCCGCTATTTCATGATTGCAGTTGGCGAGCCGCCGCCGTTGCTCCGCTCGTGCCGGCCCCTTCCCGCCTCTATCCTCTCTATGCGCCGCTCATCGTTTCTTGTTCGCTTCATCCTGATTGGCATCCTGCTGCATATCTACGTCGGTTTTCGTCTGATTCCCGACATGCCCGTCAGCATCACCGGCCGGTGGCTGTGCGCGTTGTGGCTGGTGCTGTCGATCTTTCTGATACCGCTCGGCATGCTGGCGCGCACCATCAAACAGCAGCCGCTCAGCGACCGCCTCGCGTGGGTCGGGCTGCTGGCGATGGGTTTCTTCTCGTCGCTGCTGGTTCTGACGTTCGCGCGTGACCTGGCGCTCGCCTCGCTGCTCACCGTCGATGCAATCTGGCCGAACACGATAGCAATCGCGCATTGGCGCATCGGCTCGGCGGCCGCGGTACCGCTGCTTGCGCTGCTCTCGACACTCGTCGGCCTGTTCAACGCACGGCGCCGCGCCAAGGTCGTGACGATCGAGGTGCCGATCGACGATTTGCCGCCGGCGCTCGACGGCTTCACGATCGTCCAGATCAGCGATATCCACGTCGGCCCAACCATCAAAGGCCGTTACGTGGATGCGATCGTCGACGCGGTGAATCGTCTGAAGCCGGATCTGATTGCCGTCACGGGCGATGTGGTGGACGGCAGCGTGCCGCAATTGACCAGACACACGCAGCCCCTATCACGGCTCAGCGCGCGTCACGGGGCGTTCCTCGTGACCGGCAACCACGAGTATTACGCCGGTGCGAACGCCTGGGTCGATGAATTCCGGCGCCTGGGGTTAAACGTTCTGCTTAACGAGCATGTGATCGTGGAACACGACGGCGCGCGCGCCGTGATTGCCGGGGTGACCGATTACTCAGCGGGCCATCATGATCCGTTGCATCGCAGCGACCCGGTTGCGGCCCTCGCAGGAGCGCCTGGCGACGTGCTGATCAAAGTACTGCTGGCACACCAGCCGCGCTCTGCCGAAGCAGCCGCGGCAGCAGGTTTCACACTGCAGCTATCCGGCCACACACACGGCGGGCAGTTCTTCCCATGGAATTTCTTTGTGCGTCTCCAGCAGCCGTTCACGGCTGGTCTCGCACGGCTGAACGGCCTGTGGGTCTACACGAGTCGCGGCACCGGCTATTGGGGACCGCCGAAGCGCCTGGGAGCTCCCTCGGAGATCACGCGATTGCGCCTCGTGCCCGGCGAGCCCGACTAAGGCCCCGGGCTAGAGTGCCGCATATCGCCGCATCGGAGTCATACTGGATTGCACTGCAAAAAAGAAACGCGGATGTCCGCAAAGGACATCCGCGCTTTGGCGCTGACGCGCCACGTCAGCCAATTTGCGTTACTGAGCTGGCGCGACGGCCACGCTAACCTGCGGTGCGTATGCCACCGACACTTGCATACCCGGCGTCACGCCGGCGACCTTTGCCGGCTCGCGGCCCTGAATATGAAACACCGCGCCATTCGGGCCCTTCAGGGCCATGATGCCGGAGGCATGATCGATCGCCTGAACTTCGGCGGTCACGTTCTGTACAGTGTTCTGCTGTACCGGTTGAACGGCCGCGCCGTGGCCGTCGGCACCGCGCGTCACGCTGACCATGGCGTTGCGCATCATGCGGATATGGACCTTGCCACCCTGCTTGATCTGCGCCAGGTTGCTCGTATCGGTAATGTTGAATGAAGCTTCGCCGCCCTGTGCGTCGAGCACAGTCACGGAATGTTTTGCCTGGTCGATCGACTTCACGACACCATCCGCCTGCAGCGTGCTGCTGCCTTCAAACGGCGCAGGCAAACCGGCGGCGAACGACACGAGCGGAGCCGCAGCAATCAATGCGCCGGCAATAACGCCGAGAGCTTTTTCTTTCATATATTCCTCAATTGGGTGAACAGCGGAAAAGAGACGACATGGTGCGGATCGGATGTGCAAGGTACAGCGCAAGGACAACCGAAAAATTTCTGGGCGAAACCCTGGGAAATGAAACGTGGATTGAGCACCCGAACCACACGACGTGTTTCGAAGTGTGCGAACAGTGTGTTTTCCGGGATGGACCTCGTCAATATTCGGAGTCCGTATTTATGCGAGGAAAATTCCGATCTTGCCGGGGAAAATTCTGCAAGCGACCCACAACACATTCCGCCACCCTGCCTCATCCCGGCTTGACTTAACTTTGCAGAGCTGCCTAGAATTCGCCCAGTTCATTTAACCGGAATCACGATCTTGGACAGTAGCAGTAGTACCAGTCGAGCTTCGATTCGCCCGATCGCCTGATCGGCAAGATTTCCGCGTCAGCCTTTGCCTGTCGCCGTCTTGCCCTCGGGCCCGACGGTGCACGTCGCTTTTACCCTCTTGCTGCAAGTGAAGCGCCGCATGGCCCGATGGCCTGCGCATGCTCCACGCCTTTTGCGTCGCGAGCCCCCGCTCGCATGCCTTGTCACGCCTGACCACGCTCGCGTTCCACCTGCGGATACGTGATGCTGTCATGCGTAAGGTTCACACTGTGCGAACACGCGCTTCAACCTCTCTTACCGATGACAATTGAATTCGTCTTGCGGCTCTTTGCCGCCTTTAGCTGCGGGGTCGCGATCGGCCTCGAACGGCAGATGCGCCAGCGCAACGCCGGCCTGCGGACCATCACGCTGGTCGCCAGCGGCGCGTGCCTGTTCGTCACGCTCGGCGTGCTGACCGGCAACGGCACCGCCGGTATCACCCAGATTGCCGCGTATGTCGTCTCCGGCGTCGGCTTTCTCGGCGGCGGCGTGATCATGCGCGACAAGGGCTCCATTCAGGGGATCAACACCGCCGCGACCTTGTGGTGCTCGGCGGCCGTCGGCGTATTGTGCGGTGCGGGGCATTACGGCCCGGCCCTCGCCGGCACCGCGGTCGTACTGCTGACCAATACGGTGTTGCGTGAAGTGAGCCGTGCCATCAACGCGGCGCCCGTTTCGGACGCCGACCTCGTGCGCGAGTATGTGCTGACGATCGTTTGCCGGGAGGCCGATGAAATTCACATTCGTACCGCGGTATCCAACTCAATGTATTCGACACCGCTGTCGTTCCAGAGCCTGACGAGCGAAGACGTCGAAGACGATACGGGACGCATTCGCGTTACCGCAACATTGAAGCTGCATCCGAAAGATCAGCCGAAGCTCGAACAGATGGCCAGCCGCATCAGCATGGAAAAGAGCGTATCGAGCGTGAGCTGGACGGCTAAAGATGCGGAGCCGACGCCTGAGTGAGCCACCTCGCGTAAGCTCCCAATATTCGTGCGCATCGTCTACACTTAGCTTGCAATAGATTCAGACAATGTTAATTCCGCGTCCTGAATATGGACTGTCCCATAACCTTCGACTAAGCTCTGTCACCGTGATTTTTTCACACTCAACCATGGAGTCTCGAATATGGAACACGGCATCATTGCATGGCTCATCATCGGCGCAATCGCCGGCTGGCTGGCTGGCGTGCTCGTCAAGGGCGGCGGCTTCGGTCTGATCGTCGACATCATCGTCGGGATTGTCGGCGCATTCATCGGCGGCTGGCTTGCCGGTGTGTTGCACATTTCGCTCGGCGGCGGCTGGATCGGTTCGATCATTACCGCCGTGATCGGCGCCGTCATTCTGCTGTTCCTTATCCGGCTTGTGCGGCGCGGCACCTGAGCGTAGCACCTGATGTCTTACGGCGTCGGGAGCGAATGCCACCTGACGCCGGTTTTACTTCGCGTTTAGAGACGCGCCTCTACTGCCGGCAACATCGAGCCGGTGTCACGCAGTCGCGTATGCCAGGTGAAAGCCTGGTCCAACCGATGCGGCGTTTGCCCACCCCATTGCAAGGCATCCCGATAGTAGTCGCGAAGCAGATCGCGATAGAGCGGATGCACGCAGTTTTCGATGATCAGCGTAGCGCGTTCCCGCGGCGCCAATCCGCGCAGATCGGCGAGGCCCTGCTCCGTCACGACTACGTCCACATCGTGCTCGTTGTGATCGCAGTGCGGCACCATCGGCACGACACTCGAAATGCGGCCGCCCTTCGCCATCGACTTCGTCGCAAAGATCGCGCATGACGCATTGCGCGCGAAATCGCCCGAGCCGCCAATGCCGTTCATCATGTGCGTGCCGCCGACGTGCGTGGAATTCACATTGCCGTATATGTCGAATTCCAATGCGGTATTCAAGGCGATCAGACCGAGCCGGCGAATCACTTCAGGATGGTTGCTGACCTCCTGCGGACGCAGCACCAGGCGATCGCGATAGCGCTCGAGTTCACCGAACACTTGCGCCTGACGCGCTGCCGACAACGTGATCGACGCACCCGAGGCGAACGTCACCTTGCCGGCGTCCATCAGATCGAAGGTCGAATCCTGCAGTACTTCTGAGTAAATTTCGAAGGCGCCGAAAGGCGAATCGACAAAACCGGCCAGCACCGCGTTGGCAATCGTGCCGATGCCCGCCTGCAACGGCGGCAATTGCGGGGGCATGCGTCCGCATGACACTTCGTGCTGGAAAAACTCAATCAGATGGCGCGCAATCAGCTCGGTTTCCGCATCCGCGGGCAGCACCGTGGACGGGCTGTCCGCCTTGTCGGTGATCACGATCGCCGCGATTTTTTCTGGCGGAATTTCGATGGCATGCGTACCAACGCGGTCTTGCGGATGCATGATCGGCAGCGGCTCGCGATTCGGCCTGCGGCCCGGAATCCAGATGTCGTGCAGCCCTTCGAGTGCGAGCGGCTGGGCAAGATTGATTTCGACGATGACCTTGTCGGCCAGGATCGCAAAGCTGGCCGAGTTGCCGACTGAAGTGGTCGGCACGATGCCGCCAGTTTCGGTGATCGCGGTGGCCTCGATAATGGCGACATCGAGCTTGCCGAGCTGATTCGCGCGCAGCATCTCGACAGTTTCAGACAGATGCTGATCGACGAACATCACTTCGCCGCGGTTGATCGCATCGCGCAGGGTCTTGTCGACCTGAAACGGCAAGCGACGCGCCAACACATGCGCCTCGGTGAGCATGCGATCCACGTCATGACCTAGCGATGCGCCGGTCATCAACGTAATTTGCAGCGGCTTGCCTTCCTGCCGGACGCGCTCGGCGAGTGCGACCGGGACAGCCTTGGCGTCGCCCGCGCGCGTAAAGCCGCTGGCGCCGACGCGCATGCCGTCCTGAATCAGAAGCGCCGCCTCGGCGGCTGAAGTGATTTTTCCGCGCAGCGCGGAGCAACGAATCCGGTCCTGGTACATGAAATCGAGTCTCTCCATAATCGCCCGTCCAGTCTACCGGTGCGCACGTCTGCGGTGTGCTTCGCTCAGTAGCCAGTTTGTCGCACCAGCCGCGGCGTCTCGACGGGACGGCGTCGCGGCCAGGCGTTTCGTCGCGTGCAACATTCCCGCGACAGGTCTTACAGGTACTGCTGGTGTTGCGCGTGGCGCTGCTTAGCTGCCGAAGAAAATATTACAGAAACTCACAGGCCCTACGCACTCTTCAGCTTTGGCCTTCGGTACTGCGACACGGCGTTGCTCATCGACGCTCTTCGCGCGCGGTGCATTCGCCTGTGCGACCTGTTGTTCCGAGGCGGCAGGCGCCGTCTGTGCATGAGCGACAGCAGCGGACAAAGTGCAGGCAATCAGGGCAATCTTCAACACATTCATTTCGTTCTCCAGTTCTTACGATTCCGTCCCGCAGGAAGTTCTTTTTGGGGACTGCGCGGCGGTGAAGAAACTATATGACCGCCACCTACGCGGATAAACAAGGCTGGACGGAAGGGACCTTTCCATCTGGCAGAAGGATCGGGGCGCACGCCCGATCCGACGCGCGGGTCAACGCGTATGGAAAGGCGCGTCTTTGTCGAGCAACGCCGTGCGGATGAAGTGCAGGCAACTCAGGATGCGCTGCAGGTCGTGTCGCTGGTCCCGGTCGGCATGGACGGTTTCCAGCAGGTCCTGCGCGATCCACGTGGCCGCGCGCACGGATCCGAGCGCGCGCTCGAGAGCGTGTGAGTCCGGTCGCGCAAAGAGCCGCGCGAGGTCGTCGCAAGTCCGCGTGAGGCCGCTGTTCCAGTGCGAATGAAGGGCTTGCGCGTAGCCCGCGCGCGCTGCTTCATTGCGCAGATCGATCACGGCGTGCCCTACTTCGAGGGTGACGAGCATCCAGCGCAACGCATCACGGCGGCGTCGGGAGCGCCGCGTCAGTAGCATGCGCAACTGTGAGGCCAGATCGTGAGTGCTCGACTGAAAGCGTTGATTGAGTCCGGGCAGTTCGTCCTTGCACGCAGACACGACTTGCGCGCGCAAATCACCCTTGATTCTCTCGGTGAGCCACGGCATGTCCGCGGGAAACACCACCGAGAACACGATTGCTGCAAGCAATAACGACGCCGTGATCGCTATCCCATTGTTGATCAGCAGATCGGGCGCATACGTGACGACGTTGTCCGGCGCGGCGAGCAGGCAGAAGAACACCGAAAATCCGATGCCATACCCTGCCGAGAGCTTGCGCGACGCGATGAAGGCGCCGAGTGCAAGCACCGGAGCGAGCATCGCGCAAAGCAGCGGAAAGCCGTCGATGTTCGGATATACGTAGCACGTAAATAGGTAGCCGGTCATGGTCGCCAGCACCGCACCGACCGCCATCTGCACGGCCATTTTCGATGCGTTCGACGCGGTCGACGTCAACGCACAAACCAGCGCCGCGCCGATCACTGCCAGACCGCCGCTGGGCCAGTCGGTGGCGATCCAGAACCAGCCGGCGATCGCCATCACCACCGCCGACCTGGCAAAGGTAAACGCGACCACAAAGCCGTTCGTCCTGCTCACGTAGCGGCCGGCGGTGTACGGCCCAGCTCCCGGTTTGCGCCACGCCAAAGACGCGTAAGTCTCGGAGTAGCGGATCCATTCATCGACAAATCGATATAGCAGTTCCGAGGCGGTATCGAAGTCCGCGAGCGATTCAGCGGGCGCGGCTTCCAGTGGCCGTCTCGTTTCACGCACGCGCCTTGGCAAGCTCGCCTGAAAGAGCCGCAAGCCGGCAGCTACGTGCGCTGCATCAGCATTCGCATCTCGCGTGGATTCAAGCAGTGCCGACAGCTCGCTGAAGTACGGCGTGATGGCGTCGACCCTCCAGATCGGGCCGCTGACACGCAGACGTTTGAGCAACTGGTGCAGCGCATGCAGCCGCGCACATGCGTCCATAAATTCGCCGTTCAGACGGCCGAGATGCTGGCTGCGTGAACGCATGGCCGGATCCTCGAAGGCAGCAAATGTTCGCGTCGCTTCAAAGCCGACGATCTCGTCGACGAGGTCCGCAAAGCGCCGTTCAAATTGGCAACGGTCGATTCCGCGACCCAGCACCTCGGCAGCGAACGCAGTAAAATTTGTATATCGAAGATGAAGTGCGCGCCGCAGCGCAAGACTGGAACGCTGCGGCACGATGAGCGCGCTGACTGCGCTCGAACACACGATACCGACCGCCACTTCCGCTGCGCGCGTAAGCGCCGCCAGAAGCAGGTCGTGAGGCGCCGTGACATTCGGGATGCCGATCAAAGCGGCGGTATAGCCGGCCAGCACAAAGCCGTACCATCTGAAATGCCGATACCGGACCGCTGCCGCGATACAGACGCTCACCCAACCGATCATGCCGAGCATGTACAACTCGGGCTGCTGGACGAACAGCGCGCCGAGCACCAGGGCAGCGACCGTCCCCACCGCAGTGCCAAGAATCCGGTAGAAACTCTTGGCGAGCACCATGCCGCTGAACGGCTGCATCAGCACGAACACCGTGGTCATCGCGATTCGCGGCTGCTGGAGATCCAGAAACATGGCGATGCCCAGTGCCAGCAAACCCGCAGTGACCGTTTTCAGCAGATGCAGCCAGATCAGACCGTCGCTGTTCGCCCAGTCGCGAACGGCGGGACTGAGCGCCGGCAACATGACGCGCCACTGCCGGCGAGAATCCACGGTGGGCTTGATCGCATGTTGGCGTCTCATCATCAGAAAGCAACGCGTCTCGGTTTGTCGCTAAAAGAAGCCCCGGTGAACGCTGCGCACACCAGCAGGCAAGGCGCCGATTGTAAGAGCATGCGCTGCGCGTATTAATAGGACGGGCGCGGAACCTCCCTTCCAGAATGAACAACAATGGGCTTGCGGGACAGGCGGACAATACGGCTTCTGCCGTGAAATAGAAGGATCGATGGATACGCTACAAAATATGCGAGTGTTCGTGCGCGTGGTTGAAGCCGGTAGTTTTACCGCCGCCGCGCAGTCACTCAATTCGACGACTGGCGCGATGTCGCGCGCGGTCTCGGAACTCGAGGCTCATCTGCGTACGCGCTTGCTGAACCGGTCGACGCGGCGGCTCGCGCTCACCACGGCGGGCGAGCGTTATTTGAAACGCTCTCAGCAGATCCTTGCAGATGTCGACACAGCGGAAGAAGAAGCAAGCTGCGCCCACGAACGCCCTGCCGGCGCTTTGCGGATGCACAGCTTTGCCAGTATCGGCCAGCATTACGTGCTGCCGGCCATCTCCCGGTATCGCGCGCTTTATCCCGAAGTGACCGTCGAGTTGACGTTGTCGCAGCGCATGCCCGACCTGTTCGAAGGCAGCGCTGACGTCGCTGTTATCGGCGCCTCGACTCTGCCGAATTCCGACCTCGTGTCGCTCCCGCTTGGTACAACGTTCAGCATCCTGTGCGCATCGCCTGCTTACGTGCGTGCTCATGGCGCGCCGCAACAGCCCAGCGACCTGGCGCATCACGAGTGTCTGATCTTGCACACGCCAGCATTTCCGGCCTACGAATGGGTGCTCGACGGCCCCAACGGCAGCGAGATGATGGAAGTGAATGGACCCGTGCAAGTGAATATTGCGGAATCGCTGATCGTCGCGATTCGCGAGGGAATGGGCATTGGTATGGTGCCGCTCTATGCGGCGATTGCCGGGCTGCGTGACGGGACGTTAGTCCGCGTGCTGCCTGAATATACGCTGCAGAAGATGAACGTTTACGCGCTGTATCCGTCACGCAAGTTCGTCGATGCGAAGACGCGGACGTGGGTTGAGTTCTTACGCACGCATCTGCCGAAGGTGATTGCACGCGACGAGGCGTTACTTGCGGAAGTTGGCCAGATGCATGCAGTTGATGGCACTGTGCCTGTGAGAACGGCTGGCATTGGGGGCGGAGATGTCGCCGCGCACTGACGCAGTTTTTTAGCTGACGAGCTGGCCGCGCCTGTGGAAGGTAGCAACGTAGGTAACGAAGTGGCGGGACATTTGTGACGGCATCTATGGCCTGCCAGATAGCGGCAGTGTTTTCGTGACGCACCTCTCGGAATGGAGGTGCGTTGTCCCGCGGGTTGGGAACGAGAGTTAAGAGTCCGCGCGTGTGCTCGCTACGACGCCAGAGTCTTGGCGCTGAATTCAGAGCCGTAAACGCAGAAACCCCACCTTTGTGGGGTGGGGTTTCTGATGCTGCAGGGG
>NZ_JALOCP010000034.1:0-83966 GCF_030511745.1 Paraburkholderia sp. SECH4
CGCTTTGCTCAACTTTGCGACGCCATCTTTAAGCGGTTTTACACCACCGGCAACAACACCGCGAGGCCGTGTTCGGCCGCCTTGGCGTCCAGCGTGCCGAAGGCCTGCTGCAGATAGTTGTATACCGCCAGCGAACCCTGCTTGCCCGGCTTGTTTTCGATGCTGGCCACCACGGCGCCCTTGCCGTCGAGCAGATCGATACGTTCGATACCGTCGATGGCCGGCAGTTGGGCGAGGTTGTCCTTGAACACGTTGCTCGGTTGAATCACTGAAAACACTCCTTCTATTCGGAAAAATACGGCGAGCCGTATCTTATCCGATAGGGTGTTTTGCATCGTGCTGAACCATGAGGCTTCGCGCAGTCCGCCGCGGAAGCTTCGGTTTTTCCGAACCTTCGCTTCCGGATTAGCAGATTTATCCGTTCCCCAACCTGACGCAGACTGAGGCTCATCACCACTGCGGACATTGTCCGCGCCAGGAGCCCAAACATGCGAACCTATCCGCGCAACAGTCCTCAAGCCGCCGCACGTATCGTCGCGCTGGCCCTTACTTCCGACGGCCACGTCAGCAGTTCGGAAGAGCTCGCCCTCGAAAACCTGGATATAGCGGGCCAACTCGGTCTCGCACCAGAGCAATTCGCGCAGACCGTGCAGACGCTGTGTGAGGACCAGTCGGTCGCGAACACACCGTTCGCGCCGCCGGTCGGCCAGCTCGGCGCGGCCCTGCTCACCACGTTGTTAGATGAGATCGACGACCCCGCGTTGCGGCGCAAGGTGATGCGCCTGTGTATCGCCGTCACGATCGCGGACAACTATCTGGCGGATGGCGAAATTGCCTTACTGGCTGCTGTGTTCAACGCTTGGGGGCCTAAGCCAATCCAGGTGGCGAGCCGGCACATCCGGTTGCCGGACGCGCCGTACACTCACGCACGCCCGGCAGCGACCACCTGAGAAGCGAGCGCATGATGCTGCCCGCGCCGCGAGCGGATCGCGTGGATTTCTTCGACTACGCCTTCCGCTCGACCGAGCCAGCGCAGCCCCCGCAGCAGCGCCACGTCCCCCGCGCCAAGTTCCGCGAGCGGAAACACGCCGAGGCCACGCGCGGCGAACACCGCCATCAGCGCACTGTCTTCGAACTCCCCGACGATCCGCGGCCGGATTCCTTCGGTTTCGAACCATCGGTCAATCCGGGCACGCAACGCGCCGTGCCCGGTGGGCAGAAGCACAGGCAGCTCGGCCAGGCACTGCGGAAAGCCAGTGCGGGCAGACTTGCGGATGATCTCCGCGGGGCCATACCAATCAACTGGCGAACCGACAAGGCGCTGGCTCACGACGCGCAAGTCCGCATTGTGCGGCGCAGGCTGGCACGCCAGCACGAGATCGAGCCGATGGAGCGCGAGCTCCGACAGCAACTGCGCATGCTCGCCTTCGTGGCAGAGCAGCCTGAGCGACGGCGTTTCAAGCACCGGCGCGAGCAGCGCGTGCGCGGCCAGCTTTGAGATGCCGTCGGAAAGACCTACGGCAAGCCGGGCAACACGCTCGCCGCCCGCCTCGCGCATCTCGTCGAGCAGCGCTTCGCCGATCTGAAAAATCTGTTCCGCGTGATTGAAGGCCGTTTCGCCGGCTTCGGTCATCGTGACGCCGCGCCCTGCCGGTTTGAGCAACTGGCGCCCGATCGATTTTTCCAGCTCGCGCACCTGCGCGCTGATCGTCTGAACCGCCATGTCGAGACGCTCGGCCGCACGCGCGAAGCCGCCCTCCTTCACGACGATCCAGAAATAGTAGAGATGGCGATAGTTGAGCATGCTGGCGACACTTCGAATAAAACGATATGTCGCTCAGATTATCACTGATTTATCCGAACCATGAAGACGGCGATGATAACGGCATACCGACGTTGCCTGTCACCCTTTGCTTACGGACCCCATGGACTCTTTACTCATACTCGCTGCCGACCCCGCCGCATGGGCTGCGCTTCTCACGCTGGTCGTGATGGAAATCGTGCTCGGCATCGACAATCTGATCTTCATCTCGATCCTCAGCAACAAGCTGCCGGAAGCCCAGCGCGCTCGCGTGCAGCGCATGGGCATCATGCTTGCGCTCGTGCTGCGGCTCGCCCTGCTCGGCACCGTCGCGTGGATTGCGCAACTGACCGCGCCCGCCGTGACGCTGTTCGGCCACGCGTTTTCATGGCGCGATCTGATCCTGCTCGGCGGCGGCCTGTTCCTCGTCTGGAAGGCGACAAGCGAAATTCGCCACCACGTCGTTCATGCGGAAGAAGTACGCGACAAGGCGAGCACAACCGTGCAGTTGACCGCCATGGCTGCGATTGGACAGATCCTGGTGCTCGATATCGTGTTTTCGGTCGACAGCATCATCACTGCGGTGGGGATGACCGAGCACATGCCGATCATGTTCGTTGCGGTGATTGCTGCCGTCGCCGTGATGCTGTTCGCCGCCAACCCGCTGTCGCGCTTCATTGATCGCAATCCGACCATCGTCATGCTCGCGCTCGGTTTCCTGCTCGTGATCGGCATGACGCTCATCGCAGAAGGTTTTGGTTCACACGTGCCGAAGGCTTACATCTATGCGGCTATGGCGTTCTCCGCGTTTGTCGAGGCACTGAACATGCTCGTGCGCCGGGCGAATTCGAAGCGGGCGCCTAGCACGGAGCAATGAGCGCTCGATGAACTTTTTTACCGTTGAGGAGCAACGAAATGAAATGTCCCGTTTGCAAGACCACTGACTTGCTGATGACCGAGCGACGCTCGATCGAAATCGACTACTGCCCGGTCTGCCGGGGCATCTGGCTTGATCGCGGCGAACTCGACAAGCTGATTGCGCAGGACGCCGGGAGCGATGACGCGCAGACTAACGCTACCGCACGCACGAGTCGGGACAACCATTCGGATCGAGATCGGGAACGGCATCGCGACCATGCGTACGACAACAACCGCACGTATGACAATCACCGGACGGATTATCGGGGACACAAGAAGAAGCGCTCGCTTTTCGACATGTTCGATTTCGATTGAAAGTGTCCGCGAGCAGAAGAACCAGGCAGCAGTTATCAGATCGGAGGCGCGCGCTGTTGTCAGCCGCGCCTTTTCATTTTCCCTCTGACGTTGCCTCAGCCAGCGTCGAACCCTTCATACAAATAACAACGCGCCGCGTGTCATCGACAGAGCGAAGTGGCGCGTTAAGCCGTTAACTGTTTGACTGCGGGTTTGAGCGCGCGGGTTAGGCGCAATCCACCCGCGCTGAATCCCCTGCGCCCGCCGCCATGATGTTCCCCCAAATTGTTTTCCTGCCCGTCTATCGTTCAGATGCCACTTTCTATCGTTTCGATTACAAAGACCGGCGCGCTTGCTGCGCTGACGTATTGCACGCTAACCATGGCGATGCCGGCGCAGGCAGCCGACAACGTGATCGTGCTCGACTCCGGTGAAGCCAAACTGACGCTGATCGATCCCGCCACGCATAAGGTGATCGGCACGGAGCCGACGGGTAAGGAACCGCACCATCTGATGATCACGCCCGACGGTCACTCGCTCATCGTCGCGGATTCGATCTCGAACGATCTGATGTTTCTCGATCCACACACCGGCCGTGTGCAGCGCAAGGTCGACGATATCGAAGATCCCTATCAGCTCGGTTTCTCGCCCGATCACAAATGGTTCGTGACGGCAGGTCTGCGGCTGGATCGCGTCGACGTGTATCACTACGACGGCCAGAACATGACGCTCGCCAAACGCGTCCCGCTCTCGAAGACGCCGAGTCACATGACGTTCTCGTCCGATAGCAAGACGGTATTCGTCACGCTGCAAGACACCGGCGAAGTGGCCGCGATCGATCTGGCGACGCAGACGGTGCTGTGGAAACTGCACGTGGGCAATACGCCCGCCGGCCTCTGGATGACGCCGGGCGACCGCTATCTGTTGATCGGCATGACGGGCGAAGACGACGTAGCCGTAGTCGACTGGCACAAACAGCAAGTCGTGAAAAGAATCCAGACCGGCCGCGGCGCGCACAATTTCCGCAATCTCGACGACGGCCAGCACATAGCGCTCACGAACCGCGTGGAAAGCACGATCAGCATTCTCGATTACAACACGCTGACGAAGACCGCTGACATTACCGGACTCATGCCCGGTCCTGACGACATGGAACTGTCCGCGGATCACCGCTACCTGTGGGTCACATTCCGTTTTTCACGGCATGTGGGCATCATTGATCTGACAACGCATAAACTTATCGATACGATCGCGGTCGGACGTTCACCGCATGGTTTGTATTTCGCCAACCGTGCACCCGTGTATGCGCCCAATCCAGACTGAACAGGCTTTCGTTTTGATGACAGCACCCGCAATTTCAAGAGGTTTTTGATGATCCACGAAATCCTCACGCTACTCGACAATGGCATCTCGACGTTGCAGACACTCCTGTACGTCGACGTGGTGCAGCCGTTTTTCTATCGCTTCGGCCTGATGGGATACGACGAGGACACCTACGATGCACTCTATTGGGTCATCGTCGGCGTGCTGGAAATCCTCGTCACGTATATCGCCTTGCGGCCGCTCGAAGCGCTGCGGCCCGTCGAGGCGTGGTCCGATCGGAAAGCGCTGCGCGCCGACGTGATCTACACGTGGATCGCCAAACTCGGCATCATCAATATCGCGTTCTTCTTCATGCTGCAGCCGGTGTTCAATCACTGGCAGAGCTTGATCGCGATCTACAACGTGCCGAACATCGATATCGACGGACTGTGGCCGGGCGTCACCGATCAGCCGGTCGTGTCGTTCCTCATCTACCTGATCGTGCTCGATTTCTTCGGGTACTGGTATCACCGCTGGCAGCATCGCTTCGGCGTGTGGTGGGAGCTGCACGCGGTGCACCACAGCCAGCAGCAGATGTCGTTGTGGTCCGACGACCGCAATCACTTTCTCGACGACATCATTCAGGCCGCGTTCTTCGCCGCGATTTCGCTGTTCATCGGCGTGCAGCCGAGCCAGTTCGTCGTACTGGTCGCGGTCGGCAACTTCATGCAGAGCGTGCAGCACGTGAACGCGCGCCTGCCGTATGGATGGCTGCTCGAACGCACGATCGTGAGCCCGATTTTTCATCGGCGTCATCACGCAATTGGCTACGGCCATGAAGGCACGCGCTACGGCTGTAACTTCGGCGTGCTGTTTCCGTGGTGGGACATGATGTTCAGGACCGCGTCGTGGGACCGCACTGTTGAGCCGACCGGCATTCGTGACCAGTTGCCCGTGCCGCACGGCGCAGCGCGTTCCTATGGCGACGGGTTAATCGCACAGCAATGGCGCGCGTTTGGCCGTATCGCGATGCGTCTGCGGGGACAACGCAACTACGGCGGCGTGACGGACTGATTGTCATTGGCATGGGGGCGGGTGACTTATCCCAACACCACGGCTCGTGCAATCAGCAACACGCCTGCGGCGACGATACCGGCTCCAATCACGCGCGCCACGCGCTCACCACGCGGTGCAAGACGTTCAACGGTGATGGCCGCCGTCACAGCAGCCATCACACGCAAATCCATGACCCCGGCAACGAGCAGGACCGTCGTCAGGCCGGCACAGCAGTAGCTGCAGTGGAGGCCGAGGCGCAGACCGTGGCGCCATGCCGTGGCGGCGTCGGCGGGCAATGCGGGCAACATGAGGCAGCGCCTTGGTGTCTCGCGACAGCAGGCAAGGCGCCGGGTCTTCCACGCAGTGAACTGCAGCGCCCCGGCGATCAGCACAATCACACCGACTGCGAACGGAACGGCGCGCGCCAGCGCCGGCTGTTGCATCTCGAGCGCCGCCAGCGCGGCGCCGAGCGGAAATGCGGCTATGCCGAACGCGGTCCACACGAAGAAGTACCCCACGCCCACCATCACCGTCAGCCAGCCCAGGCCCGTTACGCCTGCCCCGCCGACGGCCTCGCGGTAGCGCCACAGCATGGGAACGAGAGATGGCAGCATCATCGCGACCATCATCACGATCCACATACCGAGGAACGACGCCGCGAGGCCTGGCCACGTCTGTCCGCACATCCGCATCCACGCCGCCGACATCGTCCAGCCGCCGGGCATCGGCATCTCGCCCATCGCTGACATGGACGCGGCGCCGGCGATCGTCACCGCCGTGCTGACGGTGAAGAGTAACGCCGAGACGCCGAAGAAAGCCCGCTGCGAAACTCGCGCTTCGATCGCACGTCCCGACATTTCGCAGCCCCTGGTTGCGCCAACGTGTCCCATCGCCCGGCTCAGCGCGTCGTCTCGTACTCGTCGTGACGCTTCCACCAGACGCCCGTCTCGTTGCGCCCCTTGGGCGCGCGGTCGAGCAACTGGTACATGCCCCAGATGCCGTCCACGCCGCGCGCATAGGTGGAGTACGTGTGGTAGACGACGCCGTCCTCGAGTACGAACGCGCTCAAGCCCGGCCTGTCGCGCGTGTACGTCGCCGCGTCGGTTCCGCACGTGGCCGCGAACTGGACGACGGGCTCCGGGACGACCTGCGTTTCGTCCATCGCGTGGCCGCCGCGCTCGTAGTTGTATTCGATGCTTCCTTCACGCTGCTGCGCCTCGGTGAACGCGATGTTGAAGTCGAAGTTGAAGTCGCTGCCAGCGGACGACGCCCACGGGAATGTCCAGCCCATCCGGCGCTGGTACGTCTGCAGCTTCGCGAACGGCGCCCGCGACACCGCCGTCAGCGTGACGTCGTGATTTGCCAGATGAACGACGACGCCGTTGAACCCATCGGCGATCGACGAACACGACGGGCAGCCGGCCTTGTAGTCGGGTCCAAACATGAAGTGGTACACGAGAAGCTGCGAGCGTCCTTTGAAGAGGTCCGCCAACGATGCCCTTCCGGCAGCGGTTTCGAATGTGTACGCCTTGTCGATTCGCACCCAGGGCAGTGCCTGCCGTTGCTGCACCAGCGCGTCGCTCTGCCGCGTGAGCGCCTTCTCTGCCTTGAGCAGATCGAGCCGCGCCGCCAGCCACTGGTCACGCGTCCCGGTTGTATGTGTCGTGGTCATGATTCTCTCCTTGGGAGTCCTTCGTCGTTCGTTCAGTTGTCGAGACGACGAACTGGTTGGTGGTCGTGCTAGATTAGTCACGGGCACCCGAACGGTGGGAGTGACAAGTGTGGCGGGATTCGAATAGACCATGGACTCGCTAGTGACGGCCGCGGCGCGTGCGCTCGCGGCGGGCGACCCGCTCGGCGCACTGAACCGGGTCGCCTTGCGCGACGACGCAGCTGCGCTCGCGCTGCGAGGCATAGCGATGGCGCAGCTCGGTGATCTTGTTCGGGCAAAAGCGCTGGTGCGCAGTGCGGCGCGCGCCTTCGGCCCGAAAGCGCCAGTGGCCCGCGCGCGATGCGTGGTCGCCGAGGCTGAAATCGCGCTCGCCTCGCGCGATCTGGGCTGGCCCGCGAAGGCGCTCGACGCCGCTCGGGCGACGCTCGAAGCCCACGGTGACCGGCTGAACGCCGCGCATGCGCGGTATCTCGAAGTCCGGCGCCTCCTCCTGATCGGGCGCCTCGACGAGGCCGAGCGCCTGCTCGCCCACCTCGATCCAGCACCCTTCCCGCCCGCGCTGCGTGCCGCCCACGAGCTGGTCGTCGCGGGAATCGCGATGCGCCGCCTCCAGACGAAAACCGCGCGCGCTGCGCTCGGGAAAGCTGAGCAAGCCGCGCGTCACGCAGGTATCCCATCGCTGACGGCGGAGGTCGACAGCGCACGCCTACTGCTGGACACGCCCGCGGCTCGTCTGATTGCACACGGCGAAGAGCGTTTGCTCGTGCTCGAGGAGATTGAGGCGTTACTGGCGTCGAAGGCGCTCGTGGTGGACGCGTGCCGTTATGTCGTGCGTGAAGCAAACATCGTGGTCCCGCTCGCGAGGCGTCCGGTGTTGTTCGCGCTCGCACGCGCACTGGCCGAAGCGTGGCCCGAAGACGTATCGAGGGACACCCTCATCGCGCGCGCATTCCGGACGAAGCATGCCGATGAATCGCATCGCGCACGGCTGCGCGTCGAAGTCGGGCGGCTTCGCGCGTTGCTTGGGCCGCTGGCCGGCGTGAGCGCGACGAAGCGCGGTTTTGCGCTGGTGCCGCACGGCGCGCGCGAGGTCGTCGTGCTCGCGCGGCCGGTCGAAGAACCGCATGCGATGGTGCTCGCCTTCCTCGCCGACGGTGAGTCGTGGTCGAGCTCGGCGCTCGCGATTGCACTGGATGCCAGTCAGCGCACCATGCAGCGGGCACTCGATTCGCTGGCGGCAGCCGGCAAGGTGCAGTCGTTCGGCCGCGGGCGCGCGCGACGCTGGATGACGCCGCCCATGCCCGGATTCACGACGACTTTGTTACTCCCCGCTCCCCCTACCGAGTGATTAGGATCGAAACATGAACAAATCAGCCGCCAAAATCGTTCGTGAATATGGGCCCTTTCCGGGTGTCAACCAGGTGGGGGGCGTCACCTATGACGGTCAGCGTGTCTGGATTGCGGCCGGAGACAAGCTGAATGCCTTCGATCCGGTGAGCGGAGAAACGCTGCGCTCGTTCGACGTCGCCGCGCAGGCAGGCACGGCCTTCGACGGCCAGCACCTGTTTCAGATCGCCGACGACCTCATCCAGAAGATCGATCCGGATACCGGCCGCGTGCTCGCCACCATTCCCGCACCCGGCGGCGGGGGCAACTCGGGGCTCGCGTGGGCCGAAGGAATGCTCTGGGTGGGGCGGTATAAGGACCGGAAGATCCACCAGGTCGATCCCCAAACCGGGGCGATTCTGCGCACTATCCAGTCCAACCGCTTCGTCACCGGCGTCACCTGGAGCAACGGAGAGCTCTGGCACGGCACCTGGGAAGATGAAGCGAGCGAGTTGAGGCGAGTCGATCCTGGTACGGGAGAAGTGCTGGAGAGCCTGGAGATGCCGCCCGGCCTGATCGTGTCGGGGCTGGAAGCCGATGGCGGCGATCTGTTCTTCTGCGGCGGCGGAAACAGCGGGAAGGTGCGAGCCGTACGCCGGCCCGCACGAGACGCCGCGGTCCCCGTCGAGTCTGCGAGCGAGTAATTTACCGCCTGACGACGGATTTGATGCAACGCCCGGATCGACTCAACAAACAACCAACAACAAACGTCGTCGATCCAGGGCTCCCGCCAGCAGAAATTCGTCTGCCGCGGCTAAACGCCAACCAGCGCCGGCAGCTCCACCTCGTACGACAAGCGCTCGCGCCAACTGCTGGTCTGCGGCTGACCTACCGCCTGGGTCACATGCGGCGCGCTTTCGACGCGCATCGATACACACGCTGGATAGCGCGCTTTTTTCTTCTCGAGGATGGCCCGGCTCAGAAACCCGGCGCTATACGCTTTCAGCAAGTGCGCGTGATGTGCTTCGATGTACGCGGCAATCTGCGCCTCTTCATCGTCGATCATGGCTAGCAACGCCAGCGTGCGCGCATCCCAACGGAAGCGCAGGCCGAGTTCTTCGAAAGCGCTGTTATAGGCGCACAGTTGCGCCTCTACTTCCGCGTCGTGCGCGCTCTCGCGGGCGTCGAACTGGGACGGGTTCATGGTCGTCTCCTTCAGGCAAATTGACATGACCAAGAATAGGAGCGCGAAAAGATAAACAACAGTTAAAGTTATTTCGAAGAACCATAAAGCTTTGTTTATATATCAATTCCCCTGCCGACGGCATCGACGAAGTCAGAATGCCCGGACATCTCATGACCCCGTTGTCAGAACAGGCATACCCATCCATTAGGTATGCCTAATGCAAACCATAAAATGTTTTAACTTTTACTTATCGCTGTTCGCGCGCAGCATCCTTCAGAAGCGCTCCACGCGAAACGCCTTTTACCCAGTTGTTGTGAGATCGACGGGCAAAGGTTTTCGTCAGTGCAATTTCCTCTGGCCGACCAATGGCGCTTGATTGCCAACAGACAAACCGGCGATGAAGCGATTCGATCACGTAAGTCCAACGCGCCGCTCGAGCGCGACGGAATATACAGGAGACGAAGGACATGGGACATTCCAACGTATCCGGGACAGGCCGTACGCCGTTCCGGCAAAACCGCTGGGTCCAGCTAGCGATCGGCATCGTATGCATGGGGCTCGTCGCGAATTTGCAATATGCCTGGACGCTGTTCGTCGTTCCGATGGACAACGCCCACCACTGGGGCCAGGCAGCCATTCAG
The DNA here is from genome assembly GCF_030511745.1 of Paraburkholderia sp. SECH4. Taxonomy (NCBI): domain Bacteria; kingdom Pseudomonadati; phylum Pseudomonadota; class Betaproteobacteria; order Burkholderiales; family Burkholderiaceae; genus Paraburkholderia; species Paraburkholderia sp. SECH4. The sequence goes on from NZ_JALOCP010000034.1 coordinate 10,197, forward strand.
ACCGCATTCACGGTCTTCATCGTCACTGAAACCTGGCTCGTGCCTATCGAAGGCTGGCTCGTCGACAAGTTCGGGCCGCGCCCGGTTGTGATCGGCGGTTCGGTGTGCGCGGCGCTCGGCTGGATCATCGACGCGCATGCGAGCAGTCTCGTCGAGCTATACATCGCAGCCGTGATCGCCGGTATCGGCGCGGGTTGCGTATATGGCACCTGCGTCGGCACGGCACTCAAATGGTTTCCGGACAAGCGCGGTCTCGCGGCCGGTTTGACTGCGGCAGGTTTCGGCGCCGGCGCGGCCCTCACCGTGATTCCAATCGCCAACATGATCCAGCGCTCGGGTTACGAGCACACGTTCATGTTCTTCGGCATTTTCCAGGGCGTCTGCATTCTGCTGCTCGCCACCATGCTGGTACGGCCGAAACCTCCCGCATTCGCGGTCGCGGCCAAACGCGTGGTCGCAAGCAAGATCGACTACACGCCCGGCGAGATGATCCGTTCGCCGCTCTTCTGGGTGCTGTATCTGATGTTCGTGTTCGTCGCAGCCGGCGGCATTATCGCCACCGCCCAGCTTGGGCCGATCGCGAAGGAATTCGGCTTTGCCAAACTGCCGGTGAACCTGATGGGCATCACGCTGCCGCTGCTCACGATGACGCTGTCAATCGACAATTTCTGCAACGGTTTTACGCGTCCGTTGTGCGGTTTCCTGTCGGACCGCATCGGCCGCGAAAACACGATGTTCATGATCTTTCTCGGCGAGGGCGTCGCACTGCTGGGGCTCATGCAGTTCGGCCACAACCCGTACGCCTTCATGTTCTTCGCCGCCGCTGTGTTCCTGTGCTGGGGCGAGATCTTCTCGATCTTCCCGGCGACCTGCGCGGACACGTTCGGCAGCAAATACGCCGCGGCCAATGCCGGCACGCTTTATACCGCGAAGGGCACAGCGTCGATGCTGGTGCCGCTCGCCTCGGTGCTGTCGGCCAGCGGCGGGTGGAGCACCGTGTTCATCTCGGCGGCGGTGGTGTCGATCGCGGCAGCCGTATCCGCGAAATTCATCCTCGCCCCCATGAGAAAACGCTGGATCGAAAACTCAGGCGCGCCGGCTGGCGTAGTGATCGCTGAAGCGCGCCTGCAGCCGTCGCCAGGCGGCTCACCTGAATGAACAACAACGTGAGCTCGCCACTCACGACGAATCCATAACGTCCCGCGACCAAGGAGCAGCATCATGGCAGAAGCCGACCGGCAAACAGTAGAAGAGACTTCGACACAACAAGCGGTCGAGACGACCGACGGGTTTCATCTCGTCATCGACGCGCTGAAACTGAACGACATCAGCACCATCTTTGGACTGGTCGGCATCCCGATCACCGACCTCGCGCGGCTTGCCCAGGCGGAAGGGATGCGTTTCATCGGTTTTCGCCATGAACAGCACGCGGGCAATGCAGCGGCCATTAGCGGTTTCATGACGCAGAAGCCGGGTATCTGCCTGACCGTGTCGGCGCCCGGCTTTCTGAACGGCCTGACCGCCCTCGCCAACGCGACCACCAACTGCTTCCCGATGATCCTGATCAGCGGTTCGAGCGAGCGTGAAATCGTCGATCTGCAGCAGGGCGATTACGAAGAAATGGATCAGTTGAATGCGGCCAAGCCGTATGCGAAGGCCGCGTATCGCGTGCTGCATGCGGAAGACATCGGCATCGGCGTGGCGCGTGCGATTCGCGCCGCGGTGTCGGGCCGCCCGGGTGGCGTTTATCTGGATTTGCCGGCCAAGCTGCTCGCGCAAACGCTGGACGCCGTGAAGGCGCAGCAATCGCTGGTCAAAGTGGTCGATGCCGCACCGCGTCAGTTGCCGGCGCCGGAATCGGTCAAGCGCGCAATCGATGTGCTGAAGAGCGCCAAGTGTCCGCTGATCCTGCTCGGCAAGGGGGCGGCTTACGCGCAGGCTGACGCGGAGATCCGGGCGTTCGTCGAACAAAGCGGCATTCCGTATCTGCCGATGTCGATGGCCAAGGGCCTGTTGCCCGATACGCACGAGCAATCGGCGTCGGCGGCACGCTCGTTCGTGCTGCAGGAAGCCGACGTTGTCGTGCTGATCGGCGCGCGTCTGAACTGGCTGCTCTCGCATGGCAAGGGCAAGACGTGGGGCGCGGAGCCGAAGAAGTTCGTCCAGGTCGATATTTCGCCGACCGAGATCGACAGCAACGTCGCGATTGCCGCGCCGGTGATCGGCGATATCGGCTCGTGCGTGGCGGCATTGCGTGCCGGCCTCGATGCGGGAGTCGCGAAGCCGAGCGCTGAGTGGACCGGCGCGATCGCCGAGCGCAAGAGCAAGAACCTCGCAAAGATGGCTGCGACACTCGACAAGAACCCGTCGCCGATGAATTTCCACAGTGCGTTGCGCGCAATCCGCGATGTGCTGAAGACGCGCCCGGACATCAACGTCGTCAACGAAGGCGCGAACACGCTCGACTACGCGCGCAGCATCATCGACATGTACGAGCCGCGCAAACGCTTCGACTCGGGCACGTGGGGAATCATGGGCATCGGCATGGGCTTCGCGATCGGCGCGGCGGTGACGAGCGGCAAACCGGTTGTCGCGATCGAAGGTGACAGCGCGTTCGGTTTCAGCGGCATGGAACTCGAAACGATCTGCCGTTACGACTTGCCGGTTTGCACCATCGTCTTCAACAACAACGGCGTGTATCGCGGCACCGACGTGAACCCGACAGGCGGCAAGGACGTCGCGCCGACCGTGTTCGTGAAGGGCGCGCGCTACGACAAGATGATCGAGGCATTCGGCGGTGTCGGCTACAACGCGACCACACCGGAAGAACTGACGAAGGCTCTGCTTGAAGCGATCGCATCAGGCAAGCCGACCTTGATCAATGCCGTCATCGACGAAGCGGCGGGCACCGAAAGCGGCCGCCTGACCAATCTGAATCCGCAAAGCGCGGCAATGAAAAAGTGATCCAGCGTAACCACGGAGATAGCAAAGTGACCAAACCACTCGAAGGCATCAAGATCATCGACTTCACCCACGTTCAGGCCGGTCCTGCGTGCACCCAGTTGCTCGCCTGGTTCGGCGCCGATGTGATCAAGGTTGAAAGACCGGGTTCGGGCGACGTGACGCGTAACCAGTTGCGCGACATCCCTGACGCCGACGCGCTTTACTTCACGATGCTCAACAGCAACAAGAAGTCGCTCACGTTGGACACGAAAAAGCCCGAAGGCAAGGAAGTACTCGAAAAGCTGATTCGAGAATCCGACGTGCTGGTCGAAAATTTTGGCCCGGGCGCGCTGGACCGGATGGGCTTTTCATGGGAACGCCTGAACGAACTCAATCCGAAGATGATCGTCGCTTCGGTGAAGGGCTTCAGCGACGGCCATCACTACGACGACCTGAAGGTCTACGAAAACGTCGCGCAATGCGCGGGCGGCGCGGCGTCCACCACCGGCTTCTGGGACGGCCCGCCGACCATCAGCGCCGCGGCGCTCGGCGACAGCAACACCGGCATGCATCTGGCGATCGGCATTCTGACCGCACTGATTGGACGCGACAAAACCGGCAAGGGCCAAAAGGTCGCGGTGTCGATGCAGGATAGCGTGCTGAACCTGTGCCGCGTGAAGCTGCGCGACCAGCAGCGGCTAGAGCGCGTGGGCTATCTCGAGGAATATCCGCAATATCCGCACGGCGAATTCAGCGACGTGGTGCCGCGCGGCGGCAATGCGGGCGGCGGTGGTCAGCCGGGCTGGGTGCTCAAGTGCAAGGGCTGGGAAACGGATCCGAACGCGTACATCTACTTCACGATCCAGGGCCATGCATGGGAGCCGATCTGCAAGGCACTCGGCAAACCCGAATGGATTGACGATCCCGCCTACAAGACTGCCGAAGCACGTCAACCGCATATCTTCGAGATCTTCGGCACGATTGAAGCGTGGCTCGCCGACAAGACCAAGTTCGAAGCGGTCGACATCCTGCGCAAGTTCGACATTCCGTGCGCGCCGGTGCTGACAATGAAGGAGCTGGCCAACGACCCGTCGTTGCGCGCAAGCGGCACGATCGTGGAAGTCCCGCACAAGAAGCGTGGCACGTATCTGACGGTCGGCAGTCCGATCAAGTTCTCGGACATGAAGCCGGAAGTGACCGCGTCGCCGCTGCTCGGTGAACACACGGATGAAGTGCTGGCGAGCCTCGGCTACAGCCGGCAGGACATCTTCAACCTGCACGAAATCAAAGCGGTTTAATGGTGTTACGCTGCGGGCCTATGTGCAGGCTCGGGCCTGTGGATACGGCGCCCCTCAGCGGGCGCCGTATCCAATTCAAGGATCTGCGGTTTTACTTCCGGGGAGCGCCATGCAAAGCGCTATCGACTTCGAGCAACTCGTCAACGTAATCGGCGACGCGATCATCATTTCCGATGCCACCGGCAGCATCACATTATGGAACCCCGGCGCTGAGCGCATGTTCGGCTTTGCGCAGAGCGAGGCACTGGGAAAGTCGCTGGACCTGATCATTCCGGAACGTTTGCGCGGCCGCCATTGGGACGGCTATCACAAGACCATGGCAACGGGCGAAACCCGCTATGGCAACGACGTGCTGCGTGTCCCTGCCGTCCATAAGGACGGGCGGTCACTGTCGATCGCCTTTACGGTCGCGTTGCTGCATTCGCCGCAGAACGAGCTCACCGGCATCGTCGCCGTGATCCGCGACGAAACCAGCCGCTTCCAGGAGGATCGCCTGCTGCGCAAGCGTCTCGCGGAACTGGAAGCGTCCGCGGGCGCGTGAGCGTCATGCATAGCGCGCAAGAAACATATCGGCAGCAGATTCCGCGACATGCTTTTGTTCATCGGCGCTGAGGGGTGGCTGACCCATCGTCACCTGCGGCCAGAACGCGAACGCTTTCACCAGGGCCTGCAACTGCTGTGAGGCAAACATCGGGTCCGACGTCTTGAGGCGGCCATCAGCAGCGGCTGCGCGAATCCACACTGTTAGGTCCTCTTCGCGCTCGCCCATGCGCGCCACCATATCGCGCGCGCGTTCCTGCGAATGAATGCCCGCCGCGATCGCAACGCGCGCCAGCGACAGAAACGCCTCGTTATTCAGAAGGGCCAGCTTTTTAAACAGAAGCTGGAGCAACTGCGCACGCAACGGATGCGCGGCCGAATAAGCCGTCACCTCTCCCGTATCGCTCGACTCCCACAACTGCCCCAGGATCGCAGCGAACAGCGCTTCCTTGCTTGGAAAATGGTTGTAGACCGTCCGCTTCGAAACGCCCGCGCGTGCCGCGATACGGTCCATGCTGGTCGCGTCGAAGCCGGCCGCCAGAAACTCTTCGATTGCCGCCCCAATGACGGCGGCGCGCTTGCGGTCGGTCAGGCGGAGGGTGGGTTCACTGGTGCTCATCAATAAATTTTACACCGGGCAGTTTACTTTTCTCGAAAATAAACTACACTGAGCAGTCTACTTTATGCCTCGAGGCTGCTCGCATGACATCGTTCACCAGTTCTATTCGCCGCGCCTTGGGCCTGACGGCAGCGCGACGCGGGCGTGAATTGTTCGATATGTCGGCTCAGCACGACGGCAAGCGCTTTCGTAACGTCAGACCGCGTCCTGTCGAAGGACTCGGCAAGACCTTGAGCATCGTCTGGAATATTTTGCTCAACAAGCCGGCCGGCACGACGCCGGCGGGCGCCCTGCCCGTCGATGCCCTGTCGCCCGAACAACTCCAGGCCGCGCCGGACCGGAGCCTGTACCGCCTCGGGCATTCCACCATGCTGCTCAAGCTGCGGGGTCAGTTCTGGTTGACCGACCCGGTCTTCGCTGAACGGGCATCACCGTTCCGGCGCTTCGGTCCAAAGCGCTTTCATGCGCCGCCCATTGCCCTCGAAGACTTGCCGCAGTTGCGCGGTGTGATTCTGTCGCACGACCACTACGACCATCTGGACCGCGAGACCGTGCTGGCACTCGCTGCGAAGACAAGCGTATTTCTGACGCCGCTGGGCGTCGGTGACCGTCTGATCGAGTGGGGTATCGAGGCGTCGAAGGTCCGCCAGTTCGACTGGTGGCAGGGCGTCGAAATCGACGGCCTGGCGTTCACGGCAACCCCGGCGCAGCATTTCTCCGGCCGCAGTCTGTTCGACGGCAACAGCACCTTGTGGGCTTCGTGGGTCATCGTCGATGACGCGCTGCGCGTGTTCTTCAGCGGCGACACGGGCTACTTCGACGGATTCAAGGCCATTGGCGAGCGGCTGGGTCCCTTCGACGTGACGCTGCTCGAAACCGGCGCCTACGACGCTCAATGGCCATACGTCCACATGCAGCCCGACGAGACCGTCCAGGCCCATGTCGATCTGCGCGGCCGCTGGCTGGTGCCCGTTCACAACGGCACGTTCGATCTGGCGATGCATCGTTGGCAGGAACCGTACGAGCGCGTGATCGGGCTCACCGCCGCGCGCGGCATTCCGCTGTCGACGCCCCGCATGGGCGAGCGGCTGGATCTGGCCGCGCCGCACCGCGGCGAGAAGTGGTGGCGCGAGGTCGCTGAGGCCGAGAGTGCGCGAGAGTCCGTGACACCGCTGCGCCGGTTCGTCTGCCGCCAGACCCGGCAAACGAATTCGTGAGGTCAACGACCTCACGCAACGTAGTCTCAGCCAGCTTGATCAGATGCCCTCGCGCAACGTTCTGGCTGCCGCAACCATGTTCTTCAACGCGGGAATGACTTCCTCCCACGCACGGGTCTTCAGGCCGCAGTCGGGGTTCACCCACAAGCGCTCAGCCGGAATCCGCTCGGCCGCCTTGCGCATCAGATTCACGATGTGCTCCTGGCTAGGAATATTCGGCGAGTGGATGTCGTAGACGCCCGGTCCGATCTCGTTCGGATAATTGAAGTTGTCGAAGGCGTCCAGCAATTCCATGTCCGAGCGCGACGTCTCGATCGTGATGACGTCAGCGTCCATATCGGCGATCGAAGCGATGATGTCATTGAACTCCGAGTAGCACATGTGCGTGTGGATCTGCGTCTCGTCCTGCACGCCATTTGCCGTGATACGGAAGGACTCCACCGCCCATTGCAAATAGTCGCTCCACTGCGACTTGCGCAACGGCAGGCCTTCACGCAGCGCCGCTTCGTCAATCTGGATCACCCGTACCCCCGCCTTCTCCAGGTCCAGCACTTCCTCGCGGATCGCCAGCGCCAACTGATAGCAGGAAACCGAACGCGGCTGGTCGTCACGCACGAACGACCAGTTCAGGATCGTGACCGGGCCGGTCAACATGCCCTTCATCGGCTTGGCGGTCTGCGATTGCGCATACCTGATCCACTCGACCGTCATCGCCTTCGGACGGCTGATGTCGCCGAACAGGATGGGCGGCTTCACGCATCGCGAGCCATAGGACTGCACCCAGCCGAACTGGCTGAACGCATAACCGTCGAGTTGTTCGCCGAAGTATTCGACCATATCGTTACGCTCTGCTTCGCCATGCACGAGCACGTCGAGACCCAGCGCTTCCTGTTCCTGCACGCTGCGCGCAATTTCGTGCTGCATCACCGTCTTGTAGCCGGCTTCGTCCAGTTCACCACGCTTGAACTGGCTGCGCGCCTGGCGAATTTCGGCGGTTTGCGGGAATGAGCCGATGGTGGTGGTCGGGTAAGCCGGCAGGTTCAACAGCGCAGACTGCCGGGCGGCACGTTGCGGATAGGCGCTGGTGCGACGTCCCAACGCGGCATCGATCTTCACGATCGCGTCCTTGACCGCCGGGTTGTGCACGCGCGGCGACGTGCGACGGCTTTGGATGGCGGCCTGATTTTCGGCAAGCGCGGCTAGTACCGACTCGCGTCCATCGTTCAGCGCCTTCGCGATGATCTTCAGTTCATCGAGCTTTTGCAGGGCAAACGCGAGCCAAGAACGGATTTCGTGATCGAGCCTCTGTTCGCTGTTCAGGTCTACCGGAACATGCAGCAATGAACACGACGGCGCGATCCACAGGCGAGCCTGCAATGTTTGATGAATCGGCGTCAGCCATTCCAGCACCGCGCTCAGATCGGTCTTCCAGATGTTGCGGCCATTGATTACGCCAAGCGACAGAATCTTGTCGGCGGGCATCCGTGCGACGACCTGCTCGACCTCGCCACGGCCGTTGACCGCATCGACATGCAGACCTTGAACCGGCAATCCGCAGGCGAGCGCGAGGTTGTCGCGCAGCTCACCGAAATAGGTTGCCAGCAGAAGCTTCACGCTGGTGGTCTTTAATGCGTCGTACGCCGTGACGAATGCGTGTTGCCATGCCGGCTCAAGCTCGGTGACCAGCGCCGGCTCATCGATCTGCACCCATTCCACCCCTTGCGCCGCCAGTTGCTCGAGCAGTGCCGCGTACACAGGCAACAGACGCGGCAACAGCGCGAGCTTGTCCGAATCGTCCTTCGCCTTGCCGAGCCATAGATACGTCACCGGCCCGATGATGACCGGCTTGGCTTTGACACCAAGCGCGCGAGCCTGGGCCAGTTGATCGAGGAGGCGCGACACGTCGAGCGAAAACTCGGTCGCCGCGCCGAATTCCGGCACGATGTAGTGGTAGTTCGTATCGAACCATTTGGTCATCTCGCCTGCCTGCACGCCGCAACTGCAGGCCGAATCATGCGCGGAGCGGCCACGTGCAACGCGAAAGTAATTGTCGAGCGCGTCGCCCTCAAAGCCCCGGACCCGTTCCGGGATATTGCCCAGCATGAAGCTCGTATCGAGCACCTGGTCATAAAACGAGAAGTCGCCAACCGGAACCTGATCGAGGCCGGACTGGTTCTCCCAGTGCCGCTGACGCAGTTGCGCGCCCAGGCTTTTCAATTCGTCGCGCGACGACTGGCCTTTCCAGTAATGCTCTTGAGCGAACTTCAGCTCACGCTTTGCGCCGATGCGGGGGAAACCCAGATTGTGTGTCGTAACCATGGTGATGAGCTGTTCCGAAAATGAACGGCTCGATCATAGGGTGGATGGCTCATGAAATATAATGGCATTATTTCATTGATCGATTAGTTTTATTCATGGACTCACCATGCTCGAACGAACCCATCTGACAATCATTCGGGAAGTGGACCGCCAAGGGTCCCTGACCGCGGCGGCCAACGTTCTGTGCCTGACGCAATCGGCGCTGAGTCACACCGTCAAGAAGATGGAACAACAACTGGGCACCGCGGTGTGGGATCGCGAGGGCCGAAACCTGCGTTTGACCCAGGCAGGTCAATATCTGCTGGCGCTTGCCAACCGGGTGCTGCCGCAAATGGAACACGCGGAAGAACGGATGAAGCAATACGCCCAGGGGCAGCGCGGCACGCTTCGTATCGGTATGGAGTGCCACCCCTGCTATCAGTGGCTGCTCAAGGTGGTCTCGCCGTATCTCGCGCGCTGGCCGGACGTGGATGTCGACGTCAAACAGAAATTCCAGTTTGGCGGCATCGGTGCGCTGTTCGGTTACGACATCGACATTCTGGTCACGCCGGACCCGTTGCGAAAACCCGGTCTACGCTTCGAACCGGTGTTCGATTACGAGCAGGTGCTGGTGGTCGGCCTCGGGCATCGACTCGCGCAGTTGCCCTTTATTCCGCCCGAGGAACTGGCGGATGAGGTCCTCATTACGTATCCGGTGGAAATCGATCGGCTGGATATCTATAACCAGTTTCTGATGCCGGCGAACGTCATGCCGAAGCGCCACAAGGTCATTGAAACAACCGACATCATGTTGCAAATGGTAGCCAGTGGGCGCGGCGTCGCCGCGCTGCCTCGCTGGCTGGTGGAAGAGTACGCCGGCAAGGTCGCCGTGACTCCGGTCAGACTAGGCAGGCGAGGCATCGCCAAGCAGATTTTTCTCGGCGTGCGCGAGACAGACGCGGCGATCGATTATCTGAAAGCGTTCGTCGAACTCGCGCGCCAATCGGACTGGAATGCGACTAAGAAAAAGCCGGCTAAACGCTAAGCGTATCTGGAGAATTCGATGCGTTGATGGGCGGCCGGAGTGCGTGACGGCACATCGCTGATGGCCGGTTCACTTCGCCGCCCGGGGTCTCGACGGACTCATTCCGGTGACTCCATTGCCGATTGCTGATAGTTCTGAATCCCCACCTTGTCGATCAACGCCAGGTTGGTCTCGAGCCAGTCGATATGTTCCTCGGTATCGTCGAGAATATGGGTAAGGATCGCGCGTGAGACGTAATCGCTAACCGTCTCGCAGTAGGCAATAGCTTCCTTGCACGTTGCCTGCGACATCCGCTCGAGCTTGAGGTCGCACTCAAGGATTTCCTGCGTTTCCTCGCCGATAAGCAATTTGTGCAGGTCCTGCAAATTCGGTAAGCCGTCCAGCACGAAGATGCGCTCGATCAGCAGATCGGCATGCTTCATCTCGCCGATCGATTCGTCGTACTCGTGTTTGGCGAGACTTTTCAGGCCCCAATGACCATACATTCTGGCGTGCAGAAAGTACTGGTTGATCGCGCTCAGCTCGTTCTTCAATTGCGCGTTCAAGTATTCGAGTACCTTGGCATCTCCTTGCATACTGCCTCCTCTATTCGCTACACCACGCCTCTCAGGCAACGCACTTCGCGTGATGCTGTTTGGTGCATAGCATCACGCGGTTAATATGCCGCACCCGTTAGCGCAGCATAGTGCATGGTCCGGTCGACCGTACGAATGAGAATTGGTATCGCTTCAGATCTAACCAAACCAAACGCGCAGAGGGTCACTGGATTGCCAACTTTCGTATTCCATCCAGCAGCCTGCCAATTTCCGGCTCGGTAGTCAGATAGCTGACCGACGCTCGCGCGATCTGCTTAAGTCCTCTGGATTCCATATCAAGAGGCGTGTACGGGACACCGTTACTGCCGATCGCGACACCCTGATCCGCCAGACTGCGCTGCACCGACGCAGCCTCCAGACCCGCTATGTTGAACGCCACCAGCCCGGATTGCTCCCGGCCCTGGTCCAGCACGGTCACACCGGGGATCTCCGTGAGTTGCCCGCGCAACGCTCGTGCAATGCTGTCGATCCGCGCGCGAATATTTTCAACGCCGATCTCCAACGCCTCTTCCAACGCGTTAGCCAGGCCGCAATGCAGCGCCAGCGATGCTTCCGCCGACTCGAAACGCACCGCGTCGTCCCGTAAGACAGGTTCGCCGTCAGCACCCAGCGGCGCGGATCGCATGTCGACGAAGGCCGGCGTCAAGCGGGACAGAAAGTCCTCCCGCACATACAAAAGGCCTGTGCCTCTCGGACCACGCAGCGCCTTGCGGCACGGACCGGTCAGGACATCGCAACCCACCTCGGCGACGTCGACGGGAAGTTGTCCAACCGCCTGGGCAGCATCGACGAAGTAGGGGATGCCGTGGCGGCGTGCGACCTTGCCGATCGCCGCAGCCGGATTGATCAGCCCGCCGTTCGCCGGCAACCAGGTCAGCGCAATCAGGCGCACACGGTCATCGAGCATAGCCTCCAGCGCCTGCGGATCAACGGCGCCGCTGGAATCGGACGGAATGACTTCGATCGTCGCCCCCGCGCGTTGCGCCGACAGGCGCATGGCGGCCAGATTCCCGCCCCACTCGTGACGCCCGACCAGAATCCGCTCGCCGGGTCGCCCTGGTCCTAGCGCGGCGAATGCGGGGCCCCACCCTGCCGAATTGCCGGTGGTCAGGGCGATCTCCGCCGGACGGGCGTTCAGCAGTCGCGCAGCCAGCAAGCGAGCGCGCTCGGTCTGCTCACGTCCGGCTACGCCGGCTTCCATCGGCCCCGTCGTGGCTTCGAGCCAAAGGTGAGCGCGTATCGCCTCCAACGTGGCGGACGACGGCAGCGAGGCCCCCGCGTGATTGAAATGCGTGGTGCTTTGAGCACCGGGTGTGCGGGCGCGCAACGCGTCCACGGCAGCAGGCGAAAGAGGAGAAGGCATGGTCGGTCCAATAACGGGCGTGTGGGATGCATTGGGCATGGGCGATAGGCGATAGGCGATAGGCGATAGGCGCGAAGAGTTTGCCATGCTACGCCACCTGGCCTGCGAAGGCACTGGCCTGCCGCCCTCGATCGGCGCCACGACCTTTAAAAAAAGCCCGCATTCGGCGACGGATTCCCGCAGGTTGCTCCGTTAAAGAAGCTGGAGCACAACGTTCGCGGGTCACGAGCAGCCTGACGGCACTGAAAGCTGGCGCGGCAAACCAGCAGTCGTGACGTGGCGGCCAACGTTATTGCACCCCTGTTTGCCGGCCTATGCGTTCGATTTCCCTACTATGACAACTCAAATACTGGTCGTTGACGACGATGTCGAACTACTTGGGTCGCTTGCCGACTTTCTCGGACGAGAGGGTATGGCGGTTTCCGTATTGCACGAGGTGAAGTCGCTCGGGGAACACATCGAACGGAACCCACCCGATCTGATTGTCCTCGACCAGATCATGCACGGTGTGAATGGCCTCGCAGCGCTGAGCACGCTACGCGCCGCGGGCAACACCGTCCCCGTGATTCTGGCCTCGGGACCCGACGACATGGACCGGATCGTGGGGCTCGAAATGGGCGCGGACGACTGCATCGGCAAACCCTTCAATCCTCGCGAACTCCTTGCCCGCATGCGGGCCGTATTGCGACGACGAACCCTGTCTGCGTCGGCCGCCACGCGGGAAAAACACGAAGTCGTTGGATTCGGCCCATTCACGCTGGACCTTCAGTTGCGCACGCTCAACACGGAGACCAACCGGCTCACGCTATCGGCGGGAGAATTCGCGCTGCTTAAGGTCTTCGTCAGTCACCCCATGCGCACGCTTACCCGTGCGCGCCTGCTTGAATTGCCGCATGGGCCGGAAGACGATCATACCGGCCGCGGGGTCGATGTCCAGGTGTGGCGGCTGCGCAGGATTCTCGAAGCAGACCCCTCCGCGCCGAGGTTCATCCAGACCGTCCGCAGTCATGGTTATGTATTTGTGCCGGACGGCGCGCAACCGTCCTCGACGCACTGAATCTTCACGCGTCGCGGCGATCGCAAGCTCGAGTGCGGATATGGACAAGGCGTCCACGGCGCTGCATTATCCATGCTGGCTGTCAGACACCACCAGCGCGAGAGAGGCGAACAATGCCCAGGCACAACCCAGCGCTTCATCGCAATGAAAAACGCCCCATGACACCGGGTCGCCGGCGGCTTCTCATCGCCGGCGTGATCGTGCTGATCGCCACGCTTGGTTGGGGACTTCGGGTCATACTCGAGCCCGCCTTCCGGCACACCATCGTCATCACAACCGGCGCAGACAACGGGATCTATCGCGGCTTTGCAGATCGCTATGCACCTCTCCTGAAGCGTGACGGTATCAAGCTCGATATCCGCAGTTCGTCGGGGTCGAGTGAAAACTATCAGCGGCTGAAAGACCCCGACAGCGCATACGAGGTGGGCTTCATCCAGTCCGGCACCACCAGCCCGAAAGAAACCGACCATCTGCAGACGATCGCCGCCGTCTCCTATGAACCGATCTGGGTGTTCTACCGTGGCGAGTCCACCATCAACCGGCTGGCAGAACTGCGTGGCAAGAGAGTTTCAATCGGTGTTCCCGGCAGTGGCCTGCTGAACGTCTCCCAGGTATTGCTCGGGTACAGCGGCATCACACGGGACAATACGACGCTGCTCCAAATGGACGCCGTCAAAGCCTACCAGGCTCTCGAAAACGGTCAACTGGATGCGGCTTTCTTTATCGGCAGACCCGATGCCCCCATGCAGACCACGCTGCTGAACAGCGATCTCAAGCTGATGAGTTTTGTGCAGGCCGATGCGCTCGTGCAGAAATTCCCGTCGCTATCCAAGGTTATTTTTCCGCGCGCCGCGACCAGCGTCGTCAACGATCTGCCGCAAGCCGACGTCACGCTGCTCGCCGCCACCGCCTTGCTCGTCTCCAAAGACACGCTGCACCCTGCGCTGGTCTACCTGTTGCTGGACGCGGCTAAAACCGTCCACGGCGGCGAAGATTACTTCACGCCGCTTGGCGTGTTTCCCAATCTGAATACCGAGGATTTTCCTGTTTCCGAAGAAAGCGAGCGTTACTTCAAAACGGGTCGCCCCTTCCTGCAGCGCTACCTGCCATTCTGGCTGGCCAGCTTTATCGAACGACGTCTGCTGATCCTGCTTCCCTTCATGGCTTTATTGCTCGGTCTGCTGCAGGCGTTGCCGCGCATGGCGGAGGCTCGCATAAAAAAACGCCTGGTTGTCTGGTATCGCGAGATCAAGGCGCTCGAAGACGAAATATGGAAAACCAGCCAGCCAACGCCGGACCAGATTGCGCAATGGCGGAACGAGATCGAGCATATCGATGCACATGCCAACCAGATCCGGATGCCGCAGCGCTATTTCCAGGACGTTTATGCACTCAAGCAGGCGATTGCCGTAGTCCGGAACCGAATTTCCCGCGTCGCGGACCAGGCTACGACGGGCGCAGCATGAGCTTATGGACTCGCACCGACGTCGCGCGGGCGCATACAAGATCGCGCATACTATCCCGACTATCCGGTTCACCGGCCGTCATTAGCGGCCGCAACCGCCATGCGCCGCGTTTCATTCGAGGTGATATCCATGCTCAGGAAAGTTTCGCAAGCAAGCTTCGCAACCATCGCCGTATCCATGCTCGCCGCATGCGCAATGCCGCCCGCAAGTCCCCCGAGTGCATCCATCGACCCACCTCAAGCTGAGCGCGTGATGACACTCGCTGCGTCCGGCGTACAGAACTATTCGTGTGAATTCGACGCGCAGCATCGACTGGGATGGGTGTTCAAGAGCCCACTGGCAACGCTGTACGATGCGAGCGGCCACGCTACGGTCCGGCACGGTGCGGGTCCTTCCTGGGAAACGGAAGATGGCAGCCGGATCGTCGGCCACGTGCTGGCACAGCAGCCCAGCGAAACACGGACGAGCATTCCCCAGCTACTCCTCGAAACACATAGCACGGCCGGTAGCGGCACGCTGTCAGCGGTGCGGTATGTGCAGCGCTTGCATACCGTCGGCGGGTTAGCGCCGACGGCACCGTGTTCAACGGAACATGAAACCGGAAGCTCGCCCTATCTCGCGGACTACGTGTTCTACCGGTAGCCGGCGAGGCATCGCATCGCGCGCTTACTTCATGTCGGACTGATTCGGCGGCGGCAGTGACGGATCGAGTTTCGCGGACTCTCTCACCAGTTGGTCAGTCATTGCGGCCGCAACCGGGTTCGAGCCACGACGATACGAGTCGTCATGACTGGCTTGGGCTTGGGCTTGGGCTTGGGCTTGGGCTTGGGCTTGGGCTTGGGCTTGGGCCGGCGGCGGCAAAGCCGGATCGAGTTTCGCGGACTGTTTGACCAGCTCATCCGTGATCGCGGCCGCGACCGGATTCGAGCCATGACGATGCAGACTGTCACGCCGGCCTTCGGTTCGCAACACGGGGGCGGTCTTCGACTCGGCATAAGCACGAACGGCAACCGATTCGCGTGGTCGCGTGTTCGCTCGCGGCAATGGCACGGCATCGTCCACTGGCGAGCCGGATACGGTGACCACGGTCCCGCTCGTAGACTGCTTGGGGTCAGTCACCGTGTTGCCGGAGAGAGGCGCCGCACCGATCACAGTTCCCGCCGTCACGTCGGTGTCGACCTCCGAGCGATGGCTTTTTTGTAGCAGTAAAAAAGCGCCGAACACCAACTCGAGGAGAAGCACTCCGACTATCAATGATGTACGAACATTCCTCATATTAACCAACGATCCGTTCAATCGATACGATTGGATTGATGACGACCGTCTGCTCGAAGAGCACGTCAAACGGCAAGTTCGCAGCGTGAGCCTGCGATGGGTTGATGTGGGGATGATTTGCGCGACCCGCACACGTTGATTGTCCGGTGGCAATGGTCCGGTGATTCACTCCACCGAACGGCACGGGACATCGCTCGTATGCTAATGCGAAAAAATAACCTGTGCTGAACAGTCGCGAGATCGGGGCAAGATCGTCAGAAACGCGCGGGCATTCTCTGCGCCCGCGGCCACGGGGGACTTCAGCTCGATTTGATGGACCGTTCGGTTGGCGAGAGGCGATTTTCTCGTCCGGTGCGGTCAGATTTTTGTCGGCAACGAACTAGTTCTGTTCGCGATCGAGGCGCATGCGATTTGTCCGACGATCCGCACGCAGCGTGACGCCGCGTGCGCTGGCAATCAATATGCCCCTTGCACCAGATTGGTCGGCACACCGTTGACGAAGTTTTCAATGTTGTCCATTAATTGATCGGCAAGACGCTGTTGCGCCTCGTCCGACGCCCATGCAACATGCGGCGTCAGAATAACGTTCGGGCGACCGGCCGCACGCATCAGCGGATTGTCCTCAGGAGGCGGTTCGCATGCGGTCACATCGAAACCTGCACCGCTGATCAAACCTTCGTCGAGCGCCTGCACCAATGCACCTTCATCGACCAGGCCGCCGCGCGCCGTGTTGATGATCAAGGGCTTTCTTTTCATCGCGCGGAACTCGGGCATGGCCAGCATATTCCGTGTGTTCGGTGTGAGCGGACTGTGCACGGTGATGATGTCGCTGGTCGCGAGCACCTCGTCCCACGGCGTGTAAAGCGGACCCAGACCGTCACGCCCTTTGTGCGCGGCGAACATCGGTTGCATGCCGAAGGCTTTGGCGATTTCCGCGACACGCTGGCCGAGCACGCCTTCACCGATGATGCCAAGACGCGCGCCGGCCAGATCGTGAATCGCGTGCGTAAAGAAACAGAATTGTCCGGACTTCTGCCACTCGCCGGCGAGCACGTCATCGCGATACGCGATCAGATTGCGCCGCAGCGCGAGTATCAGTGCGAACGTGTGCTCGGGCACCGTGTTAATCGCATAGCCGCGAATATTGCACACGGCGATGCCGAGCCGCTGGCAAGCCGCTTTGTCGACGCAATCGGTGCCCGTAGCGGCGATGGCGACAAGTTTCAGATCGGGCAATTGAGCGAGCACGTCCTGCGTTAGCGCCACCTTGTTGATGATCGCGATCGACACACCGGCGAGCCGCTGCAACACCTGCTCAGGAGACGTGTTTTCATACTCGATCAACTGATGATCGAAGCGCGGCTCGCGCAACACGATTTGCGGCGCAAGCGTGGCGCGGTCGAGAAAGGCGATCTTATGCATGCTCATGTCCTTGTTGATTTACAGATGCCGCTTTGCTTCGGCCACGACATGCTGCGCGGTGATACCGAAGTGCTCGTACAACGTCTCCGCGGAAGCCGAGGCACCGAAGCCCGTCATCCCGACAAAACCGCCACGCTCGCCCAGATAGCGATCCCAGCCGAAACGCAGTGCCGCCTCGATACCGACGCGCACCGTGTTCGGACCCAAAACCGCGGCGCGATAGTCAGCGTCCTGTTCATCGAAGATTTCCCAACACGGCATCGACACCACCGCGGTCGCAATGCCCTCTTCCTGTAACCGAAGGCGTGCCTGCAACGCCAACGCGACCTCGGAGCCGGTGGCCAGCAACGTCACGACACGCGCGCCGCCGTCCGCTTCGGCCAGCACATAGGCGCCGCGACGCGACAACGACTCGGCGCTATATTCGCGGCGCACCAGCGGCAACGCCTGCCTTGCAAAAATCAACGTACTCGGCCCGCGCCGATGTTCGAGCGCGAGGGCCCAGCACTCGGCGGCCTCCACCGCATCCGCGGGACGCAGCACGCGCATATTCGGCATGGCGCGTAACGAGGCGAGTATCTCCACGGGCTGATGCGTCGGCCCGTTTTTGCCGACGCCGATCGAGTCGTGGCTGAACACGTAGTGCACCGGCAGGCCCATCAGCGCGGCCATGCGCATCGCCGGGCGCTGATAGTCGGAGAACGCCAGATACGTGACGCTGGTCGCGACGATGCCGCCGTGCGCGGCCATGCCGTTGGCCATCGCACCCATCAGATGCTCGCGCACACCGCAGTGGACGTACGCGCCGCTGTGGTCGTCGGCGGTGAAGGCGTGCAACTGGCGTTTGTGGCCCGTAGGCGCTTCGAGATCGGCGCAACCCACCATGCGTTCAGGCAGCAGCGGCGCGAACAGATCGCTGATCTCGCCGGACACGGTGATGCCAGGCTGCGGCTCGTCGCGTTCCACCGCACGCTTGCGGTAAGCGTCGAGCACGTCACACCAACCTTCCGGCAAGCCACCCGCCATGACCCGTTCGAACTCGGCGCACTGCGCGTCCGGCAACGCGGCGAGACGCGCATGCCACGCGTTGTATTCGTCACTACTGCGCCGGCCCGCTTCGCGCCATGCGCTCAGGATATCGGCCGGCACGTCGAACGGTGCGTGCGGCCAGCCGAGTTGTGCGCGCGCCGCGTCGGCATCCGCCTGGAACAACTTGCCACTATGGCCGCCGCGCTGTCCTTGCAAGCGCGCAATGCCGCGGCCGATGACCGTCTTGCACGCGATCATCGAGGGCCGCGGGTCGGCGCGCGCAATCGTCAACGCCGCGCTGACCGCTTCGAGATCGTGACCGTCGACTTCGATCACCTGCCAACCGGCAACGCGAAATCGCGCGCAGACATCCTCGCTGATCGAGAGTGAGGTGCTGCCGTCGTCGGTGATCTGGTTGTCATCCCAGCACAGGATCAGTTTGCCGAGCCGCAGATGGCCGGCCAGCGAGATCATTTCCTGACCGATGCCCTCCTGCAGACAGCCGTCGCCGACGAACGCATACGTGTAGTGATCGACGAGCTCGCGGCCGAAATTCGCCGCGAGATACGCTTCGGCGATGGCCATGCCGAACGCGTTGGCAATGCCTTGCCCCAACGGACCGGTGGTCGCCTCGATACCATGCGCCGGCTCGTACTCGGGATGTCCCGCGCAATGCGAACCCAGTTCGCGGAAAGTCTTGAGCTGGTCAAGCCCGATCGCCGCATAGCCAGTCAGATACAGCAGCGAATACAGCAACAGCGAACCGTGGCCGTTGGACAGCACGAAGCGGTCGCGGTCGGGCCAGGTTGGATCGGCGGGATTGAATTTCAGGTGCCGGGTGAACAACGCGGTTGCGATTTCGGCCATGCCAAGCGGCACGCCCTGATGGCCTTCACCCGCGCGCAGAATTGAATCGATGGAGAGGAAGCGGATCGCGTCGGCCAACGGCGATTGGGGCGTTTGCTCACGAGATTGCGTTTGCGTCGCTGCGGCCAACAGCGAAGTCGATGGCGTAAGCGAAGCAACCGGTGCAGCAGACTGAGCTTCAGTGGTGGACATGACAAAAGGCTCCTCTACGCCGCCCCGGAATCCAGGGCGGCGGCAATCAAAACGAATCGAATCGAATCAGGCGGAAGAACTTCGCATGAGACGGCACCGCGCAGCCTCATACGTCAGCGGATCAATGCAGGAAACCTGTTGAAATCCACGGCACCGCGGCAACGATGATTAACCCGACCATCAACGCGGCGATATAGCCAAGAATCGGCTTCATGCCTTCGTCGGGATGAATGCGGCTCACCGCGCAGGCCGAGTAATAGCCCACACCAAACGGCGGTGCGAACAGACCCACACCCATCGACAGGATCACCACCATTGCGTAGTGCACGTCATGGATGTGCATCGCCCGCGCGATCGGAAACATCAGCGGGCCGAACAGCACGATCGCCGGAATGCCTTCGAGCACGCTGCCGAGAATAACGAATACGCAGATGGATGCCGCCATGAACATCGCCGCGCCGCCAGGCAGTGCACCGAGCGTCTGCGCGAGCTGCCCTGAGAAGCCCGATTGAGTCAACGCCCATGCCATGCTCGTCGCCGCGCCGATGATCAGCAGAATCGCGCCCGACAACGTTGCTGTATCGATCAACATCGGCTTGAGCCGCGTCCACTCGAAACGGCGATAGATCAGCAAGCCCGCCAGCACCGCATACGCAATGCCGATGGTCGAGACTTCTGTCGCCGTTGCAATACCTTCGACCACCGCTGCGCGAATCACGAACGGCAAGGCGATCGCAGGAAACGCGATGACGAACTTGCGCAGAATCTCCACACCCGTCGCACGCTTGACGCCGGACATGTCTTCGCGTCGATAACGCCACTGCACCACGATGCACAACGTGATAGCCAACACGATGCCCGGCAGCATGCCGCCTGTGAAGAGCGCCGAGATCGACACGCCAGTCACGGAACCGAGCGTAATCAGCACGAGGCTCGGCGGAATCGTCTCGGTCTGCGCGCCGGTCGCGGCCAGCAGTGCGACCAGATCGCCCGGCTTCGCACCGCGTGCTTTCATCTCGGGAAACAACACGGGCGCGACTGCCGCCATGTCCGCGGCTTTCGAGCCCGATATGCCCGACACCAGGTACATCGCGCCGACCAGCACGTATGACAGGCCGCCACGCACGTGACCCAGCAAGCTCGCGAGAAACGCGATCATCGCCGCGGCCATGCCGGTCATCTCGATCAACTGGCCGAGAAACACGAAAAGCGGCACCGAAAGCAGGATCAGATGCGACATGCCCTCGTCCATCCGGCCGACCACCACCGGCATCGGCGTATTCGTGGTCAACGCAAGGTAGCCAAAGGTGGCGAGTCCAAACGAGAAGGCAATCGGCACGCCGCTCAGCACACCGAGCGCGACCAGGCCGACAAAGAAGATCAGCAGGTTGATATTGCCGAGATCGTGCAGCAGCGGTCCCAGTGCAATGAAGAGGCCGGCCAGCGCGCCGACTGTTGCAATCGCGGCGAGCGTCAGGCGCCAGTTGCCCATGCGCGCGAGCCGTACCACTGCCACCAGCAGCATCAGCGCCGAACCGACCGGCAATGCCGCCGCGCGCCACGAGTTCGACAATTCGAGAGCCGGCGTGGTGATGAACGATTCGTCCTGCGCGAAGCTGATCGCCGGACCGATCACCATCGCGAGGAACGCGATCGGCGCGGCGATCGCGACCACGTCGAGAAAGGCGCGCACACCTGGCGGCGCCATGCCGACCAGCGCCGTCATCCGCATATGCTCGCCGCGCCGCAACGCGATCACGGCGCCAAGCATGGCGAGCCACAGGAACAGCATCGACGCGAGTTCATCGGACCACACGAGCGGCGCGTGCAGCAGATAGCGGCTCGTCACACCAGCCAGCAGCACGACGATTTCCGCAAGCACCAGCAACGCAGCGGGAATCTCCACCAGATGGCCGAGAGCGGAGTCGAGCGCGCAGGCGAACCGATGCTGCCGCTCGTGCGAATAGGAGATCGAGATCATCGCATTACCCCAGTTTTCCGACGGACTTCTCCATCAGTCCCCACGCCTCGTCGCCGTACTTGGCTTTCCAGTCGTGATAGAAGCTCGTCTTGGCCAGCGCGCTACGGAAAGCGTCCCGGTCGACATCGATAAAGGTAATGCCCTTCTTTTTCAGGTCGTCGCGCAACGAGAGGCTGAGCCTGGCGATATCCGCGCGTTGCAGCATCGCGGCGCTTTCGAATTCACGCGTGACGATCGCGCGGATGTCCGCAGGCAGACGCTCCCAAGCAGCGCGATTGCCGAGAATCCAGTAACCGTCCCACACGTGCGACGTGAGGCTGATGTACTTCTGCACTTCATAGAGCTTCGCCGTCGCGATGATCGGCAGCGGGTTTTCCTGACCTTCCACCACGCCGGTTTGCAACGCTGAATACAGCTCGTTGAAATTGATCGGCGCGGGGCCGGCGTCGAGTGCTTTGAAGAGCGAGGTCAGCATCGGCGCTTGCGGCACGCGAATCTTGAAGCCTTTCAGATCAGCGGGCGCACGTAACGCCCGGGTCGATGAACTGATCTGCCGGAAGCCGTTGTCCCACACCTTGCTCACCGACACGAGGCCCGACTTGCCGATCTGCGCGCGGATGTAGTTGCCGAGATCGCCATCCATCGCCTTCCAGACCGCGTCGTAGTCCTTGAACGCGAAGCCGATGTTGACGATGCCCGCGGCGGGCGTCAGCGTCGCCAGAATCGACGACGCCTGGTTGAAGAACTCGACGCCGCCATTGCGCACCTGCGACAGCAGATCGGTGTCGGAGCCGAGCTGATTCTGCGGAAAGAGTTTGATGTCGAGGCGACCCTTGGTCGCTTCGCGAATGCGATTGATCGCCTCCTGCGCCCGGATGTTGACCGGATGTGTCGGGTCCTGGCCGGTGGCGAGTTTGTACGAAAACTCGGGGGCCGCCATCGCGCTTCGCGAGATGCTCCATAACGGCGCGGCGGCGGATAAGGTCGCACCGGCCTTCAGAAAGGTGCGGCGGCTGATGCCCTGCGGGGCGTTCGAACGGGTTGTCATGGTGTCTTCCTCCAATGCTGGATCGCGCGTCGTTATGGTTTTGGAATCTGAACCGCGGCGGCTGCACGTGTTGCTCGCCGCGGTCGTCTGTTCTCTACTACGTGGTCTCCATCGCCGCCGCCGGCCTCCCGCCCAACGGCCCGTCCTGCCGTTGGGCGTCAGCCGTGAATCAGCATGCCACCGTTCACATCGATCACCGCGCCGGTGATATACGACGACAGGTTCGACGCGAGGAACAGGAAGGCGCCGGCCACATCGTCAGGTACGCCCAAACGATTAAGCGGAATGCCCGCGAGAATTTCGCCGCGCTTGTCGCCGCTGATCTTGCCTGCGTTGATGTCGGTCTGGATCAGACCCGGCGTCACGCAGTTCACGCGAATGCCGTCGTTGCCGAGTTCGCGCGCCATCGCTTTGGCGAGGCCCAGCACGCCGGCCTTCGCCGCCGAGTAATGCGGGCCGCCGAGAATGCCGCCGCCGCGCTGCGCCGAGACCGACGACATGCAGCCGATCGAACCGCTCCTCTGCTTCTTCATCTGCGGGACGACCGCTTGCGACAGATACAACACGCCGCGCAGATTGACGTCGAGAATGCGGTCCCAACTTTCCGGGTCGATCTCGAGCAGCTTGGCAGCCTGGGTAATGCCGGCGTTGTTGATCAGGATATCGATCGAACCAAAATCGGCGACGGTGCGGTTGACAGCGGCCTGGCAGGCGCCACGGTCGGTCACATTGCACACATAGCCGCGATGTTCGGGCCCAATCGACGCAGCGGCTTCGACCGCGGCATTTTCGTCGAGATCAAAGATGGCGATGCGGGCGCCGTGCGCCGCGAACATGCGGGCGGTCGCCATACCGATGCCGCGCGGCGACGCGCCGCCGGAAATGACGGCGACCTTGCCGTCGAGTAGACGTGACTCTGACATGATGCGGATCTCCTGAATATGAAGCTTATGGTTTGCTGAATTGTTTGCTATCGGCGAGTACGCGTGTGTGCGGCACTTACCGGCACTTATGAACCTTTACCGCAGCCAGCCTTTGATCGTGTCGCACATCGCCTCGGTGGAAATGCCGTAGCGGTCGTGCAAGGTCGGCAGCGCACCCGCGTCGAGAAACGCGTCGGGCAAGCCGATCTGACGGAACGGTGGCGTGACGCCATTGGTCAGCAGCACGGCGGCCACCGCTTCGCCCAGCCCGCCGATCACCGTATGGTTCTCCGCCACCACGACAAGGCGGCCGGAACGGCGCGCTTCGCGCAGCAGCGTGGCGGTGTCGAGCGGCTTGATGGTCGGCACGTGCAGCACACCTACGTCGACGCGATCGGCGGCCAGCGCCTTCGCCGTTTCCAGCGCACGCATCGTCATGATCCCGGACGAGATGATCAGCACCTCGGCGCCGTCGCGCAGCAGCTTCGCTTTGCCAAGTTCGAACTGGTAGTCGTATTCGTCGAGCACGACCGGCACGTTGCCGCGCAACAGTCGCGCATACACCGGCCCGCGATGGTCGGCAATGGCCGGCACCATCTGCTCGATTTCGATGGCATCGCACGGGTCGATCACCGTGAGGTTCGGCATCGCGCGGAACAGGGCGAGGTCTTCCGCCGCCTGGTGGCTCGGGCCGTAGCCGGTGGTGAGGCCGGGCAAGGCGCAGACGATCTTGACGTCGAGGTTGTCCTCGGCAATCGCCTGATGGATGAAGTCATAAGCACGGCGCGCGGCGAACACAGCGTAGGTAGTGACGAACGGCTGCGCGCCTTCGTGCGCCATGCCGGCCGCGGCGCCCATCAGCAGTTGTTCGGCCATGCCCATCTGGTAATAGCGTTCCGGGTATTCCTTCGCGAACAGATGCAGGTCCGTGTACTTGCCGAGATCGGCGGTCATGCCGATCACTTCAGGCCGGTTGCGCGCCAGTTCGACCAGGGCGTGGCCGAACGGGGCCGAACGGGTGATCTGCCCTTCACCTGCAATCGAGGCGATCATCGCCGATGTTTTCAGACGCGGTTTCGGTACGGCGGCGCTCATACGGTTCTCCCGGCTTCCAGCGCCTGCAGCGCGAGTTGCCACTCGTGCGCATCGACGCGAATAAAGTGATTTTTCTCGCGCGCTTCGAGGAACGGCACGCCACACCCCATCCGCGTATCGCAGACGATGATTCGCGGTTGCGCTTCCGGATGCGCGTGTGCCGCATCGAACGCGGCGACGACGGCGGCGAGATCGTTACCGTCCACGCGTTGCACGAACCAGCCGAACGCCTGCAGTTTGTCGACCAGCGGCTCGAACGCCATGACGCTCGACGACGGTCCGTCGGCCTGCTGGTTGTTGACGTCGACCATCGCGATCAGGTTGTCGAGCTTCCAGTGCGCGGCCGACATCAGCCCTTCCCAGATCGCGCCTTCATCGAGTTCGCCGTCGGAGAACAGCGTGTAGACGCGGGCATCCGAGCCTTTGCGCTTCAGACCCAGGCAGCGGCCCACCGCGATCGTCAGTCCCTGCCCGAGCGAGCCGCCGGACATCTCCATGCCGGGCGTATAGCTCGCCATACCGGACATCGGCAGACGGCTGTCGTCGCTGCCATAGGTTTCCAGTTCTTCGTCGGCGATGATGCGGGCTTCGATCAGCGCGGCGTACAGCGCGATGGCGTAGTGACCGTTCGATAGCAGAAAGCGGTCGCGGCCTTCCCATTCGGGGTCGTCGGCGCGATAGCGCATGGCGCGGAAGTAGGCGACGGCCAGGACATCGGCGATATCGAGCGCCTGGCCGATATAACCCTGCCCCTGCACTTCGCCCATGCGCAGCGCGTTGCGGCGAATCTGATAGGCGTGCTCCGCGAGTTGGGCGTACGGCGCGGTTTCGCTAGTGGTCACTGTTTGTCTCCTTATGGATCGCTTTGCAGGGGCCGCTGTGATGCCGATCCCAGTGACTCAAGCGTAATCTCGCGCTCACACGCGCTCAAACGAATTAAGATGGGCCAATGGATGAATTCAATTCACCTTGATGCTGCCATGCACAATCGCGTCACCTTCAAGTCGATACAGGCATTCGAGGCCGCCGCGCGGCTCTCGTCGTTTGCGCTCGCAGCAGACGAACTGTTTGTCACGCCCTCAGCCGTCAGCCATCAGATCAAGCTGCTGGAAGAGCAATTGAGCATTCGTCTGTTCCATCGGCTGCACCGTACGGTGATCCTGACGGACTATGGGCGGCAATACGCTGAGGAAATCACCGCGGCGTTCGCGCGGATCGACTCAGCCACCCGCGAGATCGGGCGCGCCGCCAAGAGCGACATCCTCACGATCCATTGCACGCCCAGTTTTGCGACTCAATGGCTGATGCCGCGCATCGCGCGTTTCAGTGCGGCGCATCCGGATATCGACGTACGGTTGAATGCCTCGTCAGAGGCGGTGGATCTGATCTCGGAAGCGGTGGATATCGACATCCGCTACGGTCCGAGAAAGTTGCAGCCGGCCGGCACAATGGTGCTCGAATTGCCACCCGAGACGATCGTGCCGTTGTGCTCGCCCGCGCTGATGGCTGGAGAGCATCCGCTGCGCAGCGTCGCGGATTTACCGCACCATGCGCTGATTCATAGCGAGGGGTGTCTGGTCGGATGGCGAGACTGGATGCGTCTTTATCGCAAGACGCGGCTCGATATCGGACGCGGTCCGCGTTTCGATCGATCGTTCATGGCGATCAGCGCGGCAGTGGACGGCTTGGGCGTCTGCCTCGAAAGCCTGCTTCTGGCGCAGCGTGAACTGGAAACGGGGCGACTGGTGGCGCCGTTCGGCCTGGAAGGACTTCCAGTACATGGCTATACGCTGAACCTGCTGAAGTCTCGCGCCGAATTGCCGAAGCTGCATAGCTTCCAGGATTGGCTGTTTGCGGAACTTGAGAAGTGATGCGCGTGCGGGACTGATCCGGTGATGCGCAATGCGCTGCCGGTGACAGTGCCGACTACCGGCCTTTAAGGTTTGCCTTTGAGGGTGAACGGCGCAAGCAGTGACCGCACGTCGACCTGCTGCCCCTGAAGCAGAAGCAGCCTCGCGTGAAGCACCGTGTTCTCAAGAACGAGCTTAGCGGTGCTCAGCAGATACAGCGCGTGGATATCGGAGATCGACATGTTGCCTGCTTCGACCTGGTGGTGACGCTCGACAAGTGAACTCATGACGAGCCGCCTGAGTTCCTGTTCTCCAAATGGAAGGTCCGCGTAGTCGATCGGGTCGTCGGCTTCTACTTCCCGCAGCAGTTCCACCAGCGTTTCAGTGCTCACGTCCATGTGCAGGCTCCACGTTGTCGTTCAAGACCAGCATAGCCAAACAGAGTCACCAGCACTGACAGCCTACCGTTTCTATTTAAGGGAGTCCAGCTTGAGCAGAGCAGTAGAATGCTCCGGATACGGAGGGGCACGCCATGGCAAGAATAACGAGTGTCGGCATTGAACAACTGCGGCCGCTGCAGGCAACGGTCGGCATGCTGGAAGTCGATGCAAAACGAAAGCGCCTGCTGGCCATGGATGCAAAGTCTTTGAAAGACTTTCTGAAAAGCGCACCGATTCCCACCGTCATCGGCAAGCATGACAGGCACTATGTCATCGACCACCACCATCTCGCGCGTGCGCTGTGGGATGGCGGTATCGCGAAAGCGTTCGCCGAGGTCGTAGCGGACCTGTCGCGGCTGCCGGACGCGAAGTTCTGGGACACCGTGATTGAAAGGCGCTGGGTGCATCCCTACGATGAACGCGGCATCCTGCGAGCCATTTCCTCGATCCCCGATGAGGTTTCCGCCCTCACGGACGATCCGTACCGCAGCCTCGCCGCATTCGTGCGCGACGCGGGCGGCTATCTGAAGACACCGGAACCCTTCGCCGAATTTCAGTGGGCGGACTTTTATCGCACACGTATGCCGGTCTGGACGAGCGAGTCGCAGTTCAAGGCAGCAGTGGAGCAGGCAGTCCACCTTGCGTGGAGCCCCGACGCCCGGACACTGCCGGGTTTCAAGTCCCGCCGCGCGAAATAGCGTCGAGATAGTCGCCGGCAAAGAAACCGTTCGACGCCCCGAAAAGTAAGTCGCTGGAGCGTCGAACCGCAGCGAAGAGCAACTTATCCGTGTCGCTTCTTCTTCAACTCGATCGTTTCGAATAACTCATAGTTCTGCGTCGGTGTTTGATCCGCACCCGGCGCGTGGTAGTAGTTCATCGTGATCGTGGTCTCGCCACCCGGATGGCCCGGATCATGATCGAACACCGCGATACCGTAGCCCGTGCCCGTATCCCGTTGCGCCGACCACACTGCATCTTCAACGGCATCCGCGCTGGCACGCACAAACGTACTCGCGGTCGTCCCGGCAACCGGACGATTCGGCCGCGTAAAAATACGCGCCTGCGGCAAGCCGGTGCCGATATCCACCCCGTACACATCGAGCGGCGCACTCGTCCCGCCACCGCCGAGAATCAGGTGAATCGTGCCGTGACTCGTATCGAACGTCGATGCCCCCGACGACACGGCCGACATCACCGGCCGCGGCTGCAATGTATCGACCACGCGTCCTGTGGCGATATCGGTGCCCTTGTTGTGATTGCAGCCGCGCACGGGATAGCTGCGCTCGTAATCATGGTCATGCCCGCACAGCACCAGATCGACGCCGTAGCGGTCGAACAGCGGCAGCCAGGCTTCGCGGATGCCCTTGTCGGAACCGTTGCCGGTCTTCGATGAACTCAGCGCGTCCTGATGCATCTGCACGACGATCCAGTCGACTTCGTCGTCTTCCGCCGCCCGGTGCAATGTCTTCTCGAGCCAGCGGGTCTGCTCGCCCTCGCTATAGCCACGCACATAGAGCGACGTGCCTGGTTGAATCGGCGGATTGCCGGTACTCGCCACCGGCACGAGAGGATTCGGGCCGGCCACGAACGCAGCCGCATCCTGATAGACCACGTCATCAGCATCGAGCGAGATGAAGAGCACCGAACTCACGCGGAAGCTGTACCAGCGTCCCTGGAAGCGCGTGTGATTCTCCGGCAGCGTGTAGCGCGAGAGATACGAGGCGAGGCCCTGTTCGCCGTTGTGGAATTCGAGCTCGTGATTGCCCGGACAGGGCATCCACGGCCGGTTCGACGCCGAGGTCTGGCAGTTGTTGCCGAAATCGCGCCACACGTCGGGCTGGTGCGTCGGGTTCAGGTTGGCGTAGCAGAGATCGCCGTTGAGCAGGTGGAACAGCGGCTGAAATCGCTCGACGGCCTGAACCGCGAAACGGCTTTGCGGCGACGACAGGACCCAGCCGGTGTTGGGCGTGGCGAGATCGCCGTAGCTCGTCCAGCGAAACGACGCGCGGCCGCGGGGCGCAGTGCGGAAGCTCGCGGTGAAGGGCTGGGCCGCGTTGCTGTCGTTGTCGGCGCTCACCTCGTACTCGTAGCTCGTGTCGGCCTTCAGGCCACGCAGACGCGCGTGATAGGTGAACACGACTTCGCCGTTGAGGCCATCGGTATAGGTGCTTTGCACGCCGTGCACCGTTACTCTCGCCCCGCCCCCGCCGCTTAACCGCACTTGCGGATTGACCGCCGGCGCCGGCGATGCCCATGACACGGTGACCTCGCTCGTCGGATCGTTGCCCCAGGTCAGGTGGATCTGCTCCGGCGTACCGTCGGGCGCGCCGTTCGCGGCCCGCGCCGCCGACGCGAGCGCGCCCGCGGCCGTCGCGAGGCTCGATGCGCCCGCAAACTTCAGAAAGCCACGGCGCGAGACGATGGTAGCGCCCTGATCGGTCGGCAAATCCTTGTCGATTTTCTTGTTTGTCATGTCGGGTGTTTTTGTAGGGGGGTGGAAGGTCGGCAACGCGGACGGCGAACGCACGGTGTTATGTGAGCCGCGCGTGCCGTGTCGGACCAAGGTGCGACAGAAGTGACAGGGCATCCTAGTCGCGAAGCTATGACATGCAGATGAAACGGCTGGACGTGGGCGGTGCCGTGCCGCCTCTTTCGGGAGAGACTACACCGCGTCGGCGCGGTGCATCACGCCGCCCGACCGCCGTGATCATTCAGTCGATAGACGGTGTAGAAGCCGCCCAATTAACCTCGTAAAAACCCTCATGGCGGCCCAAATTACTGCATCACAATCGGCCCGTTGGCCGCGCTGAAACCCCTCGCTTACCCCGCCCACTCATTAAGGGGCTGCATCCCTCACCCCGCCGCCGTGTAAACTGCTGACTTTTTTGACTCTGGTGGTATGGTGCAAGCCCCACAGCGCACAGCTTTCAGTGGCCCGGCGCTCATTCGTTTACTTGCTCGCCTGACGGACGTCGACGTTCCCGAATCCAGCCAGTCGCTTTCGGACCAGCTAAGCCAATGGCTCGGCTGGACCGACGCGATCGCGTTGTCCTCGGCGCTGAGCAACGCTCCGCCCGCCGTCGCCGTCGGCGCACGCGCCTTCAGCGACGCTGAAGAGAGCGAGTGCGCCCGCGTGCGCGCGTCGTTGGCGGATGCCATCGTCGGCGATAGCGTGTTTGCCGTCGCGAGGCGTCGCGGGTCGGCGGCGCAGGCGCTCCCGCAAGGCGCCCCGGCGGATGCGCCAGTCGATTACGCGGTTTTTCGTCAGCGCTACCTCTCCATGCAGCAGTCGATGGAGACGGGCATCGGCACCCTGCGCGCCCGACTGCGGGCCATGCTGGCCGCCAGAACGCCCGCCATGGCCCGGCTCGCGGTGGTGGACGCCGTGATGGAGCGAGCGCTCAGCGAGCGTGAGCGGAGTCTGCTGGCCGCCGTGCCCGGCTTGCTCAAGGGGCACTTCGAGCGTTTGCGTGAGGCGGAGCAACAGACGCTGGCCGACGCCGAAGCCTCGGGGGACGCCGCAACCGTCCCGCCCGCCACACCCGCCACACCCGGCACGTGGCTGAACACGTTCCGCAAAGATATGCAGAGCGTGTTGCTGGCCGAACTGGATGTTCGTTTACAACCGGTCGAGGGGCTGCTCGCCGCCCTTCGCACCTGCTAACTGGGACACTATGTCCAGATATCTCAATCTCGTTGTTTTTCTGGTAGGTCTGGCCGCGGTGTGCTGGATCGGTGGCGGCTACGTCGGCTCGAATGTGCTGGCGTTGGCGGTCACGCTGTTGATTGGCGCCTGCTACCTGGCAGGCGCGCTCGAGCTGCGGCGCTACAGCCAGGCCACGTCCACGCTGGCGCGTGGGGTTGCGGGCCTGTCTGGGCCGCCGCCCAGCCTGGGCGTCTGGCTTGAGCCCCTGCATCCCAGCCTGCGCAACGCGGTGCGCCTGCGCGTCGAGGGCGAGCGTGTGGCCTTGCCGGGCCCGGCGCTGACGCCGTATCTGGTCGGCTTGCTCGTCTTGCTGGGCATGCTCGGCACGCTCCTCGGCATGGTGGCGACCTTGCGGGGCACCGGCCTGGCGCTGGAAAGCGCGACGGACCTGCAAGCTATCCGCGATTCGCTCGGCGCGCCGGTCAAGGGACTGGGCTTCGCGTTCGGCACGTCGATTGCGGGTGTGGCCACGTCCGCGATGCTGGGACTGCTTTCGGCGTTGTGCCGGCGCGAACGGATCGATGCCGCGCAGTTGCTCGACGTGAAGATCGCGACGACCTTGCGCATCTACTCGCAGACCCATCAGCGCGAGGAAAGCTTCAAGCTCCTGCAGCGGCAGGCCGAGGTGATGCCCACGCTGGTCGATCGTCTGCAGGCGATGATGACGGCCATCGAGCAACAGAGCCTCGCCTTGAACGAGCGGCAGCTCGCCAGCCAGGACGCTTTCCACAGCAGGGCCGAGGTCACCTATACGCGCCTTGCTGCGTCCGTGGAGCAGTCGTTGAAGGAGAGCGTCGCCGAAAGCACCCGCGCCGCCAGCGCGGCGCTGCAGCCGGTCATGGCGGCCACGCTGGCAGGTCTCGCGCGCGAGACGGCCGCGATGCACGACACCGTCACGCATGCCGTCCAGCGGCAGTTGGATGGACTCTCGACTGGCTTCGAGGCAACCACCACCACCGTCGCGGGCATCTGGAACAAGGCACTGGAGGGGCAGCAGCGATCGAACGAGGCGCTCACCCAGCGTCTGGGCACGTCGCTGGATCGATTCACCGAGACTTTCGAGCAACGCTCGGCTGGCCTGCTGGAAGGCGTCTCCGCGCGCCTCGACGCAACTGCGGGCAACGTGTCGGCAGCGTGGAACGAGGCGCTGGCACGGCAAGAACAGGTCGGCGAGAAACTGGCGGGACACAATCAGCAAGCTTTGGCGGCGGCCGCTGCAACCTTCGAGCAGCACTCGGCGTCACTGTTCGCCGCAGTGGGCCAATCGCATACGGACTTGCAGACGGAATTGGCCGCGCGAGATCAGCAACGATTGGCGATCTGGACCGAGACACTCGGTTCGATGGCCGCTACGCTGAACAAGGAATGGGAGCAGGCGGGCACGCTTAGCGCGAGCCGCCAGCAGGAAATCTGCGATGTACTCGCACAGACCGCGCGCGACATCTCCGCTCAAACTCAGGCACACGCGAGCAGCACGATCGCAGAGATTGACCGGCTCGTGCAAGCGGCCGCGGAAGCACCTAAGGCCGCGGCGGACTTGCAGGTGGAACTGGCCGCGCGAGATCAGCAGCGGTTGGAGGCCTGGACCGCGGCACTTGGTTCGATGGCCGCTACGTTGAACAAGGAATGGGAGCAGGCGGGCACGCTTAGCGCAAGCCGCCAGCAGGAGATCTGCGAGACGCTGGCGCAAACCGCACGCGACATCTCGGCCCAAACACAAGCACACGCGAGCAGCACGATCGCTGAGATCGACCGGCTCGTGCAAGTGGCTGCGGACGCCCCCAAGGCCGCAGCAAACCTGCAGGCAGAACTCGCCGCACGGGACCAGCAGCGGCTGGCCGCCTGGACCGAGACGCTCGGCTCCATGGCCACCACGCTGAGCAAGGAATGGGAGCAGGTTGGCACGCACAGCGCCAGCCGGCAGCAGGAGATCTGCGACACGCTCGCACAAACCGCACGCGACATCTCGGCCCAAACACAGGCGCACGCGAGCAGCACGATCGCCGAGATCGGCCAGCTTGTGCAAGCCGCGTCGGAAGCTCCGAAGGCTGCAGCCGAAGTCGTCGCCGAATTGCGTCAGAAGCTCTCAGACAGCATGGTCCGCGACACCGCGATGCTGGACGAGCGTAGCCGCCTGCTGGCAACGCTGGAAACCCTGCTCGATGCCGTCAACCATGCGTCCACCGAACAGCGCACGGCCGTCGACGCGCTCGTCGCCACATCGGCGGATCTGCTGGATCGTGTCGGCGCCCGTTTCACCGACAAGGTCGAACTCGAAACCGGGAAGCTGGGCGCAGTGGCCGCGCAGGTCACCGGCAGCGCCGTCGAAGTGGCGAGCCTCGGTGAAGCATTCGGCGCGGCCGTCCAGGTGTTCGGCGAGTCGAACACCACGCTGGTCGCGCATCTGCAGCGTATCGAAGCCGCGTTGGACAAGTCCCTCGCGCGCAGCGACGAACAGTTGGCCTATTACGTTGCCCAGGCACGAGAAGTCATCGACCTGAGCATCATGTCGCAGAAGCAGATCGTCGAAGACCTGCAGCACCTCGCGGGCAAGCGGGCGTCCGTCGGAGCTGAAGCGGCATGAGCGAGGAAATCGACGGCGGCGTGGAGACCACGGCGCCCATCTGGCCCGTCTTCGGCGACCTGATGTCGGTGCTGCTGGGCGCGTTCGTGCTGATCCTGGTGGGCGTCATCGGCGTGCAACTGGAACTCTCGACCCGGCTTGCGCAAGAGGTCAAGCAGCGTCAGATGGAAACGCAGCGCCGCAAGACCCTGGAGCAGGCGCTGGCAGGACCGCTGGCAGCGGGCCGGGTCACGCTGGTCAACGGACGCATCGGCATCAACGGCAGCGTGCTGTTCGCACTGAACTCCGACCAATTGCAGCCCGAAGGCCGGGACGTCCTGAAGAGCCTGGCGGGGCCGCTCTCCGCCTACCTCGGGGCCAATGACCAGATCCTGATGGTGAGCGGCTTTACCGATGACCGGCAGGTGCGGGAGGCTAACCGTCGCTTTGCCGACAACTGGGAGCTCTCGGCCCAGCGCGCGCTGACGGTGACTCGTTCGTTGATCGATGCAGGCGTTCCCGCCTCGTCCGTATTTGCGGCCGCGTTCGGCTCGCAGCAGCCCGTCAGCTCGAATGCCGACGACCAGGGCCGGGCGAAAAACCGGCGCGTGGAAATAGCGCCGGTCCCGAGGCCTTCGAGCGCAACGGTGAAGCCTCGTGAGTAGTGTGAGTCATACGAGTCGTGGCGCCGGCGAGGTGACAGGCGGCGCCCGGGCAACGCTCGACGCATGGCGCGAGCGCGGCGCCGATCGGCTGGATCCCATCCGCTTTCATTTCATCGAGGCGCTGGATAGGCGGGCAGCCGGTTATAGCGGCGAGGCGCGGCGTCTCCTGGATGAGAGGCTCGCCAAACTGATCGAGGCGTATGCCTTCGATCTTGAACGCGCTGAGCCCAGGGCGGTCGATGCTGATGCCGACGCCGACATCGGCACCAAGGCATCATCCGATGAACCCGCTCGCGGAACGCTTGCCGGACTGATCGACTACATCGCCAGTCATGCGCCTGCAGGCGGTGACGGCCTCACAGCGGGTAGCGTCACGCCCCGGCCATCGTCCTATCCGGAACTGGAGGCGCTCGACTACTTCAGGGAGACCTGGTCCAAGGTCCGGTCCGAGAAACAGTTGCGGCAGTCGCTGAAGAAAGCGCCGGGCAATGCCGGTCCGCTCAACTCAAGCAGTCTCGTACATCGATCGCTCTCGTTGATGAGCGAGTTGTCGCCGGGGTATCTCCAGCAGTTCCTGTCGTACGTCGACGCCTTGTCGTGGATGGAGCAGATGAACGGCGGCGGTGCCTTGCCGGCTAAAGATGCGCCTCGCGCCACAAGCTCCAAAAAGAATACCAAGGGCAAATCGCGTTAGCGCGAGGGCAGATCTGTCGAGCCCCTGGGCCACCACAATCCGGCCAAAAGCAATCCCCCGGTTTGCGCCGCTTTAACGTCCGAAATCGCGATTTAGCAGAAAGACTCTACTTGGGATAATCAGATTGTACTGGCTAGTTAAAATCTGAAAATGCCCGAATCCCCGCTGTCTGATGAAGATTGGCAACGCATTGCCCACCTGTTCCATCACGACACCACACCGAGAGTCGGCCGGCCACGGCGAGATCCGCGCGAGATCGTGAACGCCATACTGTGGATCGTTCGCAATGACGAAAAGTGGCAGCGTCTCCCCGCAAGCTTTCCGCCATCGCAAACCTGCTACATCAAATGGCTGGAGTGGCGACGCGCCGGCATGATGTCGAAGGTTTTCGCCGAACTTGGCATGACCGAGCAGTTGGGGCGTTCAGACTGTACGCAATGTTGAAGTCGTGAAACAGGACAAGAAGAATCGAAACGCCGCGGATCACATCTATCCGCAGGTTGCGCTGGCCAACGCTCGTCATGTTCGAGCCGAAGTCCACTTCACGAATACCGCACCGACCTCCCGCAAGACAGCCTCCCGACCGGGCATGTCAAGCGCGGGCGCATCGTAGCAGGCTGCGATCAAAAGCGGTGTGCTGCACGCGGGCCTCGATTCCAGCTCACCATAAAAAACGGGCCAGTCCTATGTAGAACTGGCCCGCTCACAGCGCAAAAATCACGTCTGAGGATTCGTACCGTCTGCAGCCTGGGCGTTGTCGGCGTCGTCCTGCTTCTCGCCGTCTTTCTTCTCGACCAGCGACTCCAATGCACCGGCGCCTTCAAAGCCGGCAATCGCTGCAATGCCTTTCGTTAGCAAACCTGCTTCCGGATCGACTTTTTCTGCTGCTTCAACGGCCGCTACTGCTCCAGCGATCTTGCCTACTTCGTCCAAGAGTCCCATTTCGCCCTCCGCGAGAAAAAGTGAAGTGCCATCCTCTCACGAACTCCGCGGCTTGTCGCCAAATGTAAAATTGACTTACCAGTTTGCGACCGCCCCGAAATGACATTGAAAGAAATGTCCACTCCGTACGCCTAAATCGCCTTCGTCACCGGCGCGGTGGCCGCCGGATCGGTGATGCTGGTGTGGCCTGTTTCCACATGACCTGCAATGCGCCGCAACCAGCCCGCATTGCCTGCAACCGTCAATTGAAAGTCATACCACTGGCTGCTGCATGACAGGTCCCAATGCGCCTCCACACTGCTCCCCGCGGGCACGGTCAGCGTGCGCGGCGCCTGTCCATAGGCGACGTCGGCCGCGGTGACCGTGAGCGGCGCGCTCCCTGCGTTTGACAGCGTCACGTAGACATTGCCGTTGGCCACGTCGTAACAGGTCACGACATCCGGCTTTGCCGCGGCATCCGCCGTGGACGAACCCGCGAAGCGCCGGAAGTAGCCGTTCGGGCCATAGACGTTCACCATATAGTTACCGTTCACGTCGAATGCCCACGTATCGGTCAACTGCTTGCCGGCTTCGACGGTGTAGCGACGCGGCATTGCAGTCGGGTCGCCCGTGTACACCCAGAAATGCGCGCCCTGCGTGCCGGTGTTCGCAAACGTCAGCGCATACCCTTGCGACTGCAACTGCCCGTTCACATGCAACTCATACGGCAGCGCCCGCGCGGGCCGCGTGCCCGCCTCCTGCGCCGTCACCAGCTGCTGAGCAGTGCTGGCCGGCGCAGCCTGCGCCGTGGAACGCGCGCATTGCAGATCGGCCTGCGCGACGTAGGTTTGCGTGCTCGGCAGCGACGGCACGGTCGAATCCGATTTCGAAAAGTCGAGCGCCGTGGTCAGGTCGCCGCAAACGGCACGGCGCCACGGCGAGATATTGGTCTCGACTACGCCGAAACGCTTTTCGATGAATTGCAGCACCGACGTGTGATCGAACACCTGCGAGCAAACGAAACCACCCTTCGACCACGGCGACACGACCGTCATCGGTACGCGCGGGCCAAGGCCGTACGGCAGATTGTCGGCGGTATACGTGCCAGTCTGCGTCGCGCTCACGACGTTGTGCCGTTCGAGCGAGATGTCCACGGTGCTCATGCCGGAGCCGGGCACCGTAGGCGCCTGCGGCGGCACCACGTGATCGAAGAAACCGTCGTTCTCGTCGTACATGATGAACAGGACGGTCTTGCTCCACACGTCGGGATTCGACGTCAGCGCGTCGAGGATCGTCGAAATGTAATTGGCGCCATAGAGCGGCGTGAATTTCGGATGCTCCGAATACGCGGCGGGCGGCAACAGCCAGGACACTTGCGGCAATGCGCCGGCCTGCACGTCGGCCTTCAACTGTGTGAGCGTGCGTGTGCTCATCCCACGGTTCTGCAGCGACGAACCCGCCGGCGCGTTCACGAAATTCTGGAACGAGGCCAGCATGTTCGTGCCGTAGTTGCCGCTGAAATTGTCGAAGCCGGTGCCTTGCTGATAAATCTGCCAGGAGATGCCGGCCGTTTCCAGCCGCTCGGGATACGTCGTCCAGTTGAAGGGCTGCAGCTTGATAGTATCGAACTGGTTGTCGATGTAGTCGGTGTTGTCGAGTAGCGGCCCGCCACCCGTGGCGAGTGGGTCGACCATCCCCGTCATTAGATACATGCGGTTCGGGTGCGTGTTACCCGGAATTGAACAGAAGTAGTTGTCGCACACAGTGAAGGCGTCGGCGAGCGCGTAGTGGAACGGAATGTCCTCGCGCACGTGATAGCCCATCGTCATGTTGGTCTTCTGCACGGCCCACTTGTCGGCACGGCCGCTGTCGATCGCGCCGTGCGTGGTGGCCCACGTATGCGGCAAGCCGCCGATGCACTGCGCGTTGACGTTCGGATTGGTCGTGTCGTAGCGGAACGGCGCGATCACCTTCGTCTGATCCTCCTGACGCGGCTGGAACCACACCGGCTGGCCATTCGGCAGCGTCACAGGGAAACGGTCGTTATAACCGCGCACACCGCTCAGGTGACCGAGATAGTGATCGAACGAGCGGTTCTCCTGCATGAACACGACAATGTGCTGCACGTCCTGGATCGTGCCCGTGACCGAACTCGGTTCGATTGCCAACGCCTTGCGAATCGATTCGGGAAACAGGGTGGTGGCGGCTGTCGCGCCAGCCAGTCCGGCGGACAGTTTCAGAAAATCTCGACGAGTTTTGGTGACCATGCGATGGACCTAATTTGAATTCTGGACTCAGGAGGCGGGCGGGACGAAGCCCGGCGGGCAACTCATGCGCGCATTCGCGACGGTGGCGTTGCCGCATGCTGCCTTGACCGGCGTGGACGATACGCCGTCGCCGCATGCGCTGAGCAGCGCTGCCGCAGCAATAGAACAGACGAGCGCAAAAAGCCGGAATGCCGACGTCGGCATGGAAGTCTCCGTGGAAATGAACGACGGACGCGATCGCGCGTCAGCAACCGCCGCGCTCTGGCGCAAGCGGTGCCGAGACAATAGTTTCGATTTATTACATGCGAGTGTCGTGCTGGAAAGCAGATGGACTACGTGTAATTGCTAGCGCTTGGGCGGCTGCGGGTTATTCGCGGGATTAGTATCGAACCGGGTGATGCTTTTAATGCCATCGTCACTGAGGAGTGCCGTCAATTCAGCTTCGATCACGTCGGCGATTTCCTTGCCGTATATCTCGTCGCCATTCACGTAGACAGTGAACGATTGCAAGTACTTCGCTTTCTTCTCCGGGTTCTCGATTGTCTGCCGGGTCCATTGATAAAGCGGATAGTTTTCCAAGCCCTGCTTTTCCGCTTCACTCACGTAGTCAGCGAAAGCGTCGAACTGACATTTCAAGGTCGCGTTGTGCTGGCGCAGCACATTGCGAAGCGCAGCATGCGAAGCACCTGCCGGGTCAGTGCGCAGATCGTTTGCAAGTTCAGGTGAGACGGTGATTCTTAGCTGGAATTGCCATGTGGGTTCCATGTGGACCTCGGTGTCGAATCATGAGCGCGCGCTAGCGGAGATGAGTCAGTGCTATTGGCAGTAGTCCAATTTCTTGGCATGGACCGGTTAATGCTGAATTACTCCGCCTATACATCTCGCATAATAGTATTACGGACGGCTTTCAATTACAAAAAGAGAATAACTCTTCTGTCAATTTTTCTCCGGACTTGCCGATAACAGGTGAACTGCCTTTACGTAAGCGTCGAGGCGGTCGGCCACCTCATTTTGACCATAACCAAAGAGGCATTAGAAGCCCATGTTTGCTCTGCGAAGGATTCTCCTTTTAGTCCCCATTGCCGCGCTCGCCGCTTGCTCGGTTGTCGCGCCGCCCTATTCGGCTTCCGTCGACAATATCCAGACGCTGAAGAACGCATCTCCCGTGGCAACGCGTCTCGGCGCTTTCACTAACGACCCAACCGATGGCAATCACTCATCGGTACAACTGCGTGCGAATAGCATGCGCTCGCCGGTTGGCGATTCGTTTGCCCAATACCTTTCGAGTGCTCTACAGCAGGAACTGACGATCGGCCGTGCGCTTTCACCCGACGCCAAGGTCGAACTGAGCGGCGTGCTGCTGAAGAATAACGTCGATGCCAACATCGGAACAGCCACGGGCACGATCTCCGCGCGCTTCATCGTCAAGCGTGGCGCCGAGGTGCGATACGACAGCGTGAAAACCGCGACGACGCAATGGGATTCGTCGTTCGCAGCCGCGATCGCGATTCCGCGGGCGACCCAGGAGTATCCGCTCATCGTCCAGAAACTGCTCGCGTCGCTCTATGCGGATCCCGCGTTCATGCAAGCCATCCATTAATCCCTCTTTTCTCAACGAGCAGAAATCATCATGAAGCTGATGCACTTTATTCGCAGTATCGCGGTCACCGGCGCCATTGCGTCGCTCGCAGGTTGCGCACACGACATCACCATCTCCGGCGACCCGGCAGCGCTCACAGCGTCTACTACCGCAGCAACGTCGACGGCTCAAACGCAGCCGATCAACAAGACGGTTGGGCTCGTCATTACCGACGAACTGCGCGCAAAGGAAGTCGTCTCGCCAGGCGGTGGTGGCGACAAGGTGGCCTACAAACCATATCGTGATCTGGAACTCCCGATCTACGTCGAACTCAGCCAGGTGTTCAGCAATGTTGTGAAGCTGAATGCCGCGCCTGATGAGGCAACCGTCCAATCAAAAAGCCTGAGCTATGTCGTCACGCCGACCATCTCGACGACATCTTCGTCGCCGAGCCTCCTGACCTGGCCGCCGACCGACTTTTCGGTGACGCTCGTGTGTACCGTGACAGATCCGACCGGCAAGCTCGTGACGAAAAAGGAAGTGACGGGCAACGGCCACGCAGAGTTTGGCGAATTCAAGCGCAACTTCGGTCTCGCCGCACAGCGCGCGACGATTGACGCCGTGCAGAAGTTGCAGGCAGCTATGCAGGATTCGCCGGAACTGCGTCAGTAAGAGCAGGCCGCCATGATCGGCGCCCGCTGGATTCAGCGGGCGCATCGACCTGAAGCTGCTGTCAGACAAGCAGTCCATCAGCATACTGCTCTCAATCCAGCAGTTTGAAACCCCGACCCTACCCATAGAGCAGCGCGGCAGGACGCTCGCCTCGATGGCATAGCTCGTGCTTTGTAGTCCATATGGTCAAGAGCTCAGTCGCTCTGCCTTACCCCACCTATCGACTTTAGAGCAGGCGCATGACATCACAAAACCCGCGTGAAAAACTTCCGCTTTCGTACGGCACAGACTATGAACAGTTGGCTGCCAGGTTCAGGCCGATCTTCAATCGGATCGCGGAAGGTGCGCTCGAACGCGAACGCACTCGCGCGCTGCCGTACGAGCAGATTGTCTGGTTGAAGGAAGCCGGGTTCGGCGCCGTCAGAGTGCCGCGCGAATACGGGGGCGCCGGCGCGTCGCTTCCGCAACTCGTGCAACTCCTGATCGAACTGGCCGAGGCCGATTCGAGTTTGCCGCAAGCGTTGCGTGGCCACTTCGCCTTCGTCGAAGACAGAATCAACGCAGCACCCGGCGCTGCACAGGAAAAATGGCTGCAACGCTTCGTGGCGGGGGAAATCGTCGGCAATGCGTGGACCGAAGTCGGCGCGGTCAAGATCGGCGACGTGATTACGCGTGTCTCGCGCCACGGCAATCAGTGGGTCGTCAACGGAACCAAGTACTACAGCACGGGCAGCATTTTTGCCGACTGGATCGACGTCTACGCCCAGCGCGACGACAACGGCGCCGACGTCATCGCCGCAGTGAGCACGCACCAGCCAGGCGTCAAACAAAGCGACGACTGGGATGGCTTCGGTCAGCGCACCACCGGAAGCGGGACGTCCGTATTCGAAAACGCCGTGGTCGACGAAGAGAACATCATCGACTTCGCCACGCGCTTCAAATACCAGACAGCGTTCTATCAACTCGTGCTGATCGCGGTTATCGCAGGTACTGGGCGCGCCGCATTGCGTGACATCTCGCATGAAGTGCGCAAACGCACCCGGGTGTACAGTCACGGCAACGCGCCACGCGTCAGCGAAGACGCCCAGGTGCAGCAGGTGGTCGGGCAAATAGCGGCACGCGTGTATGCGGCGGAGGCCGCGGCCGTGCGAGCCGCGGAACCCTCACAAAGAGCGTACGAAACGCGCTTCGGCGCGGACCGCGATGTTGAACACGCAGCGAACGTGGCGGCCGAAATCGAATCGGCAAAAGCCCAGGTCGCCGTGGCCAGTTTGATTTTGCAGGCGACCACCGACCTGTTCAATGCACTCGGTGC
Source organism: Paraburkholderia sp. SECH4 (assembly GCF_030511745.1). Classification (NCBI taxonomy): domain Bacteria; kingdom Pseudomonadati; phylum Pseudomonadota; class Betaproteobacteria; order Burkholderiales; family Burkholderiaceae; genus Paraburkholderia; species Paraburkholderia sp. SECH4. The sequence continues at coordinate 51,143 of NZ_JALOCP010000034.1, forward strand.
TTCGGGCACAAGCGAGAACAAACTACTGGACCGCCACTGGCGAAACGCGCGCACTGCAGCGTCGCACAATCCGCTGATCTATAAGGAGCGGATTGTGGGCGACTGGGAAATCAACCGCAAAGAGCCGCCCTTCGTCTGGCAGATCGGCAACAGCAGAACCGCGGCATAGTCCGCTACCGCCGCGAACGCGGCGATACACAGCAACAACGCAGCGACATGCGGACTGGTCTCGCGGCCGGTCTGCTTTGACTTCTAAATGCACGCAAAAGGCAGGACTGCGCCCACTATCCGCTATCACGCATGTGAGCTTACTTCTGCGCGGAAATCTGCTTCGCCCGAATCAAGCGCGCCCGCAACACATTGCGACTAATGCCCAGCAGCCTCGCCGCCTGAATCTGATTCCGGTTGCAGAAGTCGAACGCCACGCGCATCACCGTGTCTTCGATCTGTTCGAACAGATTGCCTTCCGCGCGATCGAAGAGATGGCGCAATGCCCCCTCCAGTCCTTCCAACGGCGTAGACGCAACAGGTTCACTGGCCGCTCGCCGCGCGGCGTGAATCCCGAACGACGACATCTGCAAATCGCCCTCGCCCAGCGAATTGCTGCGGCACACCAACAACGCGTAGTGAATGACGTTCTCAAGTTCACGAATATTGCCGGGCCAACTATGTTCCAGCAGCTTTCGCTCCGCGCGCGGCTCGATGTCGACGGGACCGTAGCCCAACCGGTTCCGATACTCTTCAATGAAGTAGCGGGCCAGCGGCAATATATCGCCAGGCCGATCGCGCAGCGTCGGTACAGCCAGATGCACGACGTTCAGGCGATAAAACAGGTCCTCGCGGAAATGGCCTGCCGCCACCGCGTCCTGCAAATGCACATTGGTGGCCGCCAGCACCCGCACGTCGATGGGAATGCTCCGGCGCGAGCCGAGCCGCACGATCTCACGCTCCTGCAACACGCGCAGCAGCTTGACCTGCATCGATAGCGGCAGATCGCCTATCTCGTCCAGAAACAGCGTCCCGCCATTCGCCGCTTCGAACCAGCCGGGTTTGGCGCAGAACGCGCCGGTGAACGCGCCCTTCTCGTGGCCGAACAACTCGCTCTCCACCAGCGACTCGGAGAAAGCCCCGCAATTGACCGCCACAAACGGGCCGTCCTTGCGAGCACTCAGGTTATGCACATGACGCGCGACCAACTCCTTACCCGTCCCTGTCTCGCCGATCACGAGCACGTTAGCGTCGCTCGGCGCCACCATGCGAATACGTTCGAGTAACGCCAGCGATTGCGGGTCCGAGAAGACCTGGACGGTCGCGCGAATCGAGGTGGTCAGCGTGCGCTTGTCGGGCATCGTCAACAAAGGCGGCACTTCCGTTCGCGCGATGGCTGGCCGGTCTGGCAACACGTGATTAAATGTGATCGCGAGCCGTTGCGCGATCTGCAGCGGCGTTTCAGTGACCGATGCCTCCGCGCTCGGTGGCAGAGAAGCCGGCGCGTCCGGCAGTACGTAGGTCGAATTCATATGGTCAAGGACACTCACTCCGCTACGTGCGGGCGTGGACCGTCCTCTGTCGGCTGACGGGCGTTGAACGGCATCGATCAGGGTTGCTTCCTCAAAAGCGTATTCTGAACATCTACCGCGACTTCCGATGCATTTTGTTGTGGTATCCAAAGTTGAATTGCTGCTTACGCAGCAGCATCGGTATGGATGCTGCCTCTGCACCAGCACCGCCTTCCCTTACTGCCTCCCAGGCAGCAGGCCTGTTGGAATACTGAAAGCGCGCGCGTCCATCGCTGACACCCGGCACTGCTTCTCCGGCAGCAGCACCGAGGCCATCTTGCTTCGCCAGCTTCATACGTCACCCTGCCCCGTAACTAGCCGGCCAACGCCGCGGAAATCGGCATCATGCCGGTCGATAAGATCTCTCAAGCCTTATCCGCGGAATGCGCAGCGAGCCGTTTTTCGAGGTGCGGGATCTCTTCACCCCGGACCGGCTTTCCCAGAAGAAAACCCTGCGCATGCGTGCATCCGCAGACGCGCACGAAATTCAACTGCTCCTGCGTCTCAATGCCTTCCGCCGTGGTGGGCATGCCGATTTCCCGTGCCAAAGCCACAATCCCGCGAACCACGGCCGCGGATTCGCGCCGATGCACGGACTCCTTCACGAACGAACTGTCGATCTTGAGCTTGTCGAATGAGAAGCGCACAAGCGTCGACATGGTCGAGAATCCGGTGCCGAAATCGTCGAGCGCGAGGCCGATTCCCAATGCGCGAAGCTTCTCGACGTTGTGCCGGGTGACGATATCGTCGCTCAACAGCACCGTTTCCGTGACTTCGATATTCAGGCGCGCGGGCGGCAATCCCGTCTTGCCGAGGATCGCCGCAACCGCCGACGCGAACGATTCTTCCCGCAATTGCACCGGCGAAACATTCACGGCGACGCTCACTGCATCACGCCACGTGGCAGCTTCCGTGCAGGATTGCAGCAGCGCCCACTCGCCGAGTGCGAGGATGAGGCCCGTACGTTCGGCCGTGGGAATAAATGCGGAAGGAGAAAGCTCACCGCGAGTCGGGTGCGTCCAGCGAAGCAGCGCCTCACGGCCGGAAATCGTATCGTCGGCGAGATCGACGATCGGCTGGTACTCCATGCGCAGATCGCTGTAAGACTGCATCGCCCCTTCCAGATCGCTTCGCAGAAGGCTCAAACTTTCGTCGGAGGCGTGCCTGACGGCATCGAAGATAGAGAAGGCACTTTTGCCACTGCGTTTGACGGCGTACAACGCGCGGTCCGCGCAGATCAGCAATTGCGGCCCTGTCTTTGCGTGCTCCGGATAGAGCGAGACGCCCACGCTCGCACCGATATGCACCAATGCTTCGCTGAGTGTGAAAGGACGCGCCAGCGTTTTGACGATTCGGTCTGCCAGCAAATGGACGTCGCGGGTCAACGCCGTGCCGTCGGTAATGGCGACAAACTCATCGCCGGCCAGGCGTCCGACCAGATCGCCGGCCGGCAGTACTTCACGCAATCGAATCGCCGCTTCCTGAAGAATCTGATCGCCGGCGGCGTGACCCAGGCTGTCATTGATCGCCTTGAAGCCGTCAAGGTCGATCAGTAGAACCGCGAATCGATGATTCAGTCGTAACGAGCCGGCCGCAGTGCGTTCCAGCAGAAGCTCCGTAATGCGGGCGCGGTTGGGCAGGCCAGTGAGACTGTCCTGGTGAGCCAGCCGATGACTGCTTTCGCGCGCCAGCAGTAAGGCAACGGTGTCGCGATTGCTGCGCAATGCCACCGTAAAGAAACCCGCCGCGCAAAACGGCGCCTGAAACAGCAGCACAAGTTTGCCGGAGCCGGGAGACAGCGTCGCCCCCCAACCCAACAGCCCGAGAATGAGCGATATCTGAAGAAGCACCAGCCTGGGTGTGCCTGCGTTGCGTCCGGCCAATCCGCCGATCACACCCACCGCGCAAACGTTGCCGAGCAGAAAAAGTGTCTGATTTCCGCTGGTATTGCACAAAAAAGTGCCAAAGCCGAACAGGGCCGCCCAGAGAAGACTGGCAAAGAGAAAAGCCGAGGTAGGGGTGGGCAGGTTGCGGGCACTGCGCTCGCAGCACAGCCAGATCAACGCGAGACGCGTCATCAGCAGCGCGACCACGGCGCTGCCCCACCACGCGTAAAGGGCTCTTGGATAAAGGTAGTAGGCGGTTGCGCAGACACTGATTTCGCAGATCGACGCAAAGACAATCGATGCGGTTCGCGTGAACAGGTTGGCAAGCAATATTTGCCGATTGTCGGCGCTCAGGTTCTGAGCGGAGGACACCACCCATTTGAAAAATGGAGACCTTGGTTCGCTGAAAGCCATGACCTACGCATTTTTAATGGTTAGTGGATCGAATCGGACACGCCTCGCAATTATTACGTAAACACAAAACGTCCGTTACAACGCAATGGCGCTGGCTTATTAGACACCCTTATTAGACACCCTTATTAGACACCATTACGCCTGTGCAACAGGCAATGCGGCACCGCCTCTCGTCCGAAGACGTGAGTATCTCTTGCGGATTGCTTCACGCTCCGGCGAGAGAGGCGGTCATTCAGGCTATTTCTACGGGCACCCGTTTTGCCAGCGCACACATCAGTTCGTACCCGATCGTCCCGGAAGCGTGAGCGACGTCATCGATCTTGACCTGTTCCCCCCACAGTTCGACCTTTGAGCCGATCTGCGCACGCGGGCACGGTGTCAAATCGACAGTGAGCATGTCCATCGAAACACGGCCCACCACCTGCGTCATGACGCCGTCGATTGCGATTGGCGTACCCGTCGATGCGTGCCGTGGATATCCGTCCGCATACCCGCATGCGACCACACCAATGCGCATCTCGCGGTTCGCAGCGAAGGCACGGCCGTACCCAACCGTTTCCTCCGCCGACAATGACTGCACACCGATCACTTCGCTCCTGAGCGTCATCGAAGCGCGCAAGCCCACGTCGTCAATGTGACGCGACTGGCCGGTGGGCGAACCGCCATACAGCACGACACCTGGTCGCACCCAGTCACGATGCGCCTGGGGATGCCACAAAACGGCCGCTGAATTCGCGAGGCTTCGTTGACCCGGTATATCTTGAGTCACCGCATCGAAGCGATCCATCTGCCACGCCACGTCGCCATCGTCAGCATTCGCGAAATGGCTCATCAACGTGATGTCCGCAATACCCGGAATCGATCTGGCCTGCTCCCACGCGGTGCGGTACGCGTCGGGCCGGAATCCGAGGCGATTCATCCCGGAGTTCATCTTCAGATGCACGTTGACGCGCTCATGCGACGACGACAGGCGCAACAGATCGAGTTGCTCACGGCAATGCACGGTCATGGAAAGATCGAACTGCTGGGCGATTTGCACGTCACCTGGCTTGAACACGCCTTCCAGAAGAAGGATCGGCTTGGCCCAACCCAACTCACGCACGCGGACCGCTTCGTCGAGATCGAGCAATGCAATGCCGTCGGCATTCGCGAGTGCCGGGAAAACGCGATCGATTCCGTGTCCGTATGCGTTGGCTTTGACCACGGCCCAAGCCCGTGATCGAGATGCCCGTTGCTTGACGATGGAGAGGTTGTGGCTGACTGCGGCGGGATGAATCTGTGCAACGATCGGGCGTGGCATAGGAGGCGTTGAGGGCTGGTTTGAAAAGGGAATGGATGCCCGTTGGTAAAGACCAGTGTTACGGTCTATGGGCAGCTTTTTCCACTATCGTATCCAGCTCAAGCCAGTTTTTGTTACTGTATTGTTTTGATTTTTGGGTTTATCTATCCCTACTCACACGTTACGGGTTCACGCCGGTCGCGCGGCAATAGAAAGTCCGCAGGCTGACGGGCCACGGCGTTCGCTGCATGTCCAGTTGCCGCTGCGACCATGACCGCAGTGACCCGTCACAACGCAGCATCCAACTCACGGATCGTCTGGTAAAGAACCCGCGTGCCGTCGAGCAACTGCTGTGGCTCGATCCACTCCTCCGGACAATGACTGCGCCCGTTCAGACACGGGATGAAGATCATCCCGATGGGGCCGGTCGGCGCGACATACACCGCGTCGTGCCCCGCACCGCTCGGCAGACGCATGGTGGCGTATCCCAACGCCCCCGCTGCCCGTTCGACGGCATCCATCACAAGCGGCTGGCAGTCGGTTGGTTTGGCGCGACTGACATGCGCCGCGCTTGCGGACACGCGCAATTCAGCGAGATCAGCCGTGGCGCCGGCCATCAGGTCTTCCGGAAAACATTCGAGGATTGCGTCGCTGTCGCTGCGGACCTCCAGCATCAGTTCGACATGCCCTGGCACCGCATTCGGCACGTTCGGCGTCATCGCAATCCGGCCTATCGTCGGTGTATGTGCTGGGTGTATTCCGGAAAGCAGCAGGAGATGCGCAGGTTGCTCAGATCGCTGGATTCAATCCGTCTGGAAATCAGAAGCAGGCAGTTGGGTGCCTCGGAATCCGCAGCGTATTCTGAGGTCGAGAGGTAAGGCGGATCTGCGGTCTTCCCATTCTTAAAGCAGGTCCGGATTGACCTTGGACACTTCAGGTGCGAGCTGCAAAAGCCTGTTTGCCTGCGCGCAAATGAAGTCGGAAATCTTTCGCACCCTTGCTCGCTCGTCGTCACCGACATACACCTCGGACTGCGCAAGCCCGGGCGCAAACTTCAAGGCAGCCAAAGACATGCGCTCCAGCTCCCGCGCTAGAAGCGCCGGCCGTGTGCGGGTGCTCTGTGCGAACAGAGCAAGCTCAAACTGGGTGATTTCCTCGAGAAGGAACGCATCCCCATAAGCCATAGCCATTTCCTGGTCCACGTTCGCGTTGTCCGCGTAGGCGCTCACCGAGACCAGGTCATAAAGCGGCGCGGGTGTGAGGCGCGTGCGGCGGACGAAATACGAGATGTTTTTCCCGTGTGCGTCGCTATTGCCAATGAGCAACTGGAAAATCGCCCACCGGAGCGTGAATGACCGGGCGTGCGCTGGAAGTTCGAAGTGTTGTTGCGAGAACAGCTTCTCAAAGCTCGCGCCTTCCCGGATGTTTCGCACATCCAGCGTACGGCCATAATTGCGCTCGTACTTCAACTGCGACGGCAGGTCCAATGCCTGGCAGCCATCGATGACATGCACTCGGCCGACCGCCTTGATTTGCCCTGGATTATCCGCGTCGACTTGCGCTACCCGGTCGAATCTCTCAATAAGCAATATTGGCTCAGGAATGCGGCGGATGGCGACCGGTGCGGCCGGTAACCCCATCTGTGCGGCAAGCGTCATGCAGTAATGCTCGTTGGCGACCATGAACGGCGTAGCCGTGTTCCGCGATTCCGGCTTCAGGATATGCGTGGAGCTGAGAGAACCATCAACCAGCGAGATGCGATTGCCCTCCACCATCACCTGCAGCTTGTCCTGGTAGCCCGCAACAGACAGGCGCACTTTCTTGTCCCAGACGGGAAACGGAATCTGCTCGCGCTCCTTGATTCGCTGGCTCAACTCTTCAACAGGAATGTCTCGCCGGATGGGCTCATCGGCGGGCACCTCCCCGGCTGCCTCGTTTTCGGCGGCAGTGAAACTGAACGCGCCGACCGGCTCCTTCCCGAGCATACGAATCAGGCCAAAGATATTGTCCTTGGACATCTGCGCAAAGCCCGCGGCCACTTCGAGCGCGCGACCTTCCGGCAGCAGGTTTCCGAGAAACCGCTGCACCGCGCCGGCCGCCGGCGCCTCCCCCGTATGAAGGATGTGCGGCGAGAGCGAAAAAGCGCTCCGCTGGTCTTGCCAGGCTTGCTCGTAGCGGAAGCTGTACTGGTTCTGCACGGCATCGAAGCCGAGGTGGCCAACGGTGTCACCGTTTGTCGAAATGCGGAGGAAATGCTCCATCAGACGCTCTCCCCAGCCGAAGGCCTGAGCGCCCTCACTGCGTCCTCTGCTTCGCTGGGCGTGAGGATAAGCATCTTCAGGCCCAGTCCCTCGAGCACCTTGAACAGCTTCTCCAGGCCAACGGATTCCCCGCGCTCCACCTTTGAAAGGAGGTTGTGGCTTACGCCGACCTGGTCCGCGGCGTCATCGATGCGCAACTCGTTTCTTGCTCGCTGATTGCGCACGAGACGCCCGAGCGAAGGAAGGTCGTGCACGACTGGGTCGAGAGCATCGATTGCGCGAGGTAGTGTTCGGGCCATAGTTCACAGATTTTCACAATAATCGCAGTGTGGCGAGCTATCGATCTATAGTTCACCGATTTCTACAATTATAGCCCAATAGCTATCGACGAAGCAATAGTTCACCGATTTCTACAGTTATGACAAGAAAATGCTCGAAGCGCGGGTAGTTCACCGAAAACGACGATTATCAACACCAAGCCAATCTCAGGCGGATAGTTCACGTTTTTTCACAATTAACGTCCTTCCATAGCGAACGCGGCGGCGTGCCACAGGTTCGGGGCGGGGCGAATCCGGATGGTGATGAGTGACATGACCTCAACGGTCATGCGGGTCAGCAGAGGAAGCTCCTGGAAATGCCGGCCCAGCGCCGCGCCGCGGAACACGCGCGGCGTGCCGTTGCCCGTTATCACCCGGTTAATTGAACCGCAAATCGTGTGACTCTCGGTGCCGTAGAAAATCTCGATGGCTTCGCCGTCGGCGACACCAAGCCGACGAGGTTTTATTGCACCTGTGCTGCCTGACGTTGCGCGGCTTGCTGTTGCGCATGCTGCTTCGCAAGGTGCCTGCCGACCATGCAGCCGCCGACAGCACCAACCACAGCGTGGTGCCCCGCGTAATGCCCGGCGACCCCGCCTACCACCGCGCCCTTGAGGCAGCCTGCGGCGTTTGCCGAGCCTGCCGTTGCGAAGGCCAGCGTCGTTGCAATCAAGGCGATTCTTATCGGGCTAGCTTTCATTCGAAGTTACTCAGAGATTGGATTTTTCAGATGCGGTGGCTTGCGGCGTCGTTTCAATACCCGCGCCAATCACGATGCTCGCGCCACTCGTGCTCACGCCATGCCTGGCGGCGCCATTCACGTTCACGCCACTCGCGACGTCCGCGCCATTCACGGGCTCGCCAGTCGTCACCACCGCCGTACGCGACGGCGACAGGTGCGGGAGCATACACAACGGGCGGTGGCGGTGCGTACACTGGTTCTGCAGGCGCATAGACGGCTCCGGGGATGCCCAATCCAATGGCGACGTCGACGTGTGCCGATGCTGCCGTCGATGCTGCCAGTACTGCCAGACCGAGCGCTGCGCCGAGAATTTTCTTGTTCATCTTCGCTACTCCTCGCACATTGAGTGCAATGTCAGTGACTACGGCTCGGAGTGTAAGGAGCGATGTCGGACACATGTGAAACGGCGGTGCGAGATTCGTAACATGGGATTACTCCTGAAGGCGTACCGCGTAGGCGATACGCCTTCAGAACCTGCGTTGTGCCGTGTGGCAAGTGAACGGGGTAACGCTACCACGCAACTGAACTTGAACAGTCATGTGACGTGAACTAGCCTTAACGTCTAGCCGGAAGCAAGCCTTTGGTATCGAGCCTCGTCAGAGGTGCGAGCCCCCTGTAGCGAACGTTTGACCTATCCGGTTCCCGGCTAGCGCTGTAGGACCTGGGTAGGAAACAGGTTCGTGTCACGAGACCTCCCGTGCCGCGCCCCCGGTGATTTCTTCGGGCTGGGACATTCGTAGGCGACTTCGTCGCCCTGATGCCGTTATATCGGAGGGAGCATGTCCGTTGACAACATTAAGACCATCATCATAGTCATGATGGAGAATAGGTCTTTCGACCACGTTCTTGGCTACCTGAGCCTCAACGGGAAGGATGTCAACGGCCTCTCGGCCGACCCCACCTGGCAACAGAACTTCACGAACCTCTACGGCGACAAAACGTATGCCCTACATGCGCTTTCGCCGTCGACCCAACTTATCCCCGACCCGCCGCATGACCGCACGCCGATTTCGATGCAGATAAACACGCCGTGCGCGAATGGGGGCTGTCCCGAACTGGGTGGATTCGTCGCGAGCTATGCGACACGAAACCCTGCGCCAGCCGACCTATCGATGGTGATGGGCTACTACACGGCCGGTGCGTTGCCTACTTATGATTTTTTCGCAAAAAATTTCACGATCTGCGATAGCTGGTTTGCGCCACTTCCGACGGGAACCCAGGCAAATCGCTTGATGGCAATGGCGGGAGAGAGTGCGATTAGCGACAATGTTTCTGGTTTTCTTCCCGAGCAGTCCCTGGTTTACGACTGGCTGACCACACACGGCGCAAGTTGGTGTGTCTACCAGTCGGGAGGCTTCTTCCCGTTCTTCAGCTTGATGCCCAAGTGGTTGCCTGAGATAGTAACTTCGCTTGCCTTGCCGCTGGATGGCAATGGAGGGAGGTTCAGGCGGTATTCGCGCTTCAAGGCAGACTGGACGAACAGTAGCAATTTGCCTCAAGTCATTTTCATCGAGCCGGAATACACGGACGGGCCGCACGGGGTCCCGAATGACGACCATTCGCCTACTGGCGTCGCCCCAGGGCAAGCGTTCCTTGCCGATATTTATCAAACGATTTCTGCGTCCGAGCGATGGGATGAGACGCTGATGATTGTCACGTATGACGAGCACGGGGGATTTTTCGACCACGTAAGCCCACTTAACATTTCGACTGAGGTCGCCGGTTATCAGTTTGAAACTACTGGGCTGCGTGTACCCGCATTCCTGGTCTCGCCCTATGTCGCGCCCGGGGGCGTCTTCTCCGGTAACCTGGACCATACGTCGATACTTCAGCTTCTCGCGGATAAATTCAACGCTGGCAGCACGTACTCTGCTCCCGTCAGCGCACGCACACAACTTTCGAAGCTCAGCTCCGCTCTTTCCGAAACCAGAACGCCGGGCTCTGCACCAAAGCTAAATGTCCCCATAGCAAGCAACTCACCTGTACCGACTCCCCTCTCGCCACCGACCGGCTTCTCCGCATGCGCACAAGCCTTTCGTAGCGTCGCGCTTAAGGTTCAACAGGACCATCCGGAGTTGCTGTCTTCGCCGAACTGGGGCGACCTTGCGAGCTTTGTTGCGACATACAAGGGTGGGGCGTGAATTGGCGCGAAGTCTCCGGCTACAAAGAAGGCCGTTTCTGCTCTCAAGAAGGTCGCTGCGAAGAAGGCAACAAGCGAGAAACTTACTGACGCATCTCGACGAACCAAGGCGCCTGCTCTCTCAGGCACTTTGCATTTCAGTGCCAGGTCGCGGAACGCCTCACTTGCGCTAGACTGGTTTGGGCAACCGGAAGGAGACTTGGATGATACGCAAGACGCTCAATGCCTCGCAGCTTCAGCAGGAGGTCAACCGGCGAATCCATCGACTGCAGGAAATCGTCGAGGATGGCGTGAAGATTCGTGTGCCGCGGCCGCAGTTGCAAGAGGCTGACAAGACGGGCTGCAACTGGAACATGACCCACTTCGGCAACGCGGTCGGCTTCGAGCGCGACATCGAGGGCGTGCTCAAGGCCGTGCGTGCGGAATACAACCTCAATACCGAAGTGAAAGACACAGACACCGGCAACCCGTTTGGGGACTAACCGCGAACGACATCGATTCGTTGTTCGTTTGTGACGGCGTGGGCACGAATGATGCACTTATCTCAAACGGTCTGCCTCGCGGCGCCCCGTCGCAGATATTCCTCGCTTTGAAACGTCAGCGCAGCGTCCGGAAACTCACGCGAACTTCTTCCGTGAACGCCTGCGGCTGTTCCCACGCCGCAAAGTGCCCGCCTTTCGGAAGCCGGTTATAGTGAATCAGCTTCTGATAAGCGTGCTCCGTCCAGCTCTGCGGCGCTGCGTAGATTTCATCCGGAAACACGCTGACGGCAACGGGAATCGCAACGTGCTTCGGCGCGAAGAAGTTTAACTTGTTCTCCCAATACAGCCGTGCCGACGAAACGGCCGTATTCGTCACCCAGTAGAGCGTGACGTTGTCGAGCACGTCATCTCGCGTCAGGCCCTCGCTCTGACCGTCAAAGACGCGGGCAATCATCGCCTGACTCGCGGCGTCGTGATCGAGCATCCATGCAGCGAGGCCGATAGGCGAATCTTCGATCCCATACAGCGTCTGCGGACGGTTCGCCATCTCTTGCGCATAGCCGAGACCGTGCCTGTAGAAGTAGTCGAGCTGATCGAACGCGTGCTTCTCATCCGGCGAGAGGCTGGCCGACGGCGAATTTCCGTACTTCAGTGTATTGGCAATGTCGTCCGGTACGGTGGCCGGCATGTTGGTATGAATGCCCAGCAGTTCCGGTGGCGCGATGAGCGCCATCTGTTCCGTGACCGCATTGCCCCAGTCGCCTCCTTGCGCCACGTAGCGCGTGTATCCAAGGCGCTTCATCAACGCGATCCACGCGCGCGCGATACGTGCAGGATCCCAGCCCGTCGCAGTCGGCTTGCCTGAGAAGCCGTAGCCCGGCAACGAAGGGATCACTACGTCGAAAGCGTCCGAGGCATTTCCACCATGTGCCGTTGGATTGGTCAACGGATCGATGATCTTCAACTGCTCGATGATCGAGCCAGGCCATCCGTGCGTGACGATGACCGGTAACGCATTCTGATGTTTCGAACGAACGTGGATGAAATGAATGTCTAGCCCATCGATCTCGGTGACGAATTGCGGCAGCGAATTCAATCTCGCTTCGACCTTACGCCAGTTGTAATCTGTCGACCAATACTGCGCGAGCTTTTGCATCGTCGCAAGCTGCACGCCTTGCGATGCATCCGTGACCGTTTCGCGTTCCGGCCAACGTGTCGACTTGATGCGTCTGCGCAAATCGACGAGTTGTGATTCCGGCACATGCACACGAAGTGGACGGATCGTGGTTTTGTCGCCGCCCCCCGCTGGGGCAACTTCGGCAATGGATTGACTCGGTTCCGCAAAGGCGTACCGGCTCAGTGAGGCCGCAGCAAGGGACGCCGTTGCCATACCAATGAAACGACGACGCGACGGCGCATGGGGATCGATAATATCTAACACGCAAACTCCTACATCAACTTAGTAATCTTAACGATAAATTAAAAGACACAATTTATTGACTATCTCGTCCGCTTCACGTTCCTTATTTCGTCACAACCCCCTTGCTTGCCGCCGCGATGATCGCATCGGCAACAGCCTTCGGATGACTCAGCATTGCGACGTGACTCGAATCGACATGAATCGTCGTTGCGCCGATCTCCCTTGCCATTGCTTCCTCTGCGCGCGGATCGATCATGCGATCCTGGTCGGCGACCACGAACCAGGACGGCTTCGTGTGCCACGCAGCGATACTCACCTTGTCGTCCAGACAGCCCGCGAACCACGGTCCTTGCGTCGTCGCGAGGACACGTGCTTGCGCCGTCGGCAGATCCTGGGCGAAATCATTGATCACCGCGTTGGTGGACAACGTCAGGAAGTTTGCGGAGTCTTTCCTCAGTTCGCCTGCCCAGACCGGGGCCGGCTGGTTTTTCATCATGTCGTTGACCGATGCGCCGCTGTCCGGAACGAGAGCAGCTACATACACGAGCGCCTTGACTTTGTCGTCGTCGCCAGCCTGAGTGATCACGAAACCGCCCCACGAATGCCCTACGAGCACAACGGGGCCAGTTTGCTGTTCTATTGCGCGCCTCGTTGCCGCCGTGTCATCCGCGAGCGAGCTGAGCGGGTTCTGAACTGAAACCACATGAAGACCACGCGCCTCGAGCAGCGGGATCACCCTATCCCAGCTTGATCCGTCAGCGAAAGCCCCGTGCACAAGGACGACGTTCGTTCCTTTCAGGTCCTGCGGCGGGGCAGCATGGGCCGCGTGCAGCGCGAACACGCTGCCAAGCAGAAGCGCGGACGTGAGATATCTCTTCAACAGAAGATACATGATGGAATCCTTACCAAATGTGTGGAGTGAGCAGGTAGCATCGCAGGCAGCTCGCGCGGAACCGGGTCGGTCAAATGACCGGCACCACCTCTGTCGGTCGAGAAGCCGGCTGGATTTCTGTCCTTAAGGCGCGGCACGTGAACGCTTAGTAGCTTGCGACTTCGATCACTGCGTCCGCAAAGGCCTTGGAGGCTTCCTGCGGCAGGTTGTGACCGATTCCACCTGTGATGCTGCGGTGCGCGTATTTGCCGACGAACTTCTTCGCATACGCCTCAGGCTCCGGATGCGAAACGCCGTTCGCGTCGCCTTCAAGGGTGATCGTCGGCACGGCGATGACCGGCGAGGCCAGAGGACTAGTGGCCGTTGAGCAATGCAACACATAGGGCCACCCCGAAAGCGTACGTTCCCAGGGCCCCGATCGCTCGGGCTGGATTGGGCTTCGACATGGACGGCCAGGCAACTAGCGCGACCACCAGGAGCAAGCGGCAGGCAGTTGCGCCTACCATGCACCAGAGTTCCCAGTGATGCGGATGCTGAGAGCCGAGGTACAAAAAGAGCACCGCGAAGAATGGAGCGTACTCGGCGGTGTTGCCGTGAGCGCGAACCAGTTTGCTTAGCAACTGATCAGGCTCAGGTGCGTAGCCACTCAGCACGCCAACGCGAAAGCGCAGGATAGAAATGGAGAGTCCGAGAGCGAACAGGAGGAGGCCAAGGGCAGCGGTACAGGCCAGTGCGATGCTATTCATTCGATACTCCTTGCCTGGCGCCCGGTAACCACGGCGGTGCCCTTTGACTGCTTCTGGATCATGTGAAATCTCCCTGGAAGATGAACGCTCTTTCGACATGCCTATCGTAAGGCCCTGGACGATGGCTTGAAAGACGTAAATCCGATGTTTTAGGACAACCAATGCTTTCGGACATGTCCCGGAATTGCATCATTGCTGGCGCAGGACTATGATTGGCTCAAATTGCCGATATCTGCATTTTGGGACATCCTATGAAGACCGTTGCCTTGTTGCTCTTCCCGGGGTTCGAGATCCTCGACCTCGCCGTCATTGCCGTGTTCGAGTTGGCGAACAAGGAACTCGGGTACGAGTCGTATCGGCAAGTCCGGCTGTCCGAAGCCGGGGGGCCGGTTCCAAGCTACTCGGGCGCAACGGTAGACTCGCGCAAGTTCCGGAACGCCGCGTTCGATACGCTGCTGGTCCTCGGCGCCATCCCCGCCCCGACTTCCACACCGAGGATGAGGTCATTCCTGAAGCGCGCCGAACAGGCTTGCAGGCGAGTGGGCAGCATCTGCACCGGCGCGTTCATTCTCGCGGAAGCAGGGGTCCTCGACGGCCGCCGTGCAACGACCCACTGGTCCGCGGCTCAGGAGCTTCAGCGGCGACACCCGGACGTGAAGGTTCTGCCGGACCGAATCTTCACGAATGACGGCGGCGTGTGGACATCGGCTGGCATGACCGCATGCATCGACCTGGCTTTGGCCATGGTCGAAGAAGACCATGGAGAGGAGGTGGCGAAGGTCGTGGCGAAGAAACTGGTGGTCTACCACCGGCGTACCAGCGGCCAGTCCCAGTTCTCGGCGCTGCTGGAGCTTCAGCCCAGATCAGACCGCATACAGAAGGTGCTTTCATTCGCCAGAGCTAACCTTCACCTGGATCTTTCCGTGGAGGTCATCGCTGACGCCGCGCATGTGAGCCCAAGACAACTGAGCCGAATCTTCAAGATTGAGACCGGACAGTCTCCTGCGCAGGCAGTGGAGAAACTGCGCGTCGATGTCGCTCGCAGCCTCGTCGACGCTGGGGAGCTCTCACTTACAGTCATCGCCAGGGAGACCGGTTTCGGCGACACCGAAAGGATGCGCAGAGCATTCGTCAGGACGTTGGGCCAACCTCCCCAGACCATCCGCCGGGTTGCAAGGCAGCAAGCTGCCTAGCCAGGCGGGCCCCTCGCACTGTGGGTTTTTCCCGTTGGGGGCGCGGTGTCGTCCAGGTACTCGATTCCAGGTACGCGATGCGCAGTTTTCAGATGCTGTATTTCCTTAGAGGAATGGCGAGATGTTCGCTATTGCACGCGTCACGTAGGTCTCCTTCTCTCCCACCGGGGCGACATATTGAATCGCGTTGCGTGCAGCCTCGACACCCTCCAGACGCGCGATGAACCAGGCCGCCAGATACTGCGACGACAGGCACCCGCCTGCCGTCGCGACGTTCTGCTTCGCCACGAACGGCTGGTTGAGCACCGCCACGCCGGCTTCTTCGACCCACGGTTTGGTGGTCACGTCCGTACACGCCGGAACGTCGTCCAGCAGGCCCAGCTTCGCAAGTATCAGCGTGCCCGAGCACTGCGCGCCGAGCAACTGGCGCGTCGGGTCGAGCCTTAGCTGCGACATCAACTCGGCATCGGCAGCAACGTCCCGGGTCTTTATCCCGCTGCCGACCAGCACCGCGTCGGCCTCGCATGCGTCCTGCAGCGACGCTTGCGCCTCCAGCGCCACGCCGTTCATCGACCGCACCCTCGATGACGGGCTTGCGATCGAAACCCGCCAGCCGGGCTTTTTGACCCGGTTGAGGATGTTTAGCGCGATCAGCGAGTCTAGTTCGTTAAAGCCCTCAAAGGTCAGGATGGCGATGTGCATGACGTCCTCGTGCGGGTGGAGAAGTTGTGACGAACCATGCTAGAGCCGATAATTAATACAATCAAATAATTGTCATGGATACATTCGGATATGGCTCAGCCGCGCTACAAGCAACTGGTCGACCGTCTCGCGGCCGATATCCGTGCAGGCCGTCTGCGTCCCGGGACGCGTCTGCCAACGCACCGCGACCTCGCTGTTCGCGAAGGTCTGGCTCTGGTCACGGCCACGCGTGTTTATGCGGAGCTGCAGGAGATGGGTTTGGTGAGCGGCGAAACCGGCCGTGGCACATTCGTCAAGGAGGCGCTCCCTCGAGGTCAGGGCATCGACCTGAGTGCGTGGAGCGCGGACACAGTAGACCTGAGCTTCAACTATCCGTCGTCGCCCGGCCAGACTGACCTGCTCAGGGCGGCGCTGCGCCAACTCGCTGTTGGAGGTGACCTGGAGTCTCTGCTTCGATACCAGCCCCACGGCGGGCGCGAGCACGAGCGCGCGACGGCGGCGCGCCACCTGGCCAGCCGGGGGCTGCCAGCAACGGTCGAAACGACATTGCTCGTGAGCGGCGCACAGCACGGGTTGACGACGAGCGCCATGGCGTTACTCGAGCCCGGCGACGTCGTGGCGGTGGACGCGCTGACGTACCCGGGATTCAAGCTCGCTGCCGAGGCCAATCGGCTGGAACTCGCGCCGATCCCGGCCGCTGGGCGCGGCCCCGATCTGGACGCATTGGCGGCTCTGTGCAAGCAACGACGAGTACGCGCCGTCTACGTCATGCCGACGCTGCACAACCCGCTTGGCTGGGTGATGAGCGCGACGCGATGTCGGGACCTTGTCGCCATCGCCCGGCACCACGGACTGATACTCATCGAAGACGGGGCCTACGCATTCCTGGCTGAAGGCGCGCCGCCTCCGTTGGCATCGCTTGCGCCGGAGACGACGGTCTATGTATCGAGCTTGTCGAAGAGTGTCGCGACAGGGCTGCGCGTCGGTTTCGTCTGTGCACCGGGCGAATGGATTCCCAAGCTCGAACGGGCGATCCGGGCAACAACCTGGAACACCCCGGCGATCATGACGGCCATCGGCTGCGGCTGGATGGAAGACGGCACGGTGACTCGGCTTGAAGAGGAGAAGCGACGCGATGCCGCGATGCGTCAGAGCCTCGTCGCCGACATTCTGGGCCCGTTGAAGAGGGTCGGCCATCCCTGTTCGTACTTCGTGTGGCTCCCTCTGGCGCAGGAAGTTCGCGCGGACGAGATTGCGATGGCGTTGATGCGCGAGCGGGTTTCCGTGTCGACAGCCCTGCCGTTCTCGACGTCGGCTCATGTGCCTCACGCCATCCGATTGGCAATCGGGTCCGTCGACCTCGCTACGCTCACGCGGTCCCTGGAAACGGTGGCCCGAGTTATCGCCGAACGGACCTACTGACCGTCAGTCGCGCCTGATTGATGCCGTCTTACTTCAACCTTCGATCAAGCTTCATCCGCTCCCGCCAATCGCGACCGCCGAGCGGCCCAAAGCCGCCTGCGACGATGACACGGGTGAAGCTCAGCCCTCCGCGAACGCCAACAGCGGTTTGGCGTCGTGTGCGGCGCTCTCCGCGGCCGTGAAGGCTTCGAGTGCGCGATCGACGTGGTAGCGGCGCGCTGCCGGCGGCTTCAAGGTGCCCTCGGCCATGCGATCGAGCAGGCTGCGCAGCGTCTGGCTGCCCTCATTCACCCCCTGGCGCGCGAGCCACGAGAAGATGAGCCAGCCGCGTACCTCGGCACTCGAGTAGACAAGCGCCGGGGCGAAAATCGGCATCTCGAAGGCCGCCGGGTCGGTCTGGCGGTGCGACGACAAGGCTCCGTAGACGAGCAGGCATCCATTCGGGGCCAACTGACGCGCGAGCATGGCGCCGGTGCGACCAGCGACGCAATCGATCGCGCTCACGATGCCATTGCTGCCGGTGGCCTCCTTCAATTGCTCGGGCCAGCGTTCGTCCGCGGTACATAGCACGACGTCACCGCCAAGATCCTGGATCTCGGCGACCTGCTCTTCACGGCGTACGAGGTTGATGGTGCGGAACCCCTCCGCTTTCGCGATCTGCAGCACGAGGCGACCGACCGTCGAGCCGGCCGCGCTCTGGACAAGCCAGTCGCCGCGTCCAAGCTGGTGCTCCGACATCGTCATCGCCCATGCGGTCATCGGGTTGATCAGGGCCTGCGCGGCGTCCTCGTCGGAGATCGCCGCCGGTACAGGAATCGCGCGGGCGCCCGGACTGATGACTTGCTCTCTCCAGGTTCCGGGCACGTCCAGCAAAACGACGCGCTCTCCGATCCGCGAGCGCGGCACGTCGCTGCCGACGGCGTCGATGATTCCGACGCCCTCCGACCCGGGCGAAGCGGGCAGTTCGGGCTGACGCTGAGGGGCGAAACGTCCACGGATGACGTGCAAGTCGGACGGGTGCACGGGCGCCAGCAGCATCCTCACGCGGACTTCAGCTGGCCCGGGCGTGGGCTCGGGCAAATCACGCCAATGGACGACCTCTGACGGCTCGCCGTTGTGTTCGATGATCAGGGCCTTCACGTGGTTTCTCCTTCGAGTGACGGTGTTAATCGTGCCCCTGCGGGCGCGACGCGATGCACGTCCGCCGACGACGCGGGCGCCGCGGTCCTCGCAGTAGGCGACGCTGCTTCAGACGAAACTGACCCATTCAACCTTCGCTCGGATCATATGGCGACGCCCGGTTTTCAAGCTTCCATTTCTTCTCAGCTTCCGTATCAGGCCGAGGTGGTCGAATGCCGTCGATCAACCACAGTTCTTGCGGCGTTTCGCCGACATGCAACTCGTAGTGATAGCCTCGATCCTGGACAAATGGCGCAATCGCGGCGTTCGCCTTGCGGAGCCAGGACTTCGTCCATTCGGGGTCCTTGGCGATGTGTCTGGCGAAATGGTCTAATCTGATTCTGACAAAGTCGTCTCGCGACTCCCCTCCCATGAAGAAGGAGTCTTTCGGCTGTTCATGAAACAGAACGCCTACATAGAAGCGAGGAATGATATAAACGTCGACGATTCGCTTGGCCATCTCCTGCTTGTCATCTGCAGTGTAGGCGCCGACCGGATGATAGATATTCCACAAAGGCATTTTTGTCTCCATGCATCAATAAATGCCGCGTTTCTTATGTCAGAACATCTAAGTCTCTTGCGAGAAAGGATGAACTTGACATGAGTGAGGCGGCGGTATCGGTAGCCCAAGGACAGGCTACCGGGTAAAACCATTGATCTTCGCAACGCAGCGTTCTTAGGGGAGGCGATCCCGCTCTCCGCCCGTTCTATTGGCGACGGGGAAGGCCGAGTATGCTGCGAGCCTCGTCAGGCGTTGCCACGTCCGCGCCGATGCTTCTGACGATACTGACCGCACGTTTGACCAGCGCTGCGTTGCCTGGCGCCAGTTCCCCTTTGGCAAGATAAAGATTGTCCTCGAGGCCGACGCGGACATGCCCGCCAAGAATCACGCTTTGCGCCACGATCGGAAATTGCGCGCGAGAGATGCCGAACGCCGACCAACGGGCGTTCTCGGGCAGATAGCGTTTCATCTGAAGAAGGCTCTCGGTGTCGGCGGCCGCTCCCCATGGCACACCAAGACATAGCTGGAACAGCGGAGCCTGCAGAATCCCCTGCGTTTCGATCAGGTGGCGCGCGAGGCGAACGTGCCCCAGATCAAATACCTCGATTTCAGGCTTCACGCCTGCTTCCTCGATCAAGGTTGCCATTTTGACGAGATGGTCGGGCACGTTGACGAATGCGCGATTGCCGAAGTTCATGGTCGCTACGTCCAGAGTGCAGATTTCCGGACGCAACTCGAGCACATGCTGGACTCGGGCCTCAGGCGTCATCATCGTACTCAATTCACTTCCCCGGTTCGGGTCTTCGTCGCTGGGAACGAAACGTGCACCCGGGCCCGTCGTCAGATTGATCAATATCGGGCACCCACTATCGCGGATACGCGAAACGACTTCTCTGTAGAGCGACAGATCAGTGCTTGGAACGCCAGTCCTGGGGTCCCGTACGTGAATGTGTGCGATGCTCGCACCGGCTTCACATGCAGCAATGGCCTCATTGGCGATTTGCTCGGGCGTCACAGGCACTGCAGGGTTCAGCCTCGGGGTATCGTCGCTTCCAGTGAGCGCGCAACTGATAATCGTCTTGTTCATCATAGTGTTCGGTCAAAGGGAAAGAGGGACGAGGCGCCACAATCACGCGCTTCGCCGTGGGAGCAACGTCAGACACCCCGTTCAAGCGGCCCGCGCGGGGCCGAACGGTGCTGCCCCGACGGGGGCAACCCTGATCAGCTTTTTGTTGACGAACTCGTCGAATCCCACCTGAGAAAGCTCCCGGCCAAAACCTGAACGCTTGACGCCGCCGAACGGCAGTTCCGCCGCCGTGGCGAACGGCTGATTGACGAACACCATGCCGCTCTCGATCTGCGCGGCGACCCGCTCGCCACGTTCGGTATCCGCGGTAAACACCGACGCACCGAGACCGTACGGCGTGCCGTTGGCGAGCGCAATTGCGGCGGCTTCGTCCTCGACGACGTGGAAGGCGGCGACCGGGCCGAACAGTTCTTCGGCGAAGACCGGATTCTGCGGCGAGATGTCGGCCAGAACGGTCGGTTGCAAGTAAAAGCCCGGGCGTTCGACGCGCGTGCCGCCACACACGATGCGTGCGCCGTGCGAAGCCGCGCGATCGATCTGCTCAAGCAGCAGCGTCAACGCGCGCTCGGACGAAAGCGGGGCGACGGCGGTCGCCGGATCGGCTGGGTCGCCCGTCTCGAGCGATGCCATCCGCTTCGCGAAGTTCTCGAGGAAAGCGTCCCCGCGCGCCTTGCCAACCACGATGATGCGCTTGGAACCAACGCAGCATTGACCCGCATTGAGCATGCGGCCCGCGACCGCGCTTTGGATCGCCCAGTCGAGCGGCGCATCCTCGAGCACGATGAATGGGTCGCTGCCGCCCAGTTCGAGCACGACCTTCTTCAGATTGCGGCCGGCACGCTCGGCGACGGCGGCACCGGCGCGCTCGCTGCCGGTCAGGGTCACGCCCTGGACGCGCGGGTCGTCGATGACGCGGCCGGCCTGCTCGATCGAGATAAACAGATTCGTATATACGCCTTCGGGCGCGCCTGCCTCCTCGAACAATCGAGCGAAGGCCAACGCCGACTGCGGCACGCTTTCCGCATGCTTGAGCAGCAGGACGTTGCCCACCATCAGTTGCGGCCCGGCTACGCGCGCAATCTGGTAGTACGGAAAATTCCACGGCTCGATGCCGAAGAGCACGCCGATTGGCTCGATGTGCACGGCTGCGCCGGGCGCTTCCGCGAGCGGGCGCGGTTGCAGATACGCGTGCGCATGCTTTGCGTAGTAGTCGAGAATGCTCGCCGACGATTCCACTTCCTTGCGCGCTTCGCCGGCGCGCTTGCCCATTTCCAGCGTCAGATAGCCCGCGTATTCGTCGGCCTTTTCCCGCAACAGCGCCGCGGCGCGAGACACAATGCGTGCCCGATCGCTGACCGGACGGCGGCGCCAGTCGGTTTCAAAAGCGCGATGCGCGGCAGCGAGCTTCGCTTCGAGCAACGGGTCGGATATGTCCTCGTAGGTGGCGAGCAGTTCGCCGGTAGCAGGATTGATAGTCGTGTACGGCATGAGGTTCTCCGCGAAAAGGTAGGCATTGAGTCATTGCATGGCCTCATGTTAACACCGTTATCTAATTCCTTGCACCCACTTTTGAGGCCAGGAATAACCCTCATAAATCCTCATGTTAACGGTGTTACTATGATCACGTATTTTTTTAATCGAGGAAGCAAAATGGCAAAGGGATATTGGGTAGCAGCGTATCGGGCGGTCCATGACGCAAGCAAACTCGCGGCATACGGCGTCCTCGCGACACAGGTGGTGAAAGCGGCGGGCGGAAAATTTCTGGTGCGAGGCGGCGAGGTCGTTGCGTTCCAGGCGGGTCTCAAGGAACGCACCGTCGTGGTCGAATTCCCGAGCTTCGAACAGGCTCTTGCCACGTTTCAGAGTGAGGCGTATCAGAAAGCGTTAGCAGTACTGGCAGACGGAGCCGAAAGGGATGCGCGCGTCGTCGCAGGCGTCGACGACTGAGATGCTCACTGGCGGCTACCGAGACCGAACGCACTGTATGACGGCGCGGGCGCTGCTTACGCTTTAACTCGCATGTTATGCTCGTTAACATGTGGATTGAAAAACGTCTGAACCCGACGAAATGGAGCAAAAATGGACGAAGCAATTGTTCTGAAGGAACTCAAAGGTCATGTGACGGTTCTTACGATGAACCGTCGCCCCCATAACCTGATGGGTCCGACGCTGTATCGCGCGCTACTCGATGAATTCGACGAGGCGGTAAAACGCGGCTCGCGCTCGATCCTGCTGCGCAGCGGTCTGCGGCACTTCTCGGCGGGTGCTGAGGTGTCACTTTTTCCGGATCGCATTGGCACGCAAGGCAAGGCGCTGATGGATCCGCTCGAGGTGCTTCGCGGCTTCGAGACACTACCGATCCCGATCGTCGTCGCGGTGAACGGTACATGCCTTGGCGGTGGCTTCGAAGTGGCGCTCGCCTGCGACTTCAGCGTGGTCGCCGCATCAGCCAAGATCGGATCGGTCGAGGTCGCGCTCGGCTTGCATCCGCTGCTCGGTGGCATCCAGCGTCAGGTGATGCGTGCCGGCCCGGCGCGTGCGAAAGAGCTCGCGATGCTCGGCCGCCGTTACGACGCGGCGACGCTCGAACGCTGGGGCCTGATCAATCTTGTTGTACCCGACGACAAACTCGACGAAGTCGCGTTGTCGGTTGCGCAGGAACTGGCGGCCGGGCCGACCGTCGCGCATGCCGCGACCAAGCAGCTCGTGCGGGTCGCCGTCAACGAGGGAGTCGCTGCCGCCGACGAAGCGATGTTCGAACTGCAAAAGCCGATCTGGGCGTCGCAGGATCTCAAGCGCGGATTGGAGGCCTTCGATAAGGCCGGGCCAGGTACCGCTATTTTCGAAGGGAATTGACATGGCCGGACCGCTCGAAGGACTCAAGGTCGTCGATTTTTCGCGGGTGCTGGCGGGTCCGCTGTGTGCCCGCACGCTGGCCGATCTCGGCGCCGACGTTATCAAGATCGAGCCGCCGCGGCCCGATGTGTCGCGAGCCGCATTTCCGAATCGCGACGGCATGTCCGGCTACTACGCGCAGCAGAATAGTGGCAAGCGCAACGTCAGCATCGATCTGAACGTGCCGCACGCACGCGAGCTTGTGCTACGCCTGTGCGACGAGGCGGACATCGTCGTGGAGAATTTTCGGGCCGGCACGCTCAAGGGGTTTGGACTCGACTACGAGACGCTCGCAAGGCGTAATCCAAAGCTGGTCTACGTATCGATCACCGGATACGGCCAGCGCGGTCCCTGGGCCTCGCGCATGGCCTACGCGCCGACTGTGCAGGCTGAAACGGGATTCACGCACAACACATTGCGCCATTTCGACAGCGCGAGCGACGGCCCCAAGTGGACCGATCCCCTGTCGCACGCGGACGTCTATGCGGGCCTGCAGGCGACCATCGCCGTGCTGGCGGCGGTGCGCAAACGTGAAGTAACCGGACGCGGTCAATACATCGACGTCGCAATGGCTGCCGTGATGCTGTCGATCAACGAACGCGCTCACCTTGACCTCGCGGGTGTCGATACGGGCGCCGAGCCGGGCATCCTCGGCGCCTCCGACGGCCCGCATTTCGTTGGCCCCGGTGGCGAGGAGTTCGTGGCAGCGCAAAGCATCATCGGCAGCAACACGTTTCCGAATTACTTGCGCGCCATGCGCCGCATGGACCTTGCGCAGGATCCACGCTTCAGCACCGCCGAGCGCCGCCTGCAGAACTACAAGGCGCTGCACGCGGTAATCCAGACGTGGATGCTCTCGTTCCGCGATCTCAGGACGCTCGATGCGCAACTCGACGAGGCCAAGATCGCGATAGGCCAGATCCGTACGCTGAAGGAATTGGCCGAGACCGATTGGGCGAAGCAGTGGGGTGCGGTGCACGAGATCCCGGATCGCCGCGGCGGCTCGTATCTCATCCACGGCTATCCATGGCGCTTTTCCGATGACGAGCTTGGAATGCGCAGCGCACCGGCGTTTCGCGGCGAACACAACGAGCAAGTGTTCCGCGAAGTGGGACTGGCGGATGTCGAAATCCGCAATGCGGTCGAAACAGGCATCCTGGTCGGCGGGCCGCCACCGTCCGCGAAGGAGATCGACGCCGCTGTTCTTGCGGAAGCACGGTCCAACTAAACGCAACCACGTGTCGCGGCGCGCTAACGGGCTGGAGCCCGTGCGCAAGCGCTGTCGCGACTGTTGCTCATGACAGGCGACGTCGGAGGACAGAATGGAAGTGGTGAAGGAAACCTGTGCAGACGGCTCATCATCAGATGACAACGCCCTCCTGCGGAAGGCCTACGCTTCAGCGCAATGGAGGATACTGCCGATACTGTTTGGCTTATGGATGCTGGCGTGGGTCGGTCGTTCGAACGTTGCTTTTGCGAAGTTGCAGATGGTCGTGGATCTGCGATTCAGCGAAACGGTATATGGATTGGGCGCCGGGCTCTTCTTCGTCGGCTATGTGCTGTTCGGCGTGCGGCACATTGTCAGGAGGCGATCGCACGTTGGCGATATTGCGTGCCTATCTACGCAGAATTTATAATCATTTCCTTGTTTTGCTCCTCGAACGAAGGTCACGTGAGTCCCAAGTCAGCTAACCCGAAGAATGCGGATTACCACCATGGCAATCTGCGCAACGCACTCATCGAAGCAGGGCGCAGCGCGCTCATGGAGGTATCGGCACAAGACTTGAGCCTGCGTTACCTCGCACGCATGGTGGGCGTATCAGAAGCCGCACCCTCGCGACATTTTTCGGGTATCGACGAACTGCTGGCCACGATCGCGGCAAGCGGTTATCGTGACCTCGCGGCGCTGCGCGTTGCGATCCGTGACAGCGAGGATACGGCGCTTGCCAAAGCGTACCGGATGATGCGGGTGTATGTTGAGTTCGCGCAGCGCCACAATGGGCTGTTCAGTCTGATGATCGGGCCTCGCATCGTGGCGCATCAAGCGTATCCAGAACTCGCCGAGGAAAGTAACAGGTCTTTTGGCTTGTTTTCCGAGACGATCCAGGCGCTGGCTATCGAGAGTGGTTGGACCCACTCCGATCTCAAGCTCGTGACCCATGCCGCGTGGAGTATGGAGCATGGTCTCGCCACGCTGATCCTGGCGAACCGCGCGCCGCGCGCGGACACCAAAGTGGCGGTACCAAAGCTGATCGATTTTGTCGTGATGACGTTGCTTGGCGCGATCACGGCGGGTCCGGATCATCTGCAGAGCGTCACCGAACAATGCGCAGCTTTTCAGAAGTCAGCGGTTACGCGAACGGCGC
This sequence comes from Paraburkholderia sp. SECH4, assembly GCF_030511745.1. Lineage (NCBI taxonomy): Bacteria > Pseudomonadati > Pseudomonadota > Betaproteobacteria > Burkholderiales > Burkholderiaceae > Paraburkholderia > Paraburkholderia sp. SECH4. The sequence goes on from NZ_JALOCP010000034.1 coordinate 76,627, forward strand.
GCAAGCGCGCCAAAGCGTAGCCAGCATCGCCCATTTGGCGGCGATACGCTCTCTCACTCCTTTAGGGCCAATGTGCCCGATAAGCAACTCGAATTCAGCCGCGCCTTTTCGATGGTTGCGATGAAAGAGTGTCTGTGAGTATCGCTTCGATCGTAGTGGCGGCAAGCGTCTTTCGAACGCCATCGTCGATCGAATCATAGACGTGGCTCAGCGTCGCCCCGATGCCTCGACCGACGGGGCACGCCTGGCTGGGTTTCGAAGGGTGCAGCGCGAAACGCGCGCCCTCTTCAAGTGCGTTAAAGACGTCGAGCAAACTGATTGCGTCCGCACTCTTCGCCAGACGCCATCCCGCGTTGACACCGCGATAGCTCTCGACAAGGCCACCTGTTGCAAGCAACCCAAGCGTACGACGAATCACCACCGGATTGGTGTTGACACTCGCAGCGATCCGATCGGACGTGACCGGGTCAGGACTGCGCCGTGCGACAAGCGCCATCCACGCAAGGATGTGAGTCGCCACGGTCAAGCGGCTGTTGGCGCTCATAGAAAGCCCGCGTTAGTCAATTTAGTTGTAACTATATTCGTTACATCATGGGTAGTCAATCCTGACACGTTCGATGAATCCGGCGACAAAGCGCATTCCGTGCCTTAAGAGACAGACGTTTTCACGCAATACACACGGGTGTCGAAGCCGCCCCGCCCGCGCCATACGCGTCTCGTCGACGACGCCTGTTCATGACAAGAGACTTGTGTCGATGGCCTCGATGGTTTATGTTGTAACAACTATTGTTACATCAAATGCGCTGTGACGATAAACGTTTGGTGTGCCACGTTCCATAGTCAGAGGAACGCAGCAGCCGTTCTTGCTACCCTCAACACCGAAATGAGAAGCCCGCAGATGTCCACACTCTTCGATCCCATCCAGATTGGCGCGCTGAAGTTATCGAACCGCATTGTCATGGCACCGCTCACGCGCATGCGCGCGTTCGCCGAGCGCAGTCCAGGCTTCCTCAACGCGCACCACTACGCGCTTCGTGCAAGCGCAGGACTCGTCATTACCGAAGCCACTTCCGTCACGCCTCAGGGCGTTGGCTACCCCAACACGCCGGGCATCTGGACGGAGAAGCAGATTGCCGGCTGGAAAGAGGTGACCTCAGCGGTACATGATGCGGGTGGCCTGATCGTCTCCCAGTTGTGGCACGTCGGGCGAGTTTCCGACCCGATCTACCATGACGGCCAGCCTCCGGTCGCTCCAAGTGCGATCGCGCCGGAAGGCCATGTCACCCGCGTGCGGCCGCAGCGCCCATACACCGTACCGCGCGCGCTGGAGACCGAAGAAATTTCCGGCATCGTCGAAGATTTCCGGGTCGGCGCCGCAAACGCACAACGCGCTGGTTTTGACGGCGTCGAACTTCACGCTGCAAATGGTTACCTGTTCGATCAGTTTCTGCACGACGGATCGAACCTGCGGACCGACCGTTACGGTGGCTCGATCGAGAACCGTGCGCGCTTCCTGCTGGAGGCAGTCGATGCGTTGCTCACGGTTTGGCCCGCGGACCGCATTGGCGTGCATCTGAACCTGATGTCGAGTTCATATTCGATGCGCGATTCGCATCCGCGCGCGCTGTTCACCTATGTCGCCGAGCAACTCAACACGCGCAACATCGCTTTCATTTTTGCGCGCGAGGCACTGGATCGCGGCGACGATCGCATCGGCCGTGACGTGCGGCGTATCTTCAAGGGGGCCTACATCCTCAATGAAGGACTGACGCGGGAGAGTGCGGAATTGGCCATCAAACGCGGCGATGCAGACGCGGCGGCGTTTGGGCGCCCTTTTATCGCCAACCCTGATCTGGTGGAGCGCTTTCGACGCGGTGCGCCGCTCAACACGGTCAATCCGGAAACCATCTACGCGGACGACGAAACCGGCTACAACGACTACCCGCTGCTGGATGAAGCTGTGTGAAGCAGACGCGCGATGGATGACACCTTCGCCACTCGTCATAGATGCAGGCTCGTCAGTTTCGGTGCGCCAGGGAGCATGCCATTCTGCAAGATGCGGTCGAGGTGACCTATTGACTGGACTGTCCACCGCTTCTGAACCGAGGCGCTTGGCCTATCGGGCTAGCTGATATTGAACGACCGCGTTGTGACGGCGAGCGGCCATGCAAACGCGCGGCGCGATCGTCGCTTGCTGACCGTCCGACGAAGTATCGCGCGCCCCACGTGGACCTGCGGCGAGCAAAACGGATGCGCCTTAAAGTCAATGCGGCTGCAAAGAATCACCGAGGGATGCGATTGACGCCATCGCGGTGCCAACCGCATCGTTGAGGTCAGCGCGGAGTCCGAAAGCTCAAGTGAACTTCGTTCACGAACGCCTGCTGCTGCTCCCATGCCGCGAAATGCCCGTACATTGCACGAGGCAACACGCTCCAAACTCGCCGCTATCGAAGAGATACGCATCATGTTCGTTGCGTGACGGACTTTATTCTTCCGGATCACAATGATCCGAGAGAATAAAGTCTGTCACAAGGCACTTTTTCAAACCATTGATTAGAAGACGGAATTTTCGGACGCATCGATGCATTCAAAGTCTGTCACGAGATGCAAGATTAAGGAAACTCGGAAGTGGCTGCGGAATATAGTCTGTCACGCTAGAACGGACAGGCCTGAGCGGGCAGTAAAGGTTGAGCGCGGCTACTCAGTGCGAAACTACAGGTCGCCAATGTCGCTCCAAAAGATTTCTTCAAAAATCGATCTGGGTCCCGAGGTGAACGCCCTTTCCGAACATCGACCAATCCAAACAGGCTAATAGGATACGGCCGGGCAATGCAATCCCACGATACGTGGTTGGTGGAACTATTACGGGGCTTTCTATCGGAAGGCCATGCAGGGGCTCGGTCGGTATCTGAACCGCAAGCTCGCGCGCTGGGCCAGGTGCAAGTACAAGACACTACGACGGCATAAACGGCGTAGCGAGGAGTGGTTGCACAAGATGAGGAAGGCGTACCCGCGACAGTTTGTACACTGGCAGTTTCTGGGGGTAGAGGTTGGATGACGGGAGCCGTGTAAATCGAGAGGTTTACGCACGGTTCTGCGAGAGGCTCGGGGTGAAATCCCTCGGGCCTACTTATCTGTTTGTGACGATGCGCGTCGCACACAGGCGTTTCTCTCGTGCTTCGGCCCGATCCGGCAGCACTTCGCGCTGCCCAGACATCAGATGAACGCGGCGTATCTCAGTACGCAATATATGGACCCTTTCCTCCAGGCGTCGATTGTTGCTCGACGGCAGCATAGATGTTACGCCCGTAGAAGAATGGCAAGCCCCAGACGAACATCGTCGGGGTGACGAATGCCGGACCGGCAAGCAGCGGCATCACCGGATCGCCCGCATGAATCAGCCTGATCTCCGCGGCATTGCCGACCGAAAATGAGACCGCACTGGTCACACCATTGACACCTTCAATCATTGCGCTCAACTGCTGGGTCGATGCAGGGCAGTAAAACCAGTTGTTTGGCGTTGCGCAGATCGGCAGCGCGCTGGTTTGAAAGAAAAGCCCCGTCGAGCCGCTATCCATGACGCTCCTCGAGTAGGTCGTGCCATTTTGCACTGTTCTGAACGTGCCGGTGGACGGACTGACCCCGATCACCTGCGCACTGCCCAAGCTGTTATTGCCCTGCGTGCCAATGCCAAACACCAGTTGCCCGCTGAGCGAGGCTTCGCTGCTTGACGACGCGGCTGGCAACATCAAAATCGAACCGTTGTTATTGGTCGCAAAGTAGGGAATCGGATTGGCAACCTGCAGCTTTTCGGCGACGGCGATCGACGTGCAACTGGTCTCGACGCAACTGTAGTAGGTCGCCGGCACTGCATCCTGCACGCAGACCGGACCGCAATCGTGCTTGAACACGCTAATGCCGAGTATTCCGTTGGCCGCCAGACTCGTAGGGGTGTTCCGCGACGCGCCGAGACTGCTGCAGTCCGACGGCGTAGCGCTATAGTCCGGATCGATCACCTGAATCGGCAGCGACGCTGCTTTTTCGCCGGCAATCCGTACATCGGCAAGCTGCACCGAACCCCACGTGTAACCGTCGAAGAACTGCATGCATTCGGCAAGCGGATTGCCCGCGCCATCCTTCTGTTGCGGCAGCTCCAAAGACACCGGAAGTTGAGTGGCGAACACGCGCAGCCCGGAGGAGCCCGTGTCAACTTGTACGTGATCAATGGTTTGACAGTGCGTCGTGCCCGGCATACAGAGCGTGACGCTGACGAAGGGTATATTCGGCACACCGATTACGCCGAAATCGACGGTCACCGCTGCTGCATTGGAGGCTAGCACCTGGGGCGCGGTGGATATATTCGTGGGCGATTGCGCGGGTACTGACGTGCTGGATGAACCGCTGCTCGCGCCACTGCCTCCGCATCCGGCCATCAACACTGCAAGCAATGCAGAGGCAAGCAGCTTGAGAAGCGAATCTGATTTAAGGAGCAGACACGGATCGCGCATGATCGCTCCGCTATTGAATGACGCTGGCGTCGACCCCGACGGGGATCGCTCGCGGTAGATACGCGTAGCCCGCAAACGCACGTAAATGACCGCCCGAGAACACCACCAGCGCATCGTTCGAGACGGCAAGCGGGATCGCCCGGCGCGCTACGCTGGCCGCGATATATTGATTGAACGCATCGCCGAGCGTAGCCCTCAGGTTCGGCAAGGTCGGGCCTTCCCACGCGACGCCGAATACGATTCCGTTCACTGCGACATACTCGCGCACCACGGTGCCCGACGGCAGCGTAATCAGATGCACGGTATACGCAATTTGCGATGTGGCGCCGTGTGCTGTGGCATGCATTCGAACCTGGTCGCTGCCTACACTGCTGACCCTTTCGCCAAGGGTGGCCTGTGCGGGTAAAGACAGCGCACAAGTCGCCGTGAACATTGCACAAGCAATACCGGTACGATATATCGCTATCACGAGCTTCCCCTCCAGCTGAAAACACCCTGACTGGCCGCTTTCACCAGTAACAATTAATATGTAATACGAAATATCCGTCAAACTCTTATAGATTTGTTTATGGATAGCCCCGCCGTTTGCGTCGAAAGTGCGTTGGCCTTTCCATGACCACGCGTGCGAGGTTTTGGTGTCGCTTCCATAGATTGTTTTTGGCTTGATATCGGCCGCAACAGACTCGCTTGTGACGCTCATAGAGCAATGACTGTGCCATGAGGGCGCAAACGCTTGCTACGCGACAAGCGGCGTTATTCCAGTGTGGTCGACGAGTACCAGGCAGGCGCCTAATGTCTCGCAAACGTTACATGTCAGAGGCTTGACCTAGTTGGAAATGCTCGTTTCGCATGTAAGCAGTCACGTCCATGCCACCCCGCTCGTCCAACGCGCATAAGGCTAGAACGAGGGTTCCTATCGAATATTCAGGCGTAGCCGGACGGCAACGAACAAGAAGCGAAGTGCCGCAAAACCTGTCTCAACATTGAGACGGGATGGGGGTCGCATTGAACCGCATTAGGTTTTCCGGAGACTCCAACGTTTGAGAGAATGGAGTTATGGAAAGCGTAACGAAGGAATCACCGAGGTATTCACCGGAAGTCCGTGAACGGGCGGTTCGAATGGTCCACGAGCACCGTGGCGAGCATGAATCGCAGTGGAAGGTGAGCGCAAATTGCCCAACTGGTTGCGGGTTTTATGACGCGGCCGAATTTTGTCTGTGAGCCCCGCCAGGACTGGAGTTTTGATCGGCGGAGCCAGATCGGTTAAAGTCCAGATTTGTGGATGGCACTGGTGGCTGGAAGCCAATGCTGGCAAACGATTCCGACGAAATTGAGCCTTGCGCAGTTCGAACAGTTTGTCTTGCCGCATCTGAATACGGGTCGCGTGGTCCGGCACCGACGCTGGGGTTGCACAGGATCTTCAACTACATCCTGCAGTTGCTGTACATGGGATGACAGTGGAAGACGTTGCCGATCGAAAGGAATGCCGAAGGTCGCCCTGAAATCCACTACACGCGCATCTATCGGGCGTTGCGGCGACGGCAGGCCGATGGTTGCATCGACGCGATTTTTGCGGGCTCGGTGCGCAAGCTTCATCAGGACGGGCTGCTTGAACTCACGGTCATCCACGGCGACGGCACGACCACTGCCGCGAAGAAGGGCGGCGACAACCTTCATTGGCGACGCGCCCGAAGGAGTTGTTCTTCCGGATGCACGCGCAGGGCGTGCGTATGCCTGCTTTCAGGTTGGTACCCGCACCGCGCGGGCGACCAACTTGACGACCGCGCCCACCGTCCAGCCAGCCGGTTTTGTACAGCCGCATGTGCGGATATTCCTGGTCTGAGGGGAACATGGACCGGTTAAAGCATGCGATGCTTGAATATCACGAGCGCAGCAAGCATCGCGTCGGCGGCTACGCCCCTGGCCCCGGGAAACTCGACTGGGCAACCCAACCGTATCCGTTCCGGGTGTTTCACGGCGCACCGCGCATTGATCTGCCGTTAGCCGCGGATAGCCTGACTACACGCTACAACGAACTGCGCTGCGGCGCATTGCCGCCCGCGCGCAGATTCGATCTTTCCAGTCTGGCAATCCTGTTCGAACTTTCGCTCGGCCTGTCGGCGTGGAAATCCTACGGCACCCAGCGGTGGGCACTGCGCTGCAACCCTTCGAGCGGAAATCTGCACCCGACCGAGGGCTATCTTGTGTGTCCGACTCTGCCCGGCCTGTCCGGTGGGGTCTACCATTACCTGAGCCGGGACCATTCCCTTGAATGTCGCGCTGCAGTGGCTGACGAACGATGGAGCGAGGCGTTCCCGCAAAGTGGCGTCCTGGTCGGCATAAGCTCGATCCCCTGGCGCGAGGCGTGGAAGTACGGCATGCGTGCCTGGCGCTACTGCCAGCATGATTGCGGCCACGTCATCGCCGCGGTAAGTTACGCAGCCGCAGCGCTTGGCTGGCAGACACGGCTGGTGGAGGCGGCTGCGGACGACGCAGTGGCCAACCTGCTTGGATTGAACCGCGGAGAAGATTTCCTGAAGGCAGAAGCAGAGGCGCCGGATGCCTTGCTCTGGATCGGCAACCCCGAATTGCGGCCTGATCTTGAGCGCATGCTGATCGCCTTGGATAGCGTACAGTGGCACGGACGCGTAAATCAGCTGAGTCCGGGACATGTGAAGTGGCCGGATATCGATTCGATCCATCGCGCCACGCATAAGGCCCGTACTCGCGAACCGACCTTGCCGGATCCGGAAGAGCGCCCGTCGCCCGCGGCACCCGCCCTTGATCTCAGCTTTGCCCGGATCGCGCGGCAGCGTCGCAGCGCGGTGAATT
>NZ_JALOCP010000035.1:0-82120 GCF_030511745.1 Paraburkholderia sp. SECH4
TCGTATCTCTGATTGACGCCGCCGTTTAGTGTCGGCTTCTCACAGCCGTTCACAGTATCACCGCGGCGGCATCAACACTTCCTCAAACGTTCGACGAGCGGTCAATCATGTGATCGGGCTGCCCTTCATGGCGCAACAGGTGGACATTCCGTCAGCACTCGCTAGCACCGGCATGTCTGAACCACAGGATGAAACAATTAGGAAGTATCTCGGATACCGTTGGGCGCCGGCCGAAAACGCCATCGACTGGCGGCTACGGCGATCCTCGTGACTAGCTAGACTACTTTTCAAGAGCCACGCCCGTAGGCGTCGCCTCAACGTAGAGAACGAGCGCGGCGTCTGACGTACGCTTCCACTTTTGAAGAACGTGAAGCGGATACATCATTCGCTCGTTCAAAACGAGGCCCAAAAAACTCGGGAACGTCGTTTTCATGGGAACATTTCGGATACCAGACTGCTTCGTTCGTTCGAGCATGCTTAACGATAACTTTCGCGCTTCCGAACGTCGAACTAGAAAGTTAGAAAGCGGGAGCAGTATGTTCGAGAGGGGGAACGTCAGACCTGCTGTATGCTTCACAACCCAACCTGCCTGAGTGAACAAATCGACGGCAGAGTCGCGTGTATATCGCCTGACATGTCCAGCTATATCGTCCTCAATGCCCCAATGATCCGGTGATCCTGGAACGATCGTGATCATTACTCCGGTAGGCTTCAGGGCACTTCGTGTGAAGCTTAAGAATCTTTGCTGCGCCTCATCATCGAAGTGCTCCATCACCATGCATGAGATCACAAGATCACATTGCGCAGATTGACCGGTGGCTAACCAGTCTCCATGCACTGCTCGATATTTCCCGCTCTCGATTTCACGAGCGAATCGTTGCTGCAACGTATCGACGGTTGATTGCTCCAGATCATATGCCTCCCCTTGCCATCCGAGCGAAAGCAGTAGCGCGGACGTGTGGCCAGCGCCTGGCCCGACCTCTATGAATCGACCGGCTGGGAGTTGTGCTAGACGCTCTCTCAGATACATCAACTGCAGCAATGTGCCGGGAGGCAAAATAGCCATGACGGAGCTCTCAGGATGAAATCCGGGGCATTGTACCAATAACCCTTTTGGCGAACCGGCACCCTTAACGCCGCACGTCCGGCAAGACGTCCCGCTCACTGTGTCCCATCGGAATGACAGATGGCCGGGCAGACGGCTCCCCCGTGCACGACGGATCATACAAATGGTCACGAATCTCGCTCCCCGGCGCAAATCCCGAAACGCACTTAAGCAGAATTTCCATAATGACCAGATGATCGTTATCGACGCAGGCGTGCTGCAACCGCGCAAGTTCGCGCTCAAGCTCCTCTCGGGGAATGCTCGACTCGTTGGCCTTCATGATCCGCGGATGGGTCGTACCCAGCACGTCATCGCCGATCAGCAATTCTTCGTATAGTTTCTCGCCCGGCCGTAGACCCGTGAATCGAATCTCGATGTCGCCATGCGGGTCGTCCACGTCGCGGATCGACAATCCGCTCAAATGCACCATGCGTCTTGCCAGGTCGTAAACCTTGACAGGCTCGCCCATGTCCAGCACGAACACCTCACCAGTCCGGCCCATCGCACCCGCCTGAATGACCAGTTGAGCCGCCTCAGGTATGGTCATGAAATAGCGCGTGATTTCCGGATGCGTGACAGTGACGGGACCACCATGCTCGATCTGCTTGCGAAACAACGGCACAACGGAGCCTGACGACCCCAGCACGTTACCAAACCTGACCATGCTGAAACGTGTCTTGACCGAACGGTCCTGGGCATATCCCTGCAACACCAATTCCGCCATTCGCTTGGTAGCGCCCATGATGTTGGTGGGCCGCACAGCTTTGTCAGTCGAAATCAGCACAAACGTTGCGACGCCGGCGGAAATGGCCGCCATCGCGGTCGCGCGGGTACCGAACGTATTGTTCAGAACCCCTTCGGTAATGTTGTATTCGACCATCGGAACGTGCTTATACGCCGCCGCATGGTAGACGGTATGAACGCTGCTGCGTGTCATGATGTCTGCCAGCCGCAAGCCGTTCTGGACCGAACCGAGCACCGGTATGAGCGTTGTCGCAAGATTCGCGCTCTTGATCGTCATCGACAATTCCTGCTCGATCGAATACAGCGCGAACTCCGAGTGCTCGTAAAGAATCAGCTTGCTCGGGCGTTGCAGAACGATCTGCCGGCACAACTCCGAACCGATCGACCCACCTGCTCCGGTCACGAGCACGTTCTTGCCATGAACGTTCTCTTCCAGCAGCTTCTGGTTGGGCGACACCGCATCGCGCCCCAGCAACTCGTCGACACCAACCTCGCGCGTGTCGGCGATCTCCAGATCGCCGCAAACGAGTTCGGCAATCCCCGGGACGGAGCGCACTTCCACCTGCAGCCGTTCGAGTTCGTTGACGATCTGGATCCGTCGCCCTCGACTCGCCGAAGGCATCGCGAGGAGCACCAGATCGAAGTCCAGCCGATCACGCAGGCGCGTCAGATCAAGCCGCGAATGAATACGCATGCCCGACACGACCAGACCGTGCAGGCGTGAATCGTCGTCGATGAACGCGACCGGGTGGTACTCCTGCCCCGCCCGCAGGGCGACCGCCAGCTGCCGGCCAGCGCTGCCTGCGCCATAGATCAACACACGTCGGCTCAGGAAGATCGTCGGAGACACGTGCCGCAGCAGCGTGCGGGCCAGAAACCGGCTCGCCACGAGGTAGACAGACGCGAGCACCCAGTAAATCATAATCGCACCGCGCGGAACGTTCGGCAGCGCAAAAATGGCGAGCACGCCTGCAAAGATCAGCACCGACGACGTCACCGCCGCGATGATGGTAAGAATGGCGCGGTCGTCCAGATAACGGATTACCGCGCGATACAGCCCCATACGCACAAAGATCGGAATCCCGATCAATGACGGTAGAAGAAACATCCACAACGGGTGCGCGACCGGAAAATGAAAGTTACCCAGGCGCAGTGCGATCGCAGACCACAGTGCAAGCGGAAGCAAGACAAGGTCCGCGCACAGGATGATGAGACTCTTAGCACGTCTCGGCCAGCGAACGATGCTCTTGATCACGTCGACTCCTAGTGCGAGATACCGTCGCGCCGAATCACCTTGGCGAAGGTCATAACGATGATCCGAACGTCGAATAAAAACGATTGCTTGTGCAGATACTCCACATCCAGAGCCACCTTGTCGGGAATCGGCAATTCATCACGGCCATTGACCTGTGCCCAACCGGTCAGCCCGGGCAAAAGCATGTGCACCCCATTTCGGGTACGCAACTCGATCAGGTCCTGCTGGTTGAATAGAGCGGGACGCGGACCGACGAAGCTCATGTCTCCCGTTATGATATTCCACAGTTGAGGCAGCTCATCCAAACTCGATTTGCGCAGAAAATGGCCCACGCTGGTTACATAAGCATCCGGATCGCCGAGCAAATGAGTCGCAACGGCCGGTGTGTCCGTGCGCATTGAGCGAAACTTGGGCATTCTGAAGATGTCGTTGTTCCTGCCCACTCGATCGGACCAATACAGCGCCGGGCCAGGTGACGTGAGACGCACCAGCGCGGCGATCAGCAGCATCGGCACCAGAAGCAGCACGCCCGCTATCGAAGCAAGCACAATGTCGAATAGTCGCTTCATATAGGTTTTTCTATTCCTGGATGTCTAACGGCGCAGCAGGGACCGAGAAAAGCTCGCGGATCCATCCGTCGAGCGAATATTTTTCATATAGCTCGGGCGCCAACTCGCTATACGGGGTCTCGAAAAACGCCGGGTCGAGTTGCGGGTTGTCGCGATCCACGACGAGAATGTTCTCCGGCCGGAAAAACTCATACCGGCGCACCAGTGCGTTTGTCGTGACGAGTTTTTTTCGCGCGCCGACCATCTCGATGGTGCGCATCGTCAATCCCGTTTGTCCGGGATGCTGAAAATCCAGCACCGCCCGCGACTTCGCAATGATTTGATGCACCTCTTTCTTGGGCAACGGATCAAAGGCGAATTCTTGCCGCGAGCTGGTCCAAAACGCCGGCGAGAAAATGCGGCGCACCCAATAGATCGCCTTGTGCGGCACGAACATATAGAACATCGTGCTCTTGCCGTTGGTTTGCGCGAATTGACGGATCTTTCGCAGCAACGCGTAGCGGTCGCTATGCACCGTTCCCACAAAGCACAGATCGTATTGGGTCGGCAACACTGGCAGTTCGCGAAACTCATTCAGGAAAAATAGCGGCCTGAGTTTCAGTCTCGGGTCCTGCCCTGCGTCTTCCGTATCGAATGTGTAGAGTGCGTCAAACGAAGACGCAGCACCCTGGAAATTCGGATTGTTGCGCACCGAATCCCAAGAGTAGTAGATGAAGCGCGCCCGGCTCAGCTTGGAACGAAATGCGTGCAATATCCTGAGCGGCATGCATTCGAGCTTGATGATGAACACGAAATCGAAGTCGTTGCTCGCGTTATCGAGTATTTGCTCGAAGTAACCAGCCAGCTTACGCTTGATCAGCACCGGAAATCTTCGTATGGCCACCTTAACGAAAGGGTCGGCCGACGGCCGGTCGTCGTGATACTCGACGTGCGCGCCAAGTTGCCGCAACCGCCCAGCAATTTCCCGTTCGTAGCCAAAAAACTTAGGCCCAATGAACAGAATTTTCTTACCTTCGAAAAAATGCTCCATGTACTTCCTACTGCGGCGCCGGTGCGACGCTCGAATTGACGATTTGCGCGGGAACGCCAACGGCAACGGCGCCTGGCGGCACGTCGGTCAACACCACCGCGTTTGCGCCAACGCGCGCGCCTCGGCCGATTCGAATACCACCCAGCACCTTGGCCCCTGCCCCGATGATGACGTCGTCCTCGATGACCGGCCTCGAGGCCGGCGTGAAGTTCATATCGAGTTCTTTCGCGCCGAGCGTCACACCCTGAAAGATAGTGACGTTGCGGCCGATGCTGGCGGCGCCGATCACGGTCCCCGACGTGTGTGGCAGGAATAAACCAGTGCCGATCGGAATGCGGGCGGACACCTCGATGCCAAACAGCACCAGATTAATGACTGAGACAAACCGCGCGAGGAAACCCAAGCGATTTTGCGCAAGACAATAGGCTGCGCGAATCAGGATAGCCGGACACAGACGGGGGTTGCACACCCCCTTGAGGACGCCCAGAGCAGACACTGAGCGGGGCGAGCCGCTCAGTTCGTACATTCTGGCGATGTCGGAACGCGTCGTCTCGAACATCGTCATGCCATCAGCTTATGCCGGCGCAATTCTTCGTTTGCCTGCTCAAGACGGTCCTCAGGCAACGGTTGCGTGCGTACCCACGCGACAAAACGCTCCAACCCCTCGTCGATGCCGACTTGCGGGGTATATCCCAGCACTTGTGTAGTACGAGTGATATCAGCATAGCAATGACGAATATCGCCCACTCGGTACTCAGCGGTAATGTGCGGCGTAATCGTGCTGCCCAGCTTCTGAGCCAGCTTGCTGGCGATGTCCATCACCGATACCGGCTCGCCCAGGCCCACATTGAAAATATCGAAGAGGCCAACGTCGGTGTTCAGCGCAAGGACGAACGCCCGAGCAACGTCGCTCACGTGAACGAAATCTCGGCTTTCAAGGCCATCTTCATAGATCGGCAAAGACTTGTTCTGGCGGATGCGCGTCGAGAAAATCGACAGAATGCCGGTGTACGGATTGTTCAGCGACTGTCCTTCGCCATATACATTCTGCAACCGCAGCACGACGCTCGCGATACCGAGCGCCTGAGCCCCGATACGGATGAGTTCTTCCTGAGCGAACTTCGTCGCAGCGTAAATGGACGCAGGATGAATCCGCGCCTGCTCGCTCGTTGCCACCGGAGCCAGGCCCGCATTGCACACGGGACACGCCGGATCCCAACGGTGTGCCGCCAAAGCTTCACGCGTGCGCGGATCCGGATAACGGATTTCGGCGGGCGAGCAGCTCGGGCAAGCGAATGCGCCTTCGCCATACACAGACCGGCTCGACGCCAGCAGGATCTTGCGCACCTTGTGTTGACCCTGCTGCTGCAGCACTTCGAGCAACAGCGCCGTACCCTGAGTATTCACGTGGTTATAGTGCGCCATCTGATACATCGATTGCGCCGTCCCGGTCTCCGCCGCCAGATGGACGATCGCATCAACGCCTTCGACCGCGCGTTCGAGGTCGGCACGCACACCGACATCGCCGCGCATCACTTCGACCAGCGGCGAAGCCAGCACAGGATGATCGACCGAGGGCAACGCACCGTGGATCTGCGCGCTCAAATTGTCGAAGAGTCTCACGCGCGAACCAGCGTTGACCAACTGCTCTGCGAGGTTAAGCCCGATGAATCCCAGGCCGCCAGTAATCAGAATCGTTTCCATGTCTCACTCAATCCCTTCTTGGACCGATGGCGCACATACGCGCCTTCCCGGCGTCAGTCCTGTTTAACATTGCCGAACATCTCAGCCTGATTGCGCAGCGACGAGATATGTCCGATGTAACGCATAAGCATGTAATACCGGTGCGGCCCGAGTATGCGCAACGCGCATCGCAGCAGTACGTGTATGAATCGAATCGGCCCGCGGAACTTGCCCAGATCCTGGAAAGTATGGCGCTTGGACGCTGCATTTGTACTTACCAGCAAACGATTCTTGCGCGCAAACGCCATGACCTTGCCGTTTGGATCAAATGGGTTTGCAACGTCCGCGAACTGCTTGCGCAATCCAGCGTAGAAGCGACGCAGCGCAGGAGTGATATAGGTGCCGTCTTCGAAATAATCAAAGCCGTAGCGCCGCTTCACGAACTCCTCAGAGCCCTCGGCCTGCAATTGCGCCGCATAATCCTCCGCCAGCGCCTGAAAGTCGGGCCGCGTGCCAGGCGCGAAGCGATTCTGCTTGTGCGCAATGACGTCCGGGCGGGTCGCGTCAAACGAGCTGAAATGGATGAAACGCAACGGATACTGGCCGTTCACGAGCGGACCCTGCGGCCCCGCAGACAGGGTCCGTTCGTGCAGATTCCAGAACGCCACGTTTAATCCCGGATCATGCAGAATCTGCAATGCCGGGAAAAAAGCAGGGGCCAGATCTATCCATTTCTGATCCACAGCGAGGCCCACCTGCGGTTCGTAAAAGCCGAACTCGAGGCAACGATCGGACCACCAGTCGAGGAAGCGCAACCCTTCGTCGCAGCGAGATACACCTACAAAGCCGAGGTTATACGCGCCGAAGCGCAGCAGGTCCACGTCATCGGGCTTGTTGCCGTCGACGACCGGCAGGTTGGTATGCGGTGTTACGACCACGGAAGCCGTTTTCAGCGCCTCCTGTACCGGTGTGAGGGGCGCATAGATCTTGATGTCGGGATCGATGTACAGCGCCACTTCATAGGTGCGCAGCAGCATTTTCAGCGCGGCTGGCTTGACGTTCGTGCTCAGCTCGATCACGTCGAACTCGAACGCGTGCTGCTGGAACTGCTCGACACCGAGGTCCTCGACCCAGATCAGCCGCAACCCAGGACGGTCGATCGATATCGTCGGGTCCTTGCGGTCGACCAGCACAATATGAAAGTCGTGATCGGGATGCCATTGGCGATACGTCTCGTAAAGGACAAGCGCCTTCGGGAGGTAATTGATCGCACAAATTGTTAGCGCCGAGTTGCTGGAGCTCATTTTGCTTCCATCCGGACGAATTTTACTATCTTCAATCATCAGCACACCTGAGCCTGCTTACGCGGCCCCTTCAACATCAACTTGCCAAGCCAATGTAAAACGGGCGGTATCCAGAGTAAAACCCAGAATCCGGGCGAGGAGAAATAAGCGTCTTCAAAAACAGACATGCAAAGCGGGTACAAAGAAACGGCGTACAGATACCACGCTATCGGTTTTGCGCTCGACGAGCTCCATTTGAATAGGAACTGGTGAAATAATCCGAGCGCAAAAAAACCGAATATGATACCCGGAAGTTGCCCGTCATGGTACAGGGGAAACATCGCGGTATAGGTATTGCATGTCAAGGGAACACTGACAAACGGCATGAGCGTCGGGCGCAACGGAACATTAAGGCCCAAATGATCCAGCAAACCCCGCACTGCGTTCGGTATCAATGCGCCACCTGGGATTTCCTGCAAGCCGGTCTGCACATAGTTGTCGAAGCAAGCCACACTGCTGAGCGCATAAACCTTCGTGTTCCAACCCAGTTGCTCAATTAACCCGCTATCCGGGCTACCCTTCTGCAACACGATGGCAACCAGAAAGAAAAGCCCGACAAATAGCCCAAAAGTAGCAAATACCCCGCGAGTGGTCAGAATGCCCTGGCGGAAAAACAGCGCGGCCCCGGCGACGAAAAACAGCAGCATATAGAGTCGCCCGGTTGTCAGGATGGCGGAAATCAGCCCGACTGCAACGATGACAAAAAGCTGACGCCGCGTCAAAGAACCCGCATTTGCCAAAAAGTAAATACAGGCACCCACCCCGAAGAAAAACACTCTTAGCAGACCGAATATCTGACGCCCGCCAGTGAAGTCATAAACAATCGCCTGGCGCACAGCGGGCATGCTCATTCCCGCCCCCAATTCCCCGCGCAGTATGAGATAGAGCTTCGCTGTGGCTAGCATAGCGGCAAAACCATAAAGGACGAGGAACCAATAGAAGGCTTTGCGGATCAGCCAGTCCGGTGCGCTTTGCGCGGGCGCGAGCCTGGCGTCCATGACAGGCGTCGCGGCAGCGACGAGCGTGCCGGCACCGAACCCCAGTATCGTGCATACGATCGATACCCAGGTCAGCCACGAAAACGGTTCGAACACATCGCCGAACATTGCCAAACCAAAGATTTGAGCTAACCAGAACAACCCGAAAATCAGTCGTGGATCAAAGAGCATTGGAGGCCCATCGACGATAGAAGTAGAACATCCCGGCGCAATCAATTGACGCGCGCAGGACCCATGCAATCGCAGCGCCTTCCAGTCCGCCCACCTTCACGCATGCATAGAGCAGGGGAAGATATATCACCAGTTCGACGCAGTGAAGAATGCCCACCGGCCGCGCGATTCTCATTGAGTGCAGCGCAGTGTACGGAATATAACTCAAGCCATTGATGACCACGCCCACCGACAGGATCAGCACCACTCCTATGGCGCGAGGAGCAAACCCGGGCGCGAGAAAGTGTGCCATCAACGGATAGGCAATCAGACTGCAAATCACCGCCAGCGCAGTCATCAACACGAACGTGATTTTGAGGCCCGTGCGGAATATCGCTTTCGCCTGCTCAGGATCAGATGTGTGGCTTCTCGCAAGTCTGGGAAGCAGCGTTGTGCCAATGGCTCCTGGCAAAATCAGCAGCCGCACCAGAAATTCGAACGGAACGGTATAGAACGCGACCAGACCCGCGCCCAGCAGATGCGAAATCACAAAACGGTCGGCATTTACCAGCAGCGGGCTGATCAGATTACTCACAGCCATCCAGATGCCGAACGACAATAGTTTCTTGGCCGTGCCACGTTCAACCGGCAGCCGACCCAACTTGCGGTATGGCAAGCGGACAAGGAAAAACCAGAACAGCAGGGTCGATGCCACCCTTGAGAGGATCAGCCAGATCGTTACAACCACGAGCGACGGCCCGCTCAACCACACGCCGATGACCGGGAACAAAAAGATCGAAACGCCGAGAAAAATGCGAGCGACGTTGCTGGACCAGAAATGTTCGTATGCCTCGATCGCGCCGCGCAGGCCCGCACTGATTGTGGCAAGCGGAATGCCCACCGCGGCAATGAGCAGGCTGTACAACGTTTCCGGTTGCAGCGGCTTCGACACGTTCAACAGCGAAAATGCCAAGGGATGGGCCCCTGCCGCCAGGATCAGCGCACCGATCACGCCAGCAACGAAGGTGAACCGAAGCCCGGAGCGCACTAGTCCGGGAATCTCGCGCTCCCGGTCGCTCCCAATACATGCGGCGACTTGCTGGGTCAAGGCCCGACCCAGACCGAAATCGAACAGGCTGAAGTAACCGATAATTGCCCACAGCAATGTCAGGATGCCGAAGCGTTCGACCCCGAGCCGACTCATCAACCACGGAATCGTTGCAGCGCCGACGAGCAGCGGCAGCCCCGCGCCAGCAAGATTCCAAACCGTATTCCTGCTCAGAGACATTGATAGGTATCATCCCACGAGTGGCCATTGGCAGCGCGCTCGCGCGGCTCCACAGAGAAAAAATCCGCTCGGCCGGTGTGACCGATCCGCACTGAAGCAATGCTCGTCGCATTGCCCACAGCGCGGGATTCCAACTCTGGCCAGTTGTATTTCTAGTTGGACGCGCGCAAGCGTCGGAATTGCTCAGAGACCAACACGTAGGCGACTGTCAGAAGCAATGCGGCCAACCCCGCCGCAATCGTCAGCATGATCCGGCGCGGGCCCGACGGGCTCGTCGGCATTTCAGCTGGAATGAGCTTGATTTCGTTGCGCTGGATTACATCCAGGACTTCAACGCGCCTGTCGATCCGGTCGATCATTGCTTGCCAATAGGTTTCGTCCTGCAGCGCACTGATGGCGGCTGTCAACTGCCCGAGTTGCCCCGACTTCGTCTGCATTTCGTCGGCCAATGCACGCTGAATACCGGCAAGCCGCTCCTGCAACCTTACCATTTCGTTCTGATCGAGCGACTGGGTCAACAATTGCTGCTGTTCAGCTCCTTTCAGGCTGATGCTGGCCAACGTCGTTTCCGCCTCGATGCCTGCCATGCTCACCAGCCCCAGCCGGGTGGACGGCGAGATAGCTGTCACGGCGACTTTCAGATCCGGTTGCTCCAACCGCTCGCGCGCCTTCGCCAGACTTCTCTGCGCGAGTTCACGCCTCGCGCGCAGTTCGTAAATGGCGTTCGACGCGTTGGTCAGATGCAAACCCACCAGCAAGTCGACCATGCCTGTGCCATATCGATTGGCGAGTTGCATCGCCACCTCTGGATCGCGATCAGTCGCTTTGACATCAACATAGCTGTCCTGCAAATTACTAACGAACTGAACATGCGATAAGAGCGTGTCTTTTGCGCGCTCCTGTGAGGATGCCCCGTAGTGGGCTTGCAAATTGAACTGGCGAGCTATCGATTGGGCGAGCCCGTTGTCGCGCAATGCCCACATATACAACTGCGCGGTAGTCGACGGAGCAATCTTCAAGGTCGCGGTGTACTGGTCTTGCATGAAATGCATCGCGCCACCGGCCAGCGCCATGACGATGACCGGGACCCCAATCAATATGCGCTTGCGTCGCATGAGTGCATGAGCCAACGACAGCCACGGCGAACTTGCACCCGCAACGGAAGCAGAATTTTTATCGATCATAGAGTGAACAAGAGACATTTTCGATTGGTATAGATTTCAAGGCAGCCCCGCTGGCCGCAGAACTCGCGGACAACGATGCACGGCGACAACTCAATCGAACAGTTCGGTATCGCGCAAAAGCGCGCCTGCGGCATCCTTCGGGGCCACTATCGGGTTACCGTCGATCGGCCACTCGATACCGATTTCAGGATCGTTCCAGAGAATGCTACGTTCGTGCTCTGGGTACCAGTAATCGGTAGTCTTGTATAAGAACTCGGCCGACTCGGAAGTCACGACAAAACCGTGAGCAAAGCCTTCCGGGACCCACAACTGCCGCTTGTTGGCCGCGGAGAGCACGACACCGACCCACTGCCCGAACGTCGGAGAACTCTTGCGGATGTCCACCGCGACATCAAACACCTCACCCGCGACTACTCGCACGAGCTTGCCTTGCGCATGCTGAATCTGGTAGTGCAAGCCACGCAGCACTCCGGCACTCGAGCGCGAATGATTGTCCTGGACGAATTCTCGCTTGAGGCCGGTGGCTTGCTCAAAGGCGCGAGCATTGAAGCTCTCGAAGAAAAACCCGCGATCGTCACCGAACACCTTGGGTTCGAGGATGAGAACGCCGGGCAACGACGTAGGAATGGCAGTCAGATTCATGGATACTTACTTGATCGATTCGGAAACAATGCGTTGCAGGTATTTGCCGTAGCCATTCTTCGCCAAAGGCCGAGCGAGCTCGGCCACTTGCTCCGCGCTGATCCAGTGGCTGCGATAGGCGATTTCTTCCGGACACGCCACCATCAAACCCTGCCGATTCTGCAGCGTGGCGATAAAGCTGGCCGCTTCCAGCAGTGATTCGTGCGTGCCGGTATCGAGCCATGCAAAACCGCGCCCCATGATTTCGACATCGAGCTCGCCACGCGCCAGATAGCACTTGTTAACGTCTGTGATTTCCAGTTCGCCACGCGCAGACGGGCGGATATCAGCGGCAATGTCACATACCTGGTTATCGTAAAAATAGAGACCCGTGACGGCATAGTTCGAACGAGGCTTTACGGGTTTCTCTTCCAGAGAAAGCGCGCGGAAATTCTCGTCGAACTCAACGACGCCGTAGCGCTCCGGATCATGCACGTGATAGGCAAATACCGAAGCGCCCGCATCGCGGCTGCCGGCGCTCTGCAACTGACGAACCAGATCGTGGCCGTGGAAAATGTTGTCGCCGAGAATCAGTGTGGACGGATCGTTGCCAATGAACTCGCGCCCGATGATGAACGCCTGCGCCAAACCATCCGGCGAAGGCTGCACCGCGTATTGCAGATTCATCCCCCACCTGCTGCCGTCGCCCAGCATGTCGACAAAACGCGGCGTATCTTCCGGCGTGGAAATAATGAGTACGTCACGAATACCGGCCAACATCAGCGTGCTGAGCGGGTAATAGATCATCGGCTTGTCGTATACCGGCAGCAATTGCTTGGATACGGAGCGTGTAATCGGGTACAGGCGCGTGCCAGAGCCGCCGGCGAGAATGATGCCTTTACGCATAGTTCTGCTCAAGAAAGAATGTCATCAAGGAGATGGCGAATTTCCTGCTTCCAATCGGGTAAGTGGATCCCGAAAGTGCTTCTCAAACGCGTGGTGTCGAGCCGGGAGTTGGATGGACGCGGCGCTGGCAACGGATAGTCGCGCGCCGGAATCGGCAGTACCCGCTCGGGATCGGCCTTCAACACGGCTCCTCGCTGCGAAGCGTAACTCAATACTTCGCGCGCATAGAGATGCCAGGACGTTTCACCAGCGGAGGCAAGATGATAGAGCCCAGCCGGGAAGCTTGTGCGATCGGCGTGCAGCCAGAAGCGCCCGACGATCTGCGCAGTCACGTCCGCGATTAACGAGGCTGTCGTGGGCGCGCCAAACTGGTCGGCCACCACATTGAACGTCTCGCGCTCGCGAGCAAGGCGCAGCATAGTCTTCGCGAAATTGCTGCCGTGCGCACCCGCTACCCACGACGTGCGCAGCACCAATGCGTTTGCGCCGACTGCGGCTACCGCCTGCTCGCCCGCGAGCTTGCTCTTTCCATACACCGAGCGCGGCCCGACAGGATCTGCCTCCGTATAAGGCACCTCATGATCACCGCTAAAGACGTAGTCGGTCGAGTAGTGAATAAACAGGCTGCCGAGCGCGTGCGCCTCTTCAGCCAGCACGCCGGGGGCGACGCCGTTGACGGCGTGCGCGAGTTCGGGCTCGCTCTCGGCACGATCGACTGCGGTGTATGCCGCGGGATTGACGATGACATCGGGCCGATACTCGCGCACCACGCGGCGCAGCGCGTCGACGTTCGACAGGTCACAGGTGTTTCGATCGAGGGCAATTACTCGGCCGAGGGGCGCAAAGCTGCGTTGCAATTCGAAGCCGACCTGACCATTGCTGCCTGTGATCAGGACGACAGGTGTAGCAGCGTCGTTATGCGGCATATTGTTTGGCCACCCACTCACGATACTCACCGGACATCACTTCCCGCACCCACTCTTGATTATCGAGGTACCACCGCACGGACTTGCGCAGGCCACTCTCAAACGTCTCCGCAGGTTTCCAACCGAGTTCGCGCTCAAGCTTACGCGCGTCGATCGCATAACGCCGGTCATGACCGGGACGATCGGTAACAAACGTAATCTGGTCGCGGTAGGAGCCTGCCGCCTTCGGGCTGAACTCGTCCAGCAAATCGCAAAGCGTATGCACGACATCCAGATTTGTCTTTTCGTTCCAGCCGCCGATGTTGTACGTTTCGCCCGGCATGCCGCGCTTGAGCACTTCACGAATCGCGCTGCAATGGTCGCCCACGTACAGCCAATCGCGTACGTTCTGGCCATCGCCGTACACCGGCAGCGCCTTGCCCGCCAGCGCATTGGCGATCACCAATGGAATCAGCTTTTCGGGGAATTGATACGGGCCGTAGTTGTTCGAACAGTTCGTGGTCAGTGTCGGAAGACCGTACGTATGATAGTACGCACGCACCAGATGATCCGAGCCGGCTTTCGTCGCCGAATACGGGCTGTTTGGCGCGTAGGGCGTCGCTTCGGTAAACTGCGGATCCGTAGCGGACAGCGAGCCGAACACTTCGTCGGTCGACACATGCAGGAAACGGAACGCAGCCTTATCCATCTCGCTGAGGTCATTCCAGTAGTTGCGCGCGGCTTCGAGCAGCGTGAACGTACCGACCACGTTGGTCTGCACAAAATCTGCGGGGCCATGGATCGACCGATCCACATGACTTTCAGCTGCGAAATGCACCACCGCACGCGGCTTGTGTTCGGCGAACAGACGATCGAGCGCCGCGCGGTCACAGATATCGGCCTGTACGAAGATATGCCTCGGATCGCCTTGCAACGACTTGAGCGTGCGCAAATTCCCCGCGTAGGTCAGTGCGTCGACGTTGAGGATCGCCTCATTCGACTCAAGTAACCAATCAAGCACGAAATTGGCGCCGATAAAACCGGCGCCGCCCGTTACCAGGATCATGAATTTCCCTTCTAGATATTGACGGCGGATCGGGTTCGCTTCACCGATCTGCGCACACCGCGTTGTGGTATTCGTTCTAGTCGACGCCGCGGTGGCCGCTGCCCGCGGCAAACGGACGCTCAGACACCAATCTTATGACGCCCCCAGATTATAAAGCCGTCCCGGGTAAAAACCAGAACCCTAACAACTTGAAACAGCTTGACAAACCGTTTTCTATCGGGTTGCGCCGGGCAATTTGCCGGGAGAAGTGTTGAGCCGGTCGGCAGAAGTGGAAAGCCGACCTCCTGTCCGAACGGCGGCTTTCGGCGTCGGAGAATGTCGCGGGCTTGAGAGCGAAATGCGCCTCGCGGATGCGGAGACGGGTGGCGTTGACTTCGACAAGGCGGCGCGCCACCGCGGCTGGGACGCTACAACCGCCAATTGGCGCCAATCACGCCGCCAACATCCACCGCAACGTATCCATAAACGGAATCGCCTCAACCTCCGGCACCAGCGAGCGCAGCTTGGCCGGCGACCCAGCCAGCATCTTCACGTCGGTTTGTCGCACGAAAGCAGGATTGACCTGAATCTCGAGCTCATGTCCGGTCAGATCACTCGCCGCCGACAGAATCTCCCGCAGCGTATAAGGCGTGCCGGTACACACATTGACCGTTTCAGCAGCAGCCTCCGATTCAAGCAAAGCCTCATAAGCGTTCGCCACGTAGCGCACGTCCGAGAAATCACGCGCCACGTCGATATTGCCGAGTTCGATCGCCGGCTCGCGTCGTGCGAAATGCTCGACGATCTTCGGCACAAGAAAGTTCGATGTCTGCCCGCGGCCCGTGTAGTTGAACGGCCGCACGATCAGGATGGGCAGCCGGTCGAACCAGGTCCGCACCATCGTTTCCATGGCCGCCTTGCTGGCGGCGTAGTGGTTCACTGGCGTGACGGGGAAGGTTTCGTCGATGGCGTCGCTGGTGACATTGCCGTAAACATTCGCGCTGCTCGCGATCAACAGCTTGCGGGGCGTATGGCCAACAGCCGCACAGGCCTCCAGCAGATTCAGCGTGCCGATCACGTTGACGCGGTAAAAATCGAGCGGATCGTTATGACCCACGAAGCTGATCGCCGCCAGATGCACGATGTAGTCGGGCCGCGCGGTTTCGATCACGCGCCGGCAGGCGTCGGGCGACGTAATGTCGAGCCTGAGGCGCGTCGGCGTTTCAGGCTCGTTGCGCCCGGCCACTGTTTCGATCACGGTATGGCCGCGGCCGAGCAGATTGTCGACCAGATAGCGGCCCGTGAAGCCACTCGCCCCGGTGACGAGTGTGCGGATAGGTTGATTCGCATGAAAAGACGACATGCTTTCTCCGTTCACGAGGGTGATCCTGTTGTGGTGCAATATCGCGCGCGGCCCTTGCGGTGCGCCTGACGCCCCGGGAATGCCACTTGCTGGCCGCTCCCGACGGCGCTTGCCACGATATCCGTGCATCAAACGGGCTATTATGTCACGCTAATTTGCTGCACCGCCCAACGCGGCACGCCTTGTTCGTAACCGCGTGTATCGAACTGCACCGACTTCTTGATGACATCCTCCACCGCTTCCACCGTCGCTTCTCCTGCCGCGTTTAGTGCCGGATCTAGTGCCGTTCCGCAGCCGCACCTGCTACCACTCGCTTTCGGCGACCTGCAAGGCTGCCGAAAGCCGTTCCAGCAACTGCTGGCCAAAGCCGCGCCGCCCGAAGGCACGCCGCTGTGGTTCGCGGGCGACCTGATCAACCGCGGCTCCGAATCGCTCGCCACGCTGCGCGACATCATCGCGCTGGGAGACCGTGCGGTGCCGGTGCTGGGTAACCATGACCTGCATCTGCTGTCGGTGTCGGCGGGGATTCGCAAATCGAAGAAAGGCGACACGATCGACGACATTCTCGCCGCACCGGATGCCGCCGATCTGCTCGACTGGGTCCGCCATCGTCCGATCGCGCATTTCGATAACGGCATGCTGATGGTGCATGCGGGCGTGTTACCGCAATGGGATGCCGCCCTGACGATGGAACTCGCCGACGAATTGCAGCGGGCGCTGCGCGCGCCGAACTGGAAGGAAACGCTCGCGGGACTCTACGGCAACGAGCCGAATCGCTGGACGCCCGGCGTCAAGGGTATCGAGCGGCTGCGCCTGACGTGCAGCGCATTGACGCGCATCCGCTTCTGCAATGCCGAAGGCGCGATGGATTTCAGCAGCAGCGCAGGTCTGAATTCCGCGCCGCCGGGCAACATGCCGTGGTTCGACGTGCCGTCGCGCAAGACTGCGGACATCACGGTGGTGTTCGGCCATTGGGCCGCGCTCGGTTTGACCTTGCGCGACAACCTGATCGGGCTGGATTCCGGCTGCGTCTGGGGTGAGAAACTCTCGGCCGTGCGCCTTGCGCAGAATCCCGCGGAGCGCACGCTGACGCAGGTCGACTGCGAGGCGTGCGGCACGCCAGGCGGCAACTAAGCCGACCCGCTAAGCCGCCCCGTTAAGCCGACCGGCCGGACTGATCGACGGGTTCGATCAGCGCCGACGAAGCGTTGGAAGCATCAGAGGCGTTGTGCGTGTAGGGCGCGCTGTACGCGTCGGCCGATGAAATCGACGCCGCGATCGCAGCACCGGACCTCGTCATGCCGCCCTGCATCTCCCGCAGCGCCGCTGCAATCACCCCTTCCGCCTCCGCCGCCAGCGTACGCCGATCCGCACCCGGCGCGAGCGGCGCGCCGACATACACATGCGCAGTCAACGGCCCGCCGCTCAACAGCATGTTCAGCGAATCAGCCAGCGTCAGATCGTCGATATACGCCGGCGCGGTGGATTGCCGGCCCTGCGCATCTTCATACATGATGCACAGCGGCTGCACTGGCGCCGAGGCCGACACGGCGGCCTGGAACATATTCGCGTGAAACGGCAGTAGCGCCAGACCGTTCGTTGTTGTCCCTTCAGGAAACACGCACATCAGCTCGCCCGCGCTCAGGCGGTCGGACAGCTCATGCATGATCCGTTTCGCATCGCTGCGCTTCTCGCGCTGGATGAACACCGTGCCCAGTTGCTGCGCCAGCCAGCCGACCACCGGCCACTGCCGGATCTCGGCCTTCGAGACGAACGGCGTGGGTCGCCACGCATTGATCACGTAGATGTCGATCCACGAGATGTGATTGGCGACCACCAGCGCGCCGCGGTCAAGCCGCGCGCTGTCGTTATGCACGACGAGCCGCATGCCGCATAGACGCAGCATTTTCAGCGACCATTCGCGGTTGAGCGTCTGCCGCCCATCCGCGCCGATCTTGGAAAAGCGCGTCGCAACGATCCACATGCCGTGCAGCAGATGGGCGACGAGACGGGCCTTGCGTAACGCGAGCTTCATTGTTGGAGCTTTCCGTAACTGGGCAATGCCGCGAATATTAGCGCTGTTCGAACGCAACGTGACCGGACACGATGGTCATCCGCACGCGCGCCGGCAGTTCATAGCCGAGGAACGGCGTGTTGTGTCCCTGGCTCTTCAATGCACGCGGCTCGACGCGCCAATACGCGTTGCGGTCGAACACGCAAAGATCGGCGACGGCGCCCACGGCGATGCGGCCAGCCGCCTCCAGCTTCAGCACGTCGGCCGGCGCCGTGGTGATGCGGTTCAGTGCCTTGGCCAACGGCACGCCCGCTTCGTCGGCCCATTTGACGGTTAGCGACAGGAACAGCTCGAGGCCCGTCGCGCCCGGCGTGGCTTCGGCGAACGGCAGCAGCTTTTCGTCGTCGTCGACCGGCGTGTGGTCAGAGCAGATCGCGTCGATCGTACCGTCGACGAGGCCCGCGCGGATCGCCTCGCGATCGCGCTGCTGGCGCAGCGGCGGATCGAGGCGGAATTGCGCGTCGAAGTAGCCGATGTCGACGTCGATCAGATGCACATGGTTCACGGTAACGTCGCACGACACCGGCAAGCCCTCGGCCTTGGCCGCGCGCATCAACGCGATGCCCGCCGCCGACGACACATGCGACAGATGCACCCGTGCTCCCGTCACGCGGACCAGTTCGAAGATCGTGTGCAGCGCGATCGTTTCCGCCGACACCGGCACGCCAGACAAACCGAGCCGCGACGCCAGCGCGCCGCTTGCGGCGACGCCGCCCTTGCCAAGATAGGCATCGACCGGACGCAGCCACACCGTGTAGCCGTATGTCTTCGCGTACTGCAACGCACGCATCAAGACCTGCGTGTCGACCACTGGCACATCGGCCTGCGAAAAGCCGATACAGCCCGCTTCGGTCAGCTCGACCATCTCGGTGATGACCTGGCCCTTCAGCCCGACGGTCAACGCGCCGAGCGGATACACATGCGCCTGGTCCAGATTGCGCGCGCGGAACTTGAGCATCTCGACGAGGCCCGGTTCATCGAGCGTCGGATCGGTGTCCGGCGGACACACGAGACTCGTCACGCCGCCTGCGAGCGCCGCGGCCATTTCGGATTCGAGCGTCGCCTTGTGTTCGTAGCCCGGTTCGCGCAAGCGCGCGGACAGGTCGACCAGGCCCGGCACGATATGCAGGCCTTTGGCGTCGATCGTCTTCGCTGCGTTGAAATCAGCAGGCGCGTCGCCGATGGCGACGATCTTGCCCGCTGCGATAAAAATGTCCTGCTGCTGTTCGGTGCCCGCCGCCGGATCGACCAGCGTGCCGCCTTGAATATGAATCTTCATGCGCTGCCTTAATGTTTAGCCAAGCGTTCAGCTAAGTTCTGCGTGACTTGTCGCGTGTGCTGGTGCGTGCGTTGATGCGTGTGTTGGTGCGCGCCGTGGCGAGATCAATCGTGATTGCCCGCGACGATTCCCATCACCGCCATGCGCACCGCAATGCCGAACGTCACCTGGTTCAGAATCACCGATTGCGGACCGTCGGCCACCTGCGAATCGATTTCGACGCCACGATTCATCGGCCCCGGGTGCATCACGATCGCATCGGGTTTGGCGAGCGCGAGGCGCTCCGGCGTCAAACCCCAGCTCTTGAAGTACTCCTGCGCCGACGGCAGCAGCGCGCCGCTCATCCGCTCGTTCTGCAAACGCAGCATGATGATCACGTCGACGTCTTTCAGGCCTTCGTCCAGGTTGTGGAATACGCGCACGCCCATTTGCTCGAGACCGCCCGGTAGCAGCGTGCGCGGACCGATCGCGCGCACTTCCGGCACGCCGAGCGTGGTCAGCGCATGAATGTCCGAACGCGCAACCCGCGAATGCAGAATGTCGCCGACGATCGCCACGCGCAGATTCGTGAAGTCCTTCTTGTAGTGGCGGATCGTGTACATGTCGAGCAGACCCTGGGTCGGGTGTGCGTGACGGCCGTCGCCGGCATTGATCACGTGCACGTGCGGCGCGCAGTGTTGGGCGATCAGGTACGGTGCGCCACTCGATGCATGACGCACGACGAACATATCGGCATGCATCGCCGAGAGGTTGTTGATCGTGTCGAGCAGCGACTCACCCTTGCTCGTTGACGAAGCATTGATGTTCAGATTCAGCACGTCGGCCGACAAGCGCGTCGCGGCGATTTCAAAGGTCGTGCGGGTGCGCGTCGAGTTCTCGAAGAACAGGTTGAACACCGACTTGCCGCGCAACAACGGCACCTTCTTCACCTCGCGATCGGTCACGCTGACGAACTGGTCGGCGGTATCGAGAATGTGATTGACGATCGCCTTCGGCAAACCTTCGATCGACAACAGATGTTTGAGCTCGCCGTTCTTCGTGAGCTGCGGATTGCCCTTCAGGAAGCCATAACGGAAGCGCTCGGTGGCGCTGTCGGCGGAATCCTGGGAGGCCTGGGTGGCGGTGTTCATGGGGTACCTGCTTCAAATACGGGCTTCAACGTGTTCGGCGTCGATGCCTTGCTCAATGCGCAAAGCTGCGTTCAATCAACGCGTGCTTCGGTGTGAAAGGTGAAACGCGGCGCGCCATCGGCGCCACCTGCTTCGCGGGCGAGCACGAGCGTCGCATCGGCCGGCACATCCACCACGCCGCCGACAAAACGCGCCGCCACCGGCAACTCGCGTCCGCCGCGGTCGGCGAGCACCGCCAGTTCGACCGATGCCGGACGGCCGTAGTCATACAGCTCATTCAACGCCGCGCGAATCGTACGGCCGGTGTACAGCACGTCGTCCACCAGCACGATGCGGCGCTTGTCCACGGAAAACGGCAGCGAGGTCGGGCTTGCCTGCGAGTGCAGGCCTTTTTTCGCGTAGTCGTCGCGATGCAGCGCGACATTCACCACGCCGAAGCTCGGCGCCTTCAGATCGCGCGCAAGGCGCTCGGCGAGCCACGCGCCGCCGCTGTAGATGCCGGCCAGCACGGGGCCATCGGCAGTGCCGAAGGCGTCGCCATACGCCGCGCGAACCTGTTCGAGCACGGCGCGATAAAGCGCTTCGGCGTCAATGGAACTCATGATCGTCGGAAAGTCCGTCTAGATATTGCTGGAGGATGATGCTGGCGGCTTCGGCGTCGAGCATGTCGGCGCGGCCGTTGCCGGCGCGGATTTCCGCCTTCGCCTCGACCGACGAATAGCGCTCGTCGATCCATGTCACCGGCAGATTGAAGCGGCCATTCAGCTGATTGCCGAAGCGCTTCGCGAGTTGGGTCATTTCGTGCGGCGTGCCGTCCGGGTGCATGGGCAAACCGACGACCAGCGCGTCCGGTTTCCACTCTGCGATCAGCTTGCCGATCGCCTCGAAACGGTATTCGCGGCTGCGGTTCTGCACGATCACAAGAGCCCGTGCGCTGCGGGTGAGCGAATTGCCCACCGCCACGCCGATCCGCTTTTCACCATAGTCGAACGCAAGCAGCGTCGCCTCACGTCCGGCTGCCAGGCTCATGCGTGACCTGCTTCGCCCGACAGCATCGAGAGTGAAATGCCGAGCAGCGCGAGCGCGGCTTCCAGACGCTCCTCGGCAGGCACGTCGAAAATGATTTTCGGGTCGGCTTCAACCGTGAGCCAGCCGTTCTTCGAAATCTCTTCTTCGAGCTGACCCGCGCCCCAGCCGGCATGGCCAAGCGTGAGCAGGAAGCGCTCCGGACCGGTGCCGCTCGCGACGGCTTCGAGCACGTCTTTCGACGTGGTCATTTCGAGCCCGCCCGGCACCGACATCGACGACGTATAGGCATTGCCGTCTTTCGGATCATGCAGCACGAAGCCGCGCTCGGTTTGCACCGGGCCGCCGAAATACACGGGCACATGGAGAAGGGGTTCGATCTCGAGCTTGAGATCGATGCGACTGAAGAGCGCTTCCAGGTCGATATCGGTCGGCCGGTTGATCACGAGGCCGAGCGCGCCGCGCTCACTGTGATCGCAAAGGTAGACCACCGTTCCTGAAAACGTGGGATCCGCCATGTTTGGCATGGCGATCAGGAACTGATTGGTCAGATTGATGCGATCGGTACTCTTGGACATAGTTCGGATTTTAGCAAAGACGGTGCAGGATGGCGGGCTTTGAGCGCGGAACCGCGATGTGCGCGATGACCTGCGCCGCGAGCCATCGACGGCGAATCAAGTTGCACTCTATCACGCACGCAGGCCTTGTCCATGGCGCGCTCAGCGGTGTTGACGACACGCATATCGCGTGCCTCCGGGTTCGAACATGGCGCCTCGCTGTTGCCGGCAGAGGATGGGCGCCGGCGCGCAGGGCATGCTGCTGATTGATACAGCAGCCAGCAGCTCAGGCGCCGCCCTGCTCGATCGAACGCGTCAAGGCGGCCAGTGCAGCGCTGCTGCCTGTCGGCGCGACGCCCGCAGCGACTTTATGCAGCATCGCACGTAACGCTTCGGCGGCCTGTTCGAGCGTGCTCGCCGCCGGTGCACCGACGATGACGTGGGAGCGCACCGCCGGCGTCGATACGCCGGCGTGCGCGCGGCGGCGCCACGCGAGCCCGAGTGCATCGGCAACCAGCGCCACGTGGCCGAGGCCCAGCGCGCACGCGGCGGCACCGAGCCGGTAAGCGGCGTCGCCCGCCTGCAACGCTTCGCTCGGATCGGCTTTCTCGGGCTGGTCGGCCGCGCGGGCGTGCTCGGTCAGCGCCGAAATCGAGGCATCGGCCGTTTGCAGGAAATCTTCATACGCATGCGCGTTGACGGTTAACACGCCCAGCTCGCGCGTCAGCGCGCTGCGGGTCGCGCTGACAGCCTGCGCCTGCACGGCGCCAGCTTCCCAAAGCATTTCGGATGCCTGGGTGCCCGCGACGTGCCAATCGACCGTCAAGCCGTAGTCGTGCAGCACTTCGACCTGATCGGCGTCTTCCGCTGCAGCGCCGAACAGCGCGTAATCGCGCCACAGCAGCGCCAGCGTCGCACGCACCAGCGAACGCGGCGCGCGCTCAATGCCGTGCGCATGATCGGCCAGGGTGAGGTTGCAGCGCGCGTAGAAACGCCGCGCGTCGGCATCTCCGGTGGCGCGGCCGCTGACGCGTAGCGCCTTGGCGCAAGCTTTGGCGAGGCGCCAGAAATCGTAGGGATCCGGGCCGGTGAGTTCGGTAAAGACGGCATCCAGTTCGTCGAGCGCCGCGTTCGTGAACGCCAGCGCAGCACCACTGCTATCAGGCTGCGAGCGCAACACCGGCAGCAGCGCGCGCTCGTAGCGCGCCCGCAAATGAGCGAGCTGATCCGCGGACTGGTTATGCAGCGACACCGGCGGCACCGGGCGGGCGCTCAGCGCGAGATCTTCGAAAGCGACGGTCGAACCGGGCGTGTGCTCCGACAGATGGGCACAGAGCGCGTAATAGTGGTTAAACAGCGTGGGCGAACAGGACAGCTCGCGCAGATTGTGGCGCTCGAGCGCCGCGCGGAAATCGTGCAATGCCGCGCCGAACACGGGCCGCGCGCTGTCCGCGTCAGCCGGATCGCCCTCGGCCAGAGGCGAGAGCCGCACCAGCGCGTCCGCGAAGCGCTGCGCGCTCAGCCAGCCGGCTTCGCGCAACCCGTGCGACGCACGCAGCAGCGCCGAGGTGCTCTCGCGGTGTTGCTCGAACGCCAGCAGCGCCTCGGCCAGCGCCAGCTCCGCAGAGCGGACAGCGCCGCCGCGCGGATTGGGCAATGCATCGAAGGAATCGGGTGCAGCGGATCGAAGAGTCATGGGCAGGCGACAGGAAGCTGACGGGTCGCCGCTCGGCGCTGCACGAGAGACTGATCGGCTAACGCGCGAACTGGCGACGGGACAATGACAGATTACCGCTGCGACACGGTGCAACCGGGGACGTTCCGTGTGAGTGCGTTGGGGCTGCGTTCCGAACGCATGAACCGCGTTCGATCCGGCCGACGCCGCCTGCAAAACGCCGCGCCGCAGGCACACGGCATGGCACTCGATTGGACACCGCCGTTTGCCCCTCGGACCTCAGATCTGGACCATCTCGAAGTCTTCCTTGCGCGCTCCGCATTCCGGGCAGGTCCAGTTAATGGGAACGTCCTCCCAGCGCGTGCCCGGCGCAATGCCTTCGTCCGGCAAGCCGGCTTCTTCGTCGTAAATCCAGCCGCAAATCAGGCACATCCAGCTTTGATATTCCATTCTTGTGTCGCGTCGTAGAGTCCGTGGAAACGGGAGCCATGATGGTACCGTGTTGCCGCCCCAATGCCTAGCAAACAGAAACGTGCAATCGTAGTGTGCGGCGGCCTTTGGCTAGAGGGTTGCGTCGGTTTGGTTGGCGCTTACGCGTAGGGTCGCGCCTGGCTGCCGCTCACGTGCTGCTGGCTTGCGGCAATGCGCCGAAGACTGCGAAAAACCGCCTTCATAACGGTTTAGGCCGCATAATTGAGCCGATTGCGCACCCTCTGCGCCTAAATACAGCTCCTTTTTGTAAATCTTCATGCCCAGCGATACGCCTCCGATCGTCCTCACCTTCGGCCTTTCCGATCCCACCGGCGGCTCCGGCCTGCAAGCCGACCTGATGACCCTTGCCAGCATGGGCTGCCATGGCGTCTCCGTGCTCACGGGTTATACCGTGCGCGACTCGGCAAGCTGCGACGAAGTCACCGGACTCGACCCTGAAGTGGTCGCGACCCAGGCTCGGATGCTGCTCGAAGACATGCCGATCGCCGCGTTTAAGGTCGGCGCATGCACGCGCGCTGAAGTGGTGAGCGCGATTGCCGAAGTGGTCGCCGATTACGACGACATCCCGCTGATTCTCGCCCCCGACTTCACGCTCGACGACGAACACGTGCTCGCCGCCGACGAACTGCGCGAAGCGATTGCCGACCTGCTGGCGCCGCAAACCACCTTGCTGGTGGCCGATTCGACCACGCTGCTCGCTCTCGCCCAGCCGGACGGCGACGCCGAGGCGCCGAGCCTCGACGCGGCGATCTCGCATCTGCTCTCGCAAGGCTGCGAATACATTCTGTCGACGGAAACCGGCACGCACCGGCTCGTCAATACGCTGTTCAGCGAAGACGGCCAACTGCGCCAGGATATGTGGGACCGCGGCGCCCATCGGATTATGGGCATTACCGACACGCTCGGCGCCGCGATTGCCGCCTTGCTGGCCAACGGCCAGGACCCTGCTGAAGCCGTACGCGAGGCGCAGGAGTATCTGTATCAGGCGATGCGCAACGCATTTCGGCCAGGAATGGGCGCGTATCTGCCTGATCGCTTCTTCTGGGCCCGCAGCAGCGACGACGACACGCCGCCTGCAACCGGCAAGGATGCGACACCGGGCGAAGCACGGCATTAAATTGGCGGCTCGAAGCGTCTGCTGCGCGAGCGGCAGGCGCCCGGCAAGCGTTTCCACTTCAGCCGCGGCCCGACCAGCCTAATAGGCTGACGAATACAACGTGCGCGAAGCACGCGTAATGCCGGACGACCCAACCCCTTACCCCAAAACAAAAAACCCGCATTTCTGCGGGTTTTTTGTTTTGGGAAGCACGCCTCGCGACGCACTTCCCCATGTGTTTCCAACGGAGCCTCAAACGAGGCCAAGTGAGGCTCAATCGGAAATTACATGTCCATGCCCATGCCGCCCATGCCGCCGGGCATACCGCCGCCCATCGGAGCATCTTCCTTCGGCAGTTCGCAAACAGCAGCGTCGGTGGTCAACAGCAGGCCAGCGACCGAAGCTGCGTTTTGCAGCGCCGTGCGCGTCACCTTCGTCGGGTCCACGACACCTGCGTCAACCAGGTCGACGTACTCGCCGGTTGCTGCGTTGTAGCCGTAGTTGCCCGTGCCAGCAGCAACAGCTGCCACCACGACGCTGGCTTCTTCGCCACCGTTCGTGACGATCTGGCGCAGCGGCTCTTCCATCGCGCGCAGCACGATCTTGATACCTGCGTCCTGATCGGCGTTAGCGCCCTTCAGGCCAGCGATTGCCGTACGTGCACGGATCAGTGCGACGCCGCCGCCAGCAACGATGCCTTCTTCCACAGCTGCGCGCGTTGCGTGCAGTGCGTCTTCGACACGTGCCTTCTTTTCCTTCATTTCGACTTCGGTCGCAGCACCGACCTTGATCACTGCAACACCGCCAGCCAGCTTGGCCACGCGTTCTTGCAGCTTTTCACGGTCGTAGTCCGACGTAGCTTCTTCGATTTGCGTGCGCACTTGCTTCACGCGCGCTTCGATCGTTGCACCTTCGCCAGCGCCGTCGATGATCGTCGTGTTTTCCTTGCCCACTTCGATACGCTTCGCTTGACCCAGTTCAGCCAGCGTTGCCTTTTCGAGCGTCAAGCCGGTTTCTTCAGCGATGACTTGACCGCCGGTCAGGATCGCGATGTCTTCCAGCATGGCCTTACGACGATCGCCGAAGCCCGGAGCCTTGACAGCAACGGTCTTCAGGATGCCGCGGATGTTGTTCACAACCAGCGTAGCCAGCGCTTCGCCTTCGACGTCTTCTGCGATGATCAGCAGCGGACGGCCAGCCTTAGCGACTTGTTCCAGGACCGGGAGGAGGTCACGAATGTTCGAAACCTTCTTGTCGTGCAGCAGCACGAACGGGTTGTCGAGCACAGCAACTTGCTTGTCCGGGTTGTTGATGAAGTACGGCGACAGGTAGCCGCGGTCGAATTGCATGCCTTCAACCACGTCCAGCTCGTCTTGCAGCGACTTGCCGTCTTCAACCGTGATCACGCCTTCCTTGCCGACCTTGTCCATCGCTTCAGCGATGCGGTCACCGATCGACGAGTCGCTGTTTGCCGAAATCGCGCCAACTTGAGCGATTTCCTTGTTGGTCGTGCACGGCTTGCTGATCTTGCGCAGTTCTTCGATCGCTGCGGTCACAGCCTTGTCGATACCGCGCTTCAGGTCCATCGGGTTCATGCCCGATGCAACGTACTTCATGCCTTCGCGGACGATCGACTGAGCCAGAACCGTTGCGGTCGTGGTGCCGTCACCTGCGTTGTCGCTGGTCTTGGAAGCGACTTCCTTGACCATTTGTGCGCCCATGTTCTGGAGCTTGTCTTTCAGTTCGATCTCTTTCGCGACCGAAACACCATCCTTCGTGACCGTCGGGCCGCCGAAGCTGCGTTCCAGGACAACGTTGCGACCCTTCGGGCCCAGCGTGACCTTCACAGCGTTCGCGAGGATGTTCACGCCTTCAACCATCTTGGCACGGGCGGAATCACCGAATACGACGTCTTTAGCTGCCATCTTCTAACTCCTTGAATTCTTTGGGATATGACCGGGAAAAGTAGCGACTGACGCTTACTTTTGCACCACGGCCATGATGTCTTCTTCGCGCATCACGAGCAGTTCGTTGCCGTCGACCTTGACGGTCTGGCCTGCGTACTTGCCGAACAGGACGCGGTCACCGACCTTCACGTCGAGGGCGATTTGTGCGCCTTTGTCGTCACGCTTGCCCGGGCCGACTGCCAGAATTTCGCCTTGATCCGGCTTTTCTGCTGCGGCTTCGGGGATCACGATGCCCGACGCGGTCTTGGTTTCTTGATCCAGACGTTTGACGATCACGCGATCATGCAAAGGACGAAGGTTCATACATACTCCTCTCTTGATTGAGACTGAAGAACGCTGAGAAAACCCGGCTGGCAGAGCCAACCGGCGATGTTGTTAGCACTCTCGTGCAGCGAGTGCTAATTATATGGACGGGTGGTGACAAATTCAAGAAGGGATGTCGCTTTGACTGTCGAGATTCGCTTAACTTTGAACTTTGTTCGCTTAAGTCTGAACTCTTAGCCGCGCGCGGTCGCCACGACGACATAAAATATCTTTTTAAAACAATGACTTATTGTTCCGCCAGCTGTTTCACAGCGTCGCGCGCGCAGTGCAACTGCACGGCCCTCTCTGACGACATCTGTTCGCAAGTCCTAGTGACTCACGCCAAATTTAGGGAAAACCCCACCAGGGTCGCAATCGCTGGTCTCCTTCAGGCAGATCGAAGAACACGATCCGGCCCTGCGCGTCCGGTGCGGTGACCCCGAGTTCACGTGCTCAATCAAGTCGTCACCGAGCAATGCGATAGCAGCTGCATAAAGATACTGAGTTGAGGCAGGTTCCAGCTAAAAACCGCGCAGGGTCGCTCGAGGCTTTTTACGAGTGCTCGACTCAAGCCCTTTTCAAGCCGCTGACAACGCTCCCCGCAGATTCAGTGACGATAATTCCGCCTTTCAGGCGAGTTGCTTTCACCGCTTCACGAACCTTGTCGTGCACCTCATTGGCCGTGACGTCGCCGTCGTAGCGGTAAGTCGCGTCGGGGAGTTGATAGAGAACACCCTCTGCCTTAATGGTGCGATAGCATCGCCCGTTCATGCCCCTCCTCGAAAGCAGGAGAATCCCCACGGCGTCATCTTGAACGACAAGTGATAGTGTTGTAGTGGATCGGCGAGTCCAAAAAAAGTAAGGGACCAAGTCGAGAAAGGGAATACCCACAAGCGTACCCCACTTGCGCTCGATAATAGTCGCCGACCCGAAACGTCACTTCATGGATGCCCGCGATGCATTGGGAGACCCTCTGGCCGGGCGAGGCTACGATCGACGCCGATGCTACCGTGGCATACCAGTACGCGTACGTCATCGCAAAAGCGCCGACGCATACACCCTGCTGGGCTGCCTGATCAAACAGGTATAGACACAATTTGACACACGACGCACCGTACTCGGATATCACAGACGCTTTGCGCGAGTTCTTTACCGAACAACGTACATGTCTACCTAGACCATCGTCGCGAGCGGATTAAAGATCAAGCACTAAACGTCGTGACAGAGAACGCGAGCAACAAGGTGTAAAACGGTCGTTCCGAACATGTTCCTCGTCTGTAAGATAGACATCTCGATGATCCGGGTCGCCTGCGAGAACCCGTGTGAGGCAAGTGCCGCAAACTCCAGCCTCGCATGACACTGGCAAATCGATGCCGTTCTCGCGTAGGACTGCGACCACCGATTTTTCTGCCGGCACCGTAAATATTCCGCCGCTGCGACCCAGTTCAATCTCAAAACATTCAGCGTTCGGCGCCGCCACTGGAGGCGAAAAGTACTCGTAATGGATCCGCTCTTGCGTCCAACCGGCAGCCTTAGCCGCATCGACTATCCAATTGATGAAACCCGTTGGTCCACAGACATAAAGATGCGTCCCGTGGCTTTCGTGCGCAAATACCTTCTCGAGTGCTGGTCGTGGCTTGCCCGTTTCATCATCGAGATGAAAACGAACACGATCGCGAAAAGCCGATGCAGTGATATGTCCGGCAAACGCCATCCTATCTGCTGACCGGCCATAGTAATGAAAAGTAAAATCGCTGTCGCTCCGGGAAAGCACTTCCGTCATGCACAAGATAGGGGTGACACCAATTCCACCGGCGAACATGAGGTACCGTTCAGCAGACGCCAGCTGAAAATGATTCCGGGGCGCACTGATGTGAAGGATGTCGCCCTGCTCAACCAAATCATGCACTGCCATCGATCCACCGCGAGAATTGGGATCGCGCAATACGCCGATACGGTAGTGGTATCTTTCGCCCGGATGATTGCATAACGAATATTGACGGACGAGACCACCCGGAAGATGGACATCGATGTGGGAGCCAGCCGAAAACGCAGGCAGAATATCCCCGCGAGCATCGGCAAGCTCAATACTACATATATCTTTCGCCTCCACCCGCTTGCGCACAACTCGGACGGCGATTGTAGAAACTGTCTGGTTCATTGTATTTTCAGTCTGCAGACGACGCCAGCCGACCTCCGGAGAGAACCGGCCGGCAGGATTTGGTCAAGGACGTTCCCATCAGCCCAATGCGGTGAGCGGTCGCTCTACGGGATTGGGCGTCATTTCGCCGTGAATCATCTTCTCGAACATCCGGCGCCCGGTCACGCAAACCGCGTCGGCTCTAACAAGAACCTCCGAAGTCGACCGACTCTTCTGGATCATTTCCTCAATATATTCGGAGGCCATGACGTCTTCGGGTATCACGCGGTTCTTTTGATAGTCGAACAACTGCTGGGATACGCTGCGATCACTGCTCCACGACTGGCCCGCCGCGAAGAAATAGTTGGTGCTGTGACGGGTGGCAGGCGTCACGGCGTGATAAACCCGCAATGAACCCAAGAGCTCGCCCGGAGTGGCATCGGTTTTCTGCGGAAGAGAAATCTGAGTACCACCAACATGCAGGCACGGCAATAACAATTTGAGTCCCTGCACCCTGTCCACCTTGCCACTGAAATGCAGGAACCGGGAGAAGAAGTCGGGAATGTCGACGTTGCGCTGCGTATAGACACTGGATACCCAGTTCGGGCCTGTTTTGACTTCAGGAACCGTGTCCTGTGCGCCACCACCGCTTCCGAAGCTGGGCATGTGCAGGTATCCGACATGCGTCAGATCAAACAGGTTGTCATGCAAAAGCATGTACCGACCCGCGACAAGGTTATAACCACCGCTAACGATCAGATGATCGTCATCGCCAAGACCGAGTTCATCCTCGCTCGGGATCAGGCTTTCGTCCGCCAGTGCTGGATCACCCATCCAGATCCAAAGCCACCGCCACTGCTCAACAATGGGATAGGAGCGGACCCGGCAGGCTGCCGGTACAGCGGACTGGCTCGGGATAGCGGCGCAACTGCCATCGGGCCGAAAAGTGATGCCGTGATAACCGCACTGAATGTTGTCACCGGAGACGCGGCTTCTGCCCAGCGGAAAGCCGCGATGTGGGCAACGCCCTTCAAGAGCGACAGGCTTGCCGCTCTCCGTGCGGTAAAGCGCGACAGGCTCGTCGAGAATCCAGCGCTCCATCGGCTCTCGCGTCACCTCCTCAGACCATGCCGCTATGTACCATTGGTTTCTGGCTGCAAATAGACCATCGGGCAGTGGATACATTTGAGTCCGTCTCCTGACTAATTAGTTTATTCCGGTTGCGCCGCGCGGCGACCACGTACAGAAGACAGTTGCTCACAGAGTCGGGGGCTTCCGCGTCGCAACCGAGCCGTGCAGGTAACGTTGCCAATTGCCTCTCAAGCCTGCTGCAACTGTCGACTTCCCATATGGTCCGTGTTTAAGACACACAAGGGAAATCGTCAGTAGCGATTGCAGCTATAGCGCCGACTTATGCGAGCGACACGCTGTTGTTCCGGAAGGAGGCTGGACACTACCTGTAATGGACCCTACAGCCACAGTGTGAAAATCAGACGGGCAGGAGAAGTGAGCGGCTTGGGCTCGCAACGATGAAACATATAACGCCGGCGACCCGAATCCCTGAATCGCATGTGGGTGCCGCGTAGGCAGACACACCCAAAAGTCACTCGTATTCCAGCCGTTGGCGCCCTGCCTGCAGTTCTTGTGCGGCCGATTGAAGAACCGCCCGGAACCACCGATGCCCCGCATCGTGGTCGTTCCTCGGATGCCAGTAGACGTGCTCTTCGAAATCAGGAACTTCAAACGGAAGAGGTAGTGTCCGCACACGCTGCGCACCGCGCATGGCGATCAACTTTTCAGGCGCCGTCGCGATCACTCCAGTTTGGGCAACGGCGTCGAGTGTCAACTGAAAATTTGGGAACCATGCCCTCACCCGCGGCTGCTTCGGTTGTCGACGCAACGCCTGCTCGCTAATAGACACTGTTTGGCCCGCAAAGCGGGTTTCAACGTAGGGGAGTTCGCAAAGCTCGTCGAAACTTATGGTGTTGCCTACGGCGCTGTTGTCATTCGCGACCGCAAGCACCAATCGATCCGAAAACAGGTCCGCCGAGGACAGCGGTCCATTGAGATTGACTGGTTCCATCAGCAACCGCTGGGGGATGGCAATTGCGATGTCGATTTGACCGTCCACAAGCCGCGCGAACGTATCGGAGAATAGATCATCGAACTGAACGCTGACCCGTGGGGCAACCTTACCCAGGTATCTGATAACGGGGATTGCTAGAAGATCGCTGCAGTAAGTGGACGCGCACACGCGGAAAATCCGCTGCGCCTTCGCCGGGTCGAAATCCTCAGCACCGTTGGTAAGCGTCCGAATTTCGAACAGAATGTTTTTGACCGGCTGTGCAAGTGTACGTGCACGCGGCGTCAATTCGAGCCGTCGCCCCACCTTTTCCAGCAATGGGTCCGAAAAATGCCAACGCAGTTTCTGAAGCGCAGCACTCATGCCCGGTTGCGAAATGTTCATGCGTTCAGCGGCGCGCGTAACATTTTTCTCGCTGAGCAGGGCGTCGAGCGCGAGCAGAAGATTCAGATCGAGACCCCCAAGGTGCACACCTGTCTCCAGTCAGATTAGCTTTTCATTGTCCGCTGCATGTCAATTGAACAAAATATAGCAAGCTACGCAGAGTCCACGGCCTTCGCTGCGAGAGGCGCCGTACGAACTGCCGGAAGCATATGCTCGCAATTCGCCCGCAGAAAAACTTTACGACTGTCTCTCCTGCCTCACAAATTCGACCAACCGCTGCAGCGCACCGATTGCCAAATCCAGCGAAATTCCATCCGACAGTATGCCGTTCACGACTTTGCCGCCAATGCCCCCCAGAGCAACTGGGGGCATGATGATCTGACGAGACAGCGTGGAGGCAAATAACTGCTGAAGATGGACGTGCGCCCGCACCCCTCCATACAGGCTGGGAGAGGCAGTAATACACACTACCGGCTTGTCCTTCAATACCG
Source organism: Paraburkholderia sp. SECH4 (assembly GCF_030511745.1). Taxonomy (NCBI): domain Bacteria; kingdom Pseudomonadati; phylum Pseudomonadota; class Betaproteobacteria; order Burkholderiales; family Burkholderiaceae; genus Paraburkholderia; species Paraburkholderia sp. SECH4. The sequence continues at coordinate 32,887 of NZ_JALOCP010000035.1, forward strand.
ACTCATAAGCCGGCCGGGATGCCCAATCAATGGCGTTTTTCAGTACCGCCGGCAAACCATGGTTGTATTCAGGCGTGACGACAAGCAACCCGTCACACTCGCGAATCCTCTCCTTGAATGCCGTGACTGCCACCGGCCGCGTCTGTTCATCATCCAGATCCTGGTTGTAAAACGGCAAAGAACTAATTGCTGCCCGCTCCACGCGCACGTTATCAGACACATGGTCAATCAGCGTCCGCAGTACGGCCGTGGAGTAAGACTGCGCTCGCAGGCTGCCGCAAACTGCCAGCAAAGAGACATGAGGGTTCGTGTTCATCAGGTGAAGACTCCTCTTTTTTGCTAAAAATTTGTTCACTATGCGCGAAGTACCATGACAGGCGTCGAGTGCAAAAATATCAACTATTTCCGTTTCCAAAATGAATGGAGTCCGAAATTGTCAATCAGCGCGCCGTCCGTAACGTAACAAACTCTTCAGCAAGCGTCGGATGCACACCAAGCGTCGCGTCAAAGTCAGCCTTCCGCGCCCCTACCTTGAGAGCAATTGCCAGCCCCTGAATGATCTCCGCGGCGTCGGCCCCCACAATATGAGCCCCAAGCACCCTGTCCGTCTTTCCATCCACGACGAGCTTCACAAGGGCGCGCTCTTCGCGCAATGAAAGCGCTGCCCGCATTGGGCGGAAACTGCTCCCGTATATCTTGACGTCGTCAAACTGCGCTCTCGCTTGCTCTTCGCTAAGCCCGACAGAGGCCGCTTGTGGTTGGCTGAATACAGCAAATGGGACGTTGTTATGCGAGATCGCGCGAGATTGCTCCCCGAACACTGTATCCGCAAACGCATGCCCCTCATGAATCGCGACCGGGGTCAGCTTGAGCCGATTGGTGACATCGCCCACGGCATAGACATGCGGGTTGGTCGTGCGAGAGAATTCGTTCACCTTGATCGCACCGTCTCCGTCAACGCCGACTCCAACCGTATCCAGGCGTAGCCCGCTAGTGGCACAGTGACGGCCGGTGGCAACCATCACCGCATCTACCTCGCACACCGATCCATTCGACAGATGAACGGACAGCGCGTCTCGTGCGCGTTCCACCGCCGTCACGTCGACACCAAGACGAAGGTCGACACCGGTACGTGCTATTTCGTCCGCGAGGTGGAAACGGAGTTCGTCGTCGAACCCACGAAGAATCTGGCTCCCACGATGCAGTTGAACCACCTGCGTACCCAGGCCATTGAAGATGCCTGCAAACTCACATGCGATGTAGCCTCCCCCGACAATCGCCACGCGGCGCGGCGCGTCCCGCAAGTTGAATACTTCGTCTGAGGTCACCGTGAACTCTGCTCCGGGCACGTCAAGCCGTGCGGGCGTCGCACCCGTTGCGAGAAGAATGACCTTCGCAGTAATCACCTCGCCATTCAGGCGGATCCGATGCGGCCCATCCAATTCCGCACGGCCACTGAAAACCGCAACCCCAGACTTATCGAGCAAGCTGCGGTAGACGCCTTCGAGTCGGTCTATTTCCTTGTCCCTCGCCGCGACCATGGCAGCCCAGTCATGAACGTATGATCCGAGCGTCCAGCCATACCCTCTCGAATCCTCAAAGGCGCTCCTGAACTGTGATGCGTACATCATGAGTTTCTTGGGCACACAACCACGAATCACACATGTTCCGCCAAGCCGGAAAGCTTCTGCGATGCCAACCCTCGCCCCATACCCTGCCGCCACGCGACTCGCGCGGACGCCGCCTGAACCACCGCCAATGACAAAAAGATCGAAATCGTAAGTCTGCATGCGCTTGCTCTCTGTATGCGTGAATGGCTCAAATCACGAAGTTGGGCCACCGGGCCCTTCCTCTTCCAAACCCAATCGACTTCATAACATGGACTTTCACCCGGCAACGTATCGTCGCTCCCAACATGATGGGCATGCGTATTCCTACATTCAAGTTGATGATTTGAATCCGGTTCATTCAAGCCATGAATGGCGATGGCACACCATGCTGCTGTTCATCGCGAAAATCTGAGCTCATATCAGCGGCCAACCAACTTGTGTTCTTGTGTTCCCTCCCCCTTATAGATTGAGAGGAAAGGTGAACTCAATCCAGGCCCGATCGCCCTTCGGCCGATTCCTGACGTCGAACTCGTGTTGCCATTTAAAAACGATCCCGGAATCACGTGTGAAATTGAGCCGGATCTGCGGACCGATAGCGTATGCTCTTCCGCGAAACCCATTCCCGTCCACTGGCGCGCCGTTTTGGGTGTCATTGGTCACTTGTTGCAGGACGTAGCCCTGCACCCCAAGTTGAAGCTTCGGCAGGACCGAGTACCCAGCAACCCAGTCCAAGACGACCAGATTCCCCGAGTGGTAACCGTCTGCGTGATTGGGCGAATTGATTTCATAGCCAAGTGTCGCCGAGAACTCAGAACGTGGGAACGGAACGGCTGTCACCTTCAGGGCAGGAATGAACGCATAGGTATTCGATCCCGTGTTGACCAAGCGCGATGCCGAATACGAACCTATCGGCAACACGAAATCCAGTGCGAGCAAACCAAAGAAAGTCTTATCCGGGTTGGAGTATCCAATATTCAGACTGTGAATCGTCAGATCCCCGAAGCCCCATCGGTTGGCACTTCCAAAGGGCAGAGTCGTCCCAGCATGAACGATAGGCAGGGCGAACCCGGATGTGAAAGTAACCGGCCCTAACGTTTCTCCCCATGTGTGCAATACGCGCGGCGCCATTGCGAATACATTAACCTTGAAACCCGGGATAGCGCTTCCGCCGTTCTGGCCGACAAACCGGCTCGCTGTATAGAACGTCGAGTAATCGTAGAACTGCGTTGTGCCTGGGGCGGGCACAATGGCATTCAAAACGGTATCGATCCCAATAGGATAGCTCTGCAGTCCATTTTCGGTGGCGTAGGCCTTTCCGGAAAGGCCAAGCACCCCGAACAGAACCGCTGCCTCCAGACTTTTTCTCCAACGCATAATCGTCTCCAAATATATATAGTCATTTTTAATCCGATCTTTCATACTCGTTCTTTCTTATATTTATAAGTAATGCAAAGTTTTTTCCGTTCTCCTTCTCCTAATCTGTGACTGCCTGATTGCCCCGCGCGCGCGTCCGACACCACCGGCATATCCGTTAATTGCGTAGCCGGGATCGCGACGTTGACGTTATCCGAATCGCGCTGTAGCTCTTGATGCCCCGAGCGGTCGGCACGTTCTCCAATATTTCGTCCTCGCCTTCGTCAAAACAGTGAGGTCAAAATTCTTCGAATCTCAGGCGGTGCGCATTGCCGGTCGTTCCGGGCCCGGCGGGAATAGGCGCCACGCCCCGTCCTGATGACGAAAAAAGAACAGTGCGATCGGGCCTGCGGCTCTCATTGTCTCGACGCATACATAGCATTCGCGTCTGGATCGTCTGTTCCGGAATTCCGTAACCCGAACACCCTTCGCAGGATCAGGAGCTAGCCAGTGCTCCACCATCACGCGTAGCGACCTTTCCGTACCAGACATCAACTTCTCCTTCCCTTCACCTGGTGCCACGATCCTGTGTCCGCAGGCGTGACACAACCATGGCAACGCTAGTCGCATTTACCCGCTCAACTACGGTCTCCCAACCCGGGATACCGGCCCGTCTCACGTGTCCAAGATCGCAACCGCCCGGGTCCAGCCTGCCGATGCTGCGCGGATCTTGAACGGAAAGCAGGCGATCGTGAATCCGTCGGAGGGAAGTACCTCGAGGTTATGCAGCTTTTCTAGATGGCAGTAGCCCACCTGCCGACCCGCCTTGTGCCCCTCCCATATCAGCGAGGGATCACCGGTCTCGGCGAATTTCGTCTTTGTGTGCACAAACGGGGCGTCCCAGCTCCATCCGTCCGTGCCTGTGACTCTTACCCCGCGTTCAAGCAGGTAAAGGGTAGCTGCCGCGCCCATGCCGCAGCCGGCACTCACGTAATCGTCGGCACCGTATCGCTTTCCTGCCGACGTATTGATCACCGCAATTTCGAGCGGCTTCAGTTCATGGCCAATCCGGTCCAACTCCGCCTCGACGTCCTTGGGCTGGACGACGTATCCATCGGGAAAATGGCGGAAGTCTAGCTTCACGCCCGGCTGAAAGCACCAATCGAGTGGAACCTCGTCGATCGTGATAGCGCGCTTACCACCGTCCATCGTCGACGCAAAATGATAAGGCGCATCGAGGTGCGTACCGTTATGCGTGATGAGCTCGACGCGCTCGATAGCCCACGCCTCTTCGTCCGGCAGGTCCTCTGGCCGCAGGCCCGGAAAGAAGTTGACGAGTTCAGGAAGTGACCTCGTATGATCGACGTAGTCGATTTTCGGCCGATAGACTGGCGGATCGGAGACAACATCGTTTTCCAAATAGATCGACAGGTCAACGAACGTGCGACTCATTTCCGTACTCCCATTGCGCCGATTTCCGCGAACGTTTCGCTGACCCAGTCGGCGATGTAATCCCGCGTATTGCTCATGTTGTCCGCGCTGACGTGCTCAACACCCCCTTCTTTGGCCGTGAAGAACTTCAGTTCACGCTTCGGACTATTGACCGCGCCATCGTATTGCGCATGCGCGTACTCCAGAGGAATCTGACGATCTTTGGCGCCGTGCGTAACCAGAAACGGCACCGTAATCCGGTCAATGACATTTTCAAGCGTAATTCGCGGAGCAAATGCCATAAACTCGTCCAGACTCCCCTTGCCCCAAACCCATTGAACGTGCTCCCAGTAATGGGGCACTGGGCGATCGCCCTCCCGCGCCAAACGACGTTTCTGCAGCTCGCCCCAATTGAAATTCGCACCCCACGCAACGCAAAGCCGGTAGCGCTTCTCGAACGCCGCCACCCGCGGAGCGTAGTAGCCGCCAAGAGACCAGGCGCAAACACCCAGCATGTCAGAGTCGACATCACGCCGTGTCTGAAGGTAGTCTGCCACCGCACTTCCCCAGATCTCGCTTTCCACGACGGCGTGCAGTCCGCGCAGACGCAATGCCTCACCCACACCGGGCTGGTCAACCATCAGGGTCGAAACACCGCGGCGAGCCAACGCCTGCGCGATCCCTGATCCGTAGATCATTTCCTTTGTGCTGTCCAAGCCGTTAAAGTGAGCGATGCACGGTGCCGGCGTTCCATCTTTACGATCAGCCCGAACGAACAGACCTGCGAGCACCGTGCCCTGGTACGGAATTTCAACACGCTCGCAGTTTTCTTCGTGTAACTCGGTAAAACGCGAAAAACTCTCCAACATCTTTGAATAGGCGATTTTCCGCGGCGCATAGTCTCGATTCTGCATACGCTCCGCTGTCAGATAATACGTTGCTGCCCTCCCGAGCTTGGCCCCGGCGCTTAATCGCCGCCCACGTGCTTCGTCGTCTTCCGCGAGCTCCACGAGACGCTCCGCCTGGTCACACCAGGCCTTGAAAAAAGACTCCGTCCCTTCGCTATCCGGAAGCAGTGACGCCTCCACGAGTTGCCGGCAAATTACGTCGACTTCACCGATGTTTCCACCCATCCCCAATGCAAGGTTGGCGGACAGATTCCAGACATAGTTCTTGGGAAAATATTCGAGCATTTCATTCCTCTCTATCAGGGCCATGGTGTGTTTCACCATGCGCGCCAAGTGTTTCAATGGGCCGAGCTTTCGGGCTCCCTTAGAACGCCGTCTTGCCACGCCCTTTCAAGCCGAGCATTTCACGAGCTTCATCAGGCGTCGCAACGTCAAGGGATAGCTCCTCCAGAATTCGCCGTATCTTGCGGACCTGCTCTGCATTCGACGTCGCCAACTGGCCGCGGCCGAGATACAGACTGTCCTCCAGACCAACCCGGACATTCCCGCCGAGAATGGCCCCGAGCGTGACAAGCGGCATCTGGTGCCGCCCCGCGCCCAGGATCGAAAAGCGGTAGTTCTGACGACCAAAAAGACGATCGGCCGTTGTGCGCATGACGGTCAGATTCTCTGGATCCGGACCCATGCCGCCCAGCACCCCATAGATCGACTGTATGAAAAGTGGAGGCTTTACAAGCCCCTCATCCACGAAGTGCGCGAGGTTATAGAGGTGGCCGAGGTCGTAACACTCAAACTCAAACCGGGTCCCACACCCTTCGCCCAGTTCGCGGAGAATGTGACCGATGTCCCGGAATGTGTTCCGGAAAATGATGTCCTCGGTTCCTTCGACATAGGGACGCTCCCATTCGAAGCGCCATTGCTTTATCTTCCGCGCGACTGGATGAATCGAGAAATTCATCGAACCCATATTCAAGGAACACATTTCCGGCTTTGCAAGAAGTGGGTACGCAAGCCGATCCTGCAGCGTCATGCTTGTGCTGCCTCCCGTGGTGATGTTGATTACCGCATCCGTCTGCTCAGCAATGCGCGGAACGAACGCCGAGAACACAGCAGGGTCAGCAGTCGGTCGGCCGTCGATCGGGTCACGGGCGTGCAGATGCAGGATGGCGGCTCCTGCTTCCGCTGCCTCTATAGCCTGCGCGGCGATCTGATCGGGGGTCAGCGGAAGATGCTCAGACATAGACGGCGTGTGAAGCGCGCCCGTCACCGCACAGCTAATAATTACCTTGTTCACTCAACTCCTCCAGATTCAATTTCGCGGCATTGCATGGGAATTCGGATGCCATCAGTTGCCATCCTGCCCCGTTGAAAATCCTTGTATGCGCAGCCCCCAGGACGCACGAAAGCGAACTCTCCGGACGTCCCTTGGGTTCTGGAATTGCGCTAGATCGATGCTGTCGTTCCCGCCGGTGAGATGAGAGAGGCACGAACGCGCTGCGATTCTCCTCGCTGGCGTTTCAGCGGACGGAGATGCCCGCGGTCCACCGTCTGCGAATTCGGGTCGGGTCGCGCTCAGCCAACATTGACGTCTCCTTGACAGAATCGTCTGTCGATTCCTTTTTTACTGTCTCGTGTGCAGCATCCGACACCCTCGCGAAATGCCTGCGGCGGACTACAGCGTCGCCCGGACTTCTGGCATGACCGGCACACGGTTCATGTGTGCAATCATCGAATGCGAATTGGTTTTTCTCAACTTGATTATTTGAATCTCACACATTCACCCGATGAATGTATAAGTCGCTGAACTCCACCATGATGAAATCAACGGTAGCTGGCCGCTCCTGCCTACAGTCCACCCGCATGTCGGAGCGAACAGCGACCGACCCTGGAAGACACCTGGGCGTTGCTGTGCGCTCTATCCCAGGCCAACAGCACTAGATAGCCGAGCGTTCGATTTGTATCTGAAGGTGGTGACGTTGTCTGGCATCAACGACGAAGGCGCCGTAGGAGGCACCAACGCGATCCCTATGGTTGAAGAGCAAACGCTCGACCAAGCGTTTTATCGCGCTCACAAACCTATCGTTGCGGGCTCCGTAGGCGGTCACCTTAAAAACCACTACTAGCCAGTCGTGTCCGGAAAGTGCCTATCCATCGGATAGTTCATCTTCTTTCACGACTGCGACAAGCATTCACGCCGTGAATTGGTCGCATTTAAACAATCAAGTTGAGAAACGCCTTCTCGTGACGGATCATTCAGGTACCCGTTCGAAAACAGGCGACGACCGCAAGCCGGTACCGATGCCATAGGAGACAGCAACAATGAATCCCACATTCCGTCCTCCGGATCGTATGCCTCAACGCGATCGGGGAACGACGTCACCGTTCTCCTGAAATTTTCGCGCCCGGCAGCGCTGAGACTATTTCCGTTAGTCCCCTGAGAGCACATTTCTTTCAGTTATTCTAAAGGTTCTATATGCCGATTATTGGTATCAAGTCGCTCGTTTACGGCGTTGAGGATGTCGCACTCAGCACGCGATTCTTCAGTGATTTTGGACTTCCCCTGATTGAAGATGATGACCAAAATTCGACCTTCCAACTTGAAGAGGGATCGTCAGTCGTCATCCGTCAACTTGCCGACCCTCTCCTGCCGGATTCCGCACTGATCGGTCCGGGCGTTCGCGAAGTGGTATGGGGCGTAGACTCAGCTGACGAGCTCGACGCGCTTGTTGCCGACCTTTCACGGGACCGCGATGTCACTACCACGCGGGACGGTGTGGCTCACTTCCTGAGCGACTGCGGTCTTCCCCTTGGGCTCCAGGTCTTCGACAGAAAATCCGTTGTCTACGCGCCTGACGCTGTAAATGCTCCCGGCGTCGTGCGGCGGCTCAATACCCACAGAAAATGGCGAACGCGAGCGCGCCCAAAAGTAATCCAGCACGTTGTCTTTGCCGTGAAGGACTTCAGGAAGTCGTTCGAGTTCTTCCGCGATCGTCTGCATTTCCGGCTCTCGGACTACCAGCATCACTTCGGTATCTATTGCCGTGCCGAAGGCAGCAACTGTCACCACAACCTCTTCCTGCTCAACGCCAACCTGCCGCAGCTTGGCATGGACGGAAAGCCAAAGTTCGACCATGCCAACTTCGGCGTCGAAGACATCGACGAGATCATGACGGGGGCTAATTATATGGAACGGAAGGGATGGGCGAAGTCCGAGTGGGGACTGGGCAGACACCGCATCGATTCGGCTCTCTTCTACTACTTCCCTTGTCCTGCCGGTGGAGAGGCGGAGTACGGAGCGGACGGTGACTACATCGACGACAACTGGATCCCCCGCGAATGGCCGGTGCCACTGTTTGCATTCGCACACTACGTTCACAACCTGCCTGCGTGGCTCCAGGAACCGCCCGCCTGGGAATTTCGTTATCTGGAAGACGGGATCTTTGGGGGAGACTGATCTCCCCGGTTCCAGCATACCAACCTTAATGCAATAAACGACAGCTAACAGGAGAATAACCATGCCCACGATTCGAAGGGTACTCATCGTCGGTGCGGGAATCGGTGGCCTAACCGCAGCGATAGCATTGCGCCGCAACGGCATCAATGTCGAGATGGTCGAACAAAACCCCAACTGGTCCGTCTACGGCGTAGGCATTATCCAACCCAACAACATGCTCCGCGCGCTGGATCGCATTGGTCTGGCTCAGCAATGTGTGGACGATGGTGCAGGATTTCCGGGATGGCGCATACATGACAAGGATGGGAATCACCTGATGGACGCGCCGTCAACCTGTGCCGCGGCGCCTGCCTATCCGGAGAACAATGGCATCACCAGACCCCGTCTGCAGAAGATCCTTTCCGATGCAGCACTGTCAGCCGGCGCAACGGTAAGCCTCGGAACCACTATCGATGCGATCCACGATGAAGGTAACGCGGTGCGCGTGACGTTTCCTGACGGAACCTCAAGCAGCTACGATCTGGTGATTGGAGCAGACGGTATCTATTCGAAGGTTCGGGAGTTGCTCTTTGGCGATAAATATCGTCCGCTTTATATCGGGCAGGCGGTATGGCGCTACAACCTGCCCCGCCTTCCCAGCGTGACATGGGGAGAAATGTTCTTTGGCCCCGATAGCAAGGTCGGCCTCGTTCCCATGGCGGAGAAAGAAATGTATATGCTTCTCGTGTCCTCGGAGCCAGGCAATCCCTGGATGGACCGAGCTCAACTCGCGGACAACATGCGCCAGCGCCTGTCAGCATACACCGGACCCGTCGCGCAACTGCGCGAGAGGATTACAGACTCAGCCGCGGTCGTCTACAAGCCCATGGAAACCCTCCTGATGCCAGATCCATGGTACCGCGGCCGCACCATTTTGATTGGCGATGCCGCGCATGCAGCAACACCGCATCTCGCCCAGGGTGCGGCAATGGCTATCGAAGATGCCGTATTGCTCGGTGAGCTATTGGGACGCGATTCAGGTTTGCAGGAAGTTCTGGACGAATTCATGCGTCGCCGGTTTGAGCGTGTGCGCTTCGTTTTCGACTCCTGCAACCAGATCTCGACATGGGAGAAGCAGGAGTGGCTAGGAGAGAACGACCCCAATGCCAAACCTGGCGAACTACTTCACAGCGCAATCCTTGAGCTGATGAACGACTACTAAACCAGCCGACAGTCCGGAGGCTAGCAGTAGTATTCGCCACCCCTCGGACTTCGATACTGTTCTTGCATGGAGACTCTAGATGACGCAAATCACCCTTCATTTCGCGCCGAATACCTGCGCGCGAGTGACCATGATCGCTCTCGAGGAGATTGGTCACCCCTACGAAACCGAACTCGTCTCGTTCGTCAGAGGGGACCACCTGTCTGAGGGTTACCGTGTGCTCAATCCAAAGGGCAAGGTTCCCCTTCTCGTCGTCGACGGAAAACCGCTCACCGAGAACGTTGCAATATTGACATGGCTAGCTCAACGATTTCCGAACTCAAACCTGCTGCCCAGATGCACCGACGCCTTCGCTTACGCACAGGCTCTGGCTGATCTGTGCTTCTGCGCGTCCGGGCTGCATCCCATCGTCACTCGGCTGCGCATTCCCCAGTATTTTTGCGATACTCCTGATGCTGCTCCGCGTGTATTCGCAATGGCGGAAGATGCAATGCGTCCCAACTTCGAACTGATCGACTCGCGTCTGTCGAAGAACGAATGGTGGTATGGCGATACGTGGTCCATCGTTGATGCTTACATCAACTGGGTCTGGTTTCGCGTCGCTGGGACAGACTTCGACACATCGCCGTACACTCACTTCGCCCGGCACAACGAGAAACTCGCCAGACGGCCTTCCGTTCAACGTACCGTCGAGAAGCATGAACACGCAGCCGATTGGCTGGCAAGCCAAGGGCTTGAGGTCAGGTTCAGCGGCGCCGGAGCCTTCCAGATCAAACATTCGACCAGCGGCGCAGCTTCGCCCTGAGACACCCACGATCTGCCAGAGAGCACGAAGGGCGGTAACAGCCTGTACAGGTTCGCCCCCAAGCTAATGCCGTCATTCACAGTAAGGACGGGCCGTGAATCGCCGGAACATCCGCTTTGTAGAGACCGCGACGAGCCGTGCTAACGCGAACTTTCCCATTCTTTAAACAGGATGTCGCGGCCTGTGGACTGGAGATGCGGCCACATTCGGTGTCCTGCTTGCAACGCACAGTGCGAATGAGAAGCGGCCTACCCGTCGCTAACGAGCGGTCGGTGCCTGAGCCTTGCGTCCCCCGCCTCTTACCTTGCCGGACGACGTCGTCGATCCGAAGGATTGCGCCACGCGCGTGAGTAGCCCCCTGAACCACGAGATGGCCGGATCCCGCTCCTGATATTTATGCCACTGCACCATCTCGACAATTTGCGGTGTAGGTACCGGGCACGGGAGTACGCGCATTGGATAAATTTCCGCCATCGCGTGGGCCAGTCTCGTCTGGATCGTCGCTACTCGGTTCGTGCCCACAATCAACCTCGGCAGCACGGCAAAGCTCGGCGCCACGAGCTCTCTTCTCCGCACAAAGCCGTGTCTCACCATGAAATCCTCTTCCGCCGACACCAATTCGCCAGAACCCCACTGGACCGCAACGTGTCCCATCGACATGTATTTTTGGCGGGACAATCTCGAAGCGATTTCCTGGTTCCCGTTCCACACTATGCACACGAATGTTTCCGCGAAGAGATTTTCCGATGGGTGGTTCTTCGAAGCGAAGAAGTCCGGTGCGAGTAACAGTTCGATTTCCCCGCGATCGAGATTCTCATGAGATTGCGTACTGATCAGACGCAGATCGAATTGCATGTTCGGCGCCTCCCTCCACGCTATCTGCAGAACGTCCGCAAGAAAGACATTGATCATGTAGTCAGAGGCCTCGATCGTCATTTTTCTGGTTGACGTGGACGGATCGAAACTCGGGCGCGTTGTCGTAATCGCCTGTACTTGCAGAAGGACATCACGTACCGGCTTTACAAGGCTCTCCCCCATTGGCGTCAACACCATGTTTTTTCCGACCTGCTGCACGAGATCGTCGTCGAAATACTTCCTTAACCGCGCAAGCGCGTTGCTCATCGCCGGCTGACTCAGAAATACGCGGTCAGCTGCACGCCCCACGCTTCGCTCGGCGAGTATCGCATCCAAGACGACCAGTTGATTCAAATCCAGTCGATTAAATCGCAATTGCAGTACCCTCCTCCAGGCTAACACCAGTATAGCGAGTGTAAACTCCCATGACTCGCATTACTTCGATGAGCGGCATGACTGGAGGACTTCACGAAGACCTTGAAATAAAAAATGGTGCTCGTCGGTGATTACCCCGGCCTGCAGGATTTTCAACAGCGACTGTCGGAGTTCATGGAGAAAAGGTACAACCGGAGCCTTTGACATTCCACTCAGCGCTGGCGTATGCGTTTGACCCCGATGCGGGCGTCAATATGTATGCTGGGGGAAGAAGTCGTGGCACTCTAACTGCCTCGACGATCTAGGGCACATGACCTGATCATTCATCGTCGCGCGGGATGTCAAATCGCGGAATGTTCGACTACATCTATCAATCGCGCGACACAGCAGGTAGCGTTCATCGCACCACCCTACTCGATCACCCGAATAGCGTTGGCATCGCTCCGACGGGACCCTCGTTACAAGGCCGGCGATTTGTCCCACATGGTCACGAGGGCGCTGTCACATTGCCGGATCTGTCGCGTAAGATCGTGTGATGAAGAATGCTAAATCGCTTTATCACGGCCACCGCTTTCCGGCTGCCGTCATCGGTTGCGCTGTACGCTGGTATTGATATGACTTTGCGTGTCAATCGCGACATTGAAGAGTTGCTCTTTGAACGCGGGGTGATCGTCAGCTACGAAACGATCCGGCGTTGGGCCGACAAGTTCGGCGCGGGGTTCGCGCATCGCGTCAAGGCTGCGCGTCGCAAGCCAGGCTCGACCTGGCACCTCGACGAAATGTTCGTGACACTTTGCGGCGAGCCCTATCTGCTGTGACGAGCAGTCGATCAGCGCGGCGTAGAGCTCGATATCCTGCTGCAGAAACGCCGGGACAAGGCGGCAGCCAAGCGGTTTTTCAAGCGCGTTCTTGCCGCTTGTCCCGAGGCACCGCGCAAGATCGTGACCGACCAGCTGCGCAGCTATCCTGCGGCAAAGGCCCAGATCCCAGAACTGATCAACGTCAAGCACGTCTTCGTCAAAGCCAGTGCCCGGGTTAACAACCGCGCTGAAAACAGCCAGCAGCCTACACGTGAACGCGAGCGCCGCTTGCGTGGTTTTCGTGATCCCAAACGCACGCAAGCTTTTCTGTCGAGCTTCGGACCGATCCGGCAACATTTCGCGCTAAAGCGCCATCTACTGCGTGCGCCGCTCTACCGAAAACAACTCGGCGAACGCTTTGCCATGTGGCATCGTTTCACTGAGCTTAGCCAAAATCCGTCTGGTTTTTGAGGAAAAATCAGTCTACCGAACTACTGCGACTCCAACACTTTAATGTGACAACGCCCTTGAGAGTAGGATGCCGAATCCCATTTACCTTTTGTGAATCAGCGTATCCGCCCCCCCTTGCCGCCTGAATGGCCCTTTCCGCCTAGTCGCGATGTCGCTGGTCGCACCTTTGGGCACCTTGTCGCGCTTCAATATCGCGGCGCCGATGTGTGGCTCTGGAGGTGCCGTTGCGGCGGCCACGTGACTGCCGAGTTGGAGGCGGTAGAAGGCGGCAGAACGCGTGATTGTGGCTGCCGTGAGCAGCGTCGTGTGTGGCGGTCCCGTCCAGGCTCACCTGCGCTGCGAGGCGGTGAGGTGTTTGGCCAACTGACGACCGATCGGTACGCTGGCGATGGTTTGTGGGTTTGCAGGTGCGACTGCGGTGGTGAGGCAACATTCAGCGCCGGGCGCCTGCGACTGGGCAAGGCGCGTTCGTGCGGCCGCTGCTTCGGCGCTTCGACCGACTGACCGGCACAGTCTGTTCGACTTGGTCATGGCATGCGCGGCGTGTTTGTCCGACGCTCCACACGATGTGTGGTGGCTCGGAAGCGTGAACGACGTTCTTTGGAAGCTGTCGTCGGTGTTTAGGAATTAACCCCGGGCATGTCAACTTTATCTCGACGTTCCCAATACGACCCACAACGGCCCGTCAGCAGACTGCTCGTGAACGGCTGTAGCTCTGCCTTTTGCGGACGTTGCGCTTTCTCGCAGTTGCGGCGTTCGGCGATTCCGATTCTGAAATGATGGTAGCAATAATCAAATCACGTCTCGTTCGAAACTCCCAAAGGCTGATTGCTCAAGTGCTTCCCATGCGAAGATCTGTCCGACGGTGATACGCTTTTCGTCCGAGCAGGTCGAAAGAAACAGTCCATACCCTTCGTCTACGAACTCGTCAGAAAGCTTTTTGATTGGGTCCGCGTAGTGAAACTGATGCACGTTCCATTTCAACTGCTCGCGGGAAAAATCCGTTTTGTGCAGCGCGCACAAGTGTGCGAGGAGTAACTGGTGATAACCAAACTCTACGTGCGCGAACAGGAGGCCGCTTTTTTTGTGATACAGAAAGTGGCCGGCTGAACCCGACCGAACGTCGTCCAATGCGTCGGCAAGCTGCTCTGCGAATCCAAAGCGGGCATGCCTCCAAAGATAGCGATCCAAACCTGCAGCAATGTCGGGTCGCGGCAGTTCCGTGAAAACTAACAGAAGCAGACGTGTGATCTCCGCAGAATCTTCTGTTCCGTATCGCATATAACCTTTGCGAAAGGTGGTGCGTAGTCTTCAGTCTACCGCATACCGGCGGTTGCGTTTGGGCAGGGCCTTGGCTCCGTTTCCTTCACAGCGGGGAACACGCATCGGGGATTCTTACTTTAATTCTGGTGGGCGGATGCCGACTTCGCGCCGAAGAAATTCCGATCGCCTTTCCCGGGGAGCGCACTTAATCGCCTGACAATCGTTGACGGGCAACTTCTTATCCTGGCAAACCACGTTGTCCTCCGCCTGCCGGATTAGAACCCGGATTCCAACAGGACACCCGTCCAGCGCCGTATGATCGAGACACAAAAAATACGGGGGCCAAGATGAGCGATGCGCAAAGCATCACGTTTGAAGCGGTGCAACTCAATGACCGATCGGGGTATTTCGTGCGAGCTACGTGGCCTGACGGTTACGAACAGCAGATCACTGGCTTCACCGACGATGCCGAGGCCCGCGAGTGGATAGCCAACGATAGCCGGGGTTGGCTAGACTGGATGCCGCACCGTCCACAGCTTGGCACCTAACACCGGCTGATCCGCGCATGCTAGCAACGCCCGGCTATCGCCGAGTGCGCGGGGGAGCCGGACGAAAAAAAACCGATCCCATAAAGGATCGGCTTGGAAAGGTCCTGGTATTTCCGAGGGGAAAACGCTGCCAGAACCTGAGAGAGCGGCCGGAATGTACTCCAGGCAAATCAGATGCAGCCGACTGTTTCGGCTCTTGGTCTAATCGTTAACGACAGCGTCGCGGTTTCCTGAAGTGCTGCCGATTAGCTGAGTTATAGGGCGCGTCGCCCGCCGGTTCGTTAGCGGACGGTCGCAAGTCTTTGTCGATTGACTGAAGCTGGCTGGACCTGGCTGGACCTGGTCCGACGGCGAACTTCCGTAGGCGACCCTCAACGGATCTTCGCCTCGCGGGAAAGCATTCGGCTCCGGTGAGAAACATCCGCGCGCGACCCTGACCTGATTTTGTCTGTCCAGTTGCCGCTATGATGAGAGACGGGAGCGAGCGAATAGGCGCCAATGTTCGCTGTCTGCGTGCGCCGATAAGGACGGCGGTCAGGGCGGAAAATCGCAATGATCGACTCAGTCCGTGAATTGCGGCGAAGGACGAAACAGAGCTATGGTATATAACCTTAGTCAGTTGCTCCCTCAGTAGGAATTTAGCAACGAACCATGATGGAGGTCGCGATGCAAAGGCGAAACTTCATACGGACAGGGGCTGCCGCGCTCGCTGTCGCCGGTCTTTCGTTCGCGGCTTGTACGGCCACGACGAGTCATGCAGCGACCAGCGAGTCCAACGCAGCGAAACGTCGGTCAATCGATGCAAAGGTCCAGGGCACCATGTCGCGACTCTACGCGAACGTCAGGGGTTCGCGGGAACTTGTCGCAAAGGCGAACGGCGTGCTCGTGTTCCCCTCCGTGATTCAAGCCGGCTTCGTCGTGGGCGGTCAATACGGCGAAGGTGCATTGCGCGTAGGCGGGAAGTCGGTGGGCTACTACAGTACGGTATCCGGTTCGTTCGGCCTCCAGGCGGGTGGCCAATCCAAGGCCATCATCTTCCTGTTCATGACGCGTGATGCGCTCAACCGCTTTCGCCGCTCCGACGGCTGGTCAGCAGGGGGCGAAGGATCGGTCGCGCTTGTGAAGGTAGGAGCGAACGGGGTGATTGATACGAACACGGCAACCGCGCCGGTCGAAGCGTTCGTGCTGACGAATGCCGGTCTGATGGGCGACGTCTCCCTCTCGGGTACCAAGGTGTCGCGTCTGAAAATCTGATGACGGAATTGGCCCTGTGGTTTCGCACGGTCCTCACTATGACGAGTCGGTGAGGAAGGTCAATGCTCATCCCGCCTTTCCGGGTGGCGACAACTTTCGCCGCTGTCGCTCGGCGCCCGCCGCGATAGGACGCGGCTCGCGTACGAAGGGTGTGCGAGCCGGTCCCGGGTTCGATCAGAAAGAGTGACGCAGACCGATGTTGACCGCGGTGGTTCCCATGCGTGGCGCCACGGGCGCGCCATAGGTGATGGTCGTGGTCGCGTTGCCTTTGTTGTTCACGTAGCCAACCTGCGCATAAACCAGCGTGGCTTTGGAAAGGCTGTATTCGGCTCCCGCGGCGATCTCGGTCGACTTGTTGGCCGAGTTATTCTTGTCCTTCAGGTAATACAGGCCACTCGTGACCTGGAAAGCCGGCGTAAAGCGATAGCCGAGCCCGACCGAATACAGGTCCAGGTCGACCAGATTCGAGTGCGCGGGATTCTTGCCGTTACTGTAGGACGCTGAAACGGAGAAGCCCTTGATCGTGTACAGCGCACCCAGATACCAGAAGCGATTGTTGTCGAGCCCGGTGGGGACGGTCGTCGGACCGGGGTTCGTATCATGACCGTTGTAGTACACCGCCGACAGCTTCAGCCCGTAATTCGAATACTTCAGCACCGCCGATTCGCGCGTGCCACCCTGGAAGCTTCCCGCGACGCCGCCTGGCGCGTATTCGAGCGCGCCGCTCACGCCGCCGAAGCTCGGCGACTGATAGACGATCGCATTGCTGTCGTACAGCGCGCCGATTGGTCCGTTGGTACTGGTGCCCGGCCAGCCCGCCGCCGTGTTCATGCCCAGCCACGCGGTCAGGATGCTGCCGAAGTACTGGCCCGAGCGAACGTCGGTCTCCGCCATCGCGTAGGCCATCGGCACGATCTGGCGGCCCAGGTTGACCGAACCGAACGGGCCGGAGAGGCCGACGGTCGCGACCTGATTGAACTGCGCCGCAACGCCCGGCGTATCAGAGAGACCGAACTTGCCGGTGCCACTGTCGAACACGCCCTGCAGCCTGAAGTTGACGTGGTAGCCGCCGCCGATATCCTCGGTGCCTTTCATGCCCCAGAGACTCGAATAGATGCCACCGTCCTTGTAGCGATAGACCTTCCCGAGGTTCTTCGCCGCCGGGCTGAAGGAGGCAGCCGAGGTGCTCTGATAAAGCAGACCGGAATCAATGACGCCATACAACGTCACCGACGACTGCGCGTACGCCGAAGTTCCGATTGCGGCCAACGCGACCACAGCGATTCCTTTCAACTTCATTCTGTCTCCTAATTAATTTATATGCTCAACCCGCAACTGCCAGATCCACCTTCACAACGTAATCCGTCGCTGTCATCAGACGACGGCTACGAATAGTGCTCAAACTACCCACGCACGCCGTTTTCCAACACCTTGCCAGTAACACGAAGCAACACCGCATCGGCCGACACGACGGCGTTCGGTGTCCGCCACTCGCGATTTGACCTTCGTGGTGTCCGCCATCGGTACCGCGAACAGCATGCTCAGTCGGCTCCCAGGACCATCACCATGTACGCCGACATGACGAGACCACCGGCCTGAACCAGACACGATCGCGCATCCTTCACCTGGCGCTCCCCGGCCTCGCCGCGCATCTGCCGGACCGCCTCGATCATGAGCTGCATGCCGAATTGTCCGGAGTGGTTGAACGACAGCCCGCCCCCCGACGTGTTGAGCGGGAATGCGCCGCCCGGCGCGATCCGGCCGTCGCGCACGAACGCGCCTGCCTCGCCCGGCGCGCAGAAGCCCAAGGCCTCCAGGCCGTGCAAGACGTTGATCGTGAACGCATCGTAGATCTGCACGACGTCGAGGTCGCTGCGGCTCGTCTGCGCCATCGCCAGTGCGTTGGCGCCGCACGTCGCGAGAACATCGTCGTCGAGCCAGTCGTTGCTGCGTAGCGGCGTCGTATGGTGCAGATATGCATCGTCGAAGCCTCGTACGACAACCGGGCGCTTCCTCAGGTCGCGGGCACGGTCCGCGCGCGTCACGATCATCGCTCCGGCACCGTCGGTCACCTGGCAGATGTCGTACTTGCGCAGCGGATCGGACACCATCGGCGCAGCCAGGTAGGCCTCCATCGTCAGGTCCTCACGCGCCGCCGCGTTCGGATTCAGCTGTGCCCACTTGCGAGCGGCCAGCGCGACTTCGCCAAAGTCCTCCGGCTTCGTGCCGTAGCGATGCATGTGCAGCTGCGCCTGCATCGCGTAGAAACCAATTGGACTCAGCATTCCATAGGGCTGGATGAACTGTCCGTTGGGCGAGCGTGGGTCGGTAGCGTGGCCGCCCTTCTGGCGGCTGCGGTCCAGTCGCTGCGTACTACCGTAGGTGATCAGCGCCACGTTGCACAGGCCGGCCTCGATGGCGCCGATCGCGTGGACAAGGTTCGTGATGTTCGACTGGCCGCCCACCAGGGTGCTGTCAACGTAGCGCGGCTTCAGGCCGAGGTATTCGGTAACCAGCAGACCGGCCGCGCGGTCGTCCCAGTAGGCGAACACGCCATCGATATCGTGCGGCGCGATGCCTGCGTCGAGCATCGCGCCGCGCGCGGAGCGGCATTGCAGGCTGAGCGCCGTGTCTCCGGGGCCGGCCTTGCCGAGTCCAGCCTCGTCGATGCCGACGATCGCATATTGGTGAGCGAGTGCATGCTTCTTCATCGCCGCCTACCTCTTCGCGCCGAACTGCAAGCGGATGTCCTTCTTGAGCACCTTGCCGACCGTACTGCGCGGCAACGTTTCCCAGAACACCACATCCTTGGGGGCCTTGGTGCTGCCCAGGCGCTGCCTGCACATCGCGATCAGTTCGTCGGCGCTGACCGACTGGCCGGGCTTGAGCTCGACCACTGCGGTGACGCGCTCACCCCAGTCCTCGTCGGGGATGCCGACCACGGCACAGTCCTGTACGGCCGGATGCCCCCAGATCACCTGTTCGATCTCGCCGGGATAGATGTTGAATCCACCGGAGATGATCATGTCCTTCTTGCGGTCGACAATGTACAGGTAGCCGTCGGCGTCGAACTCGCCGATATCGCCGGTGTGATGCCAACCGAACTGGTGCGCATCGGCATTGGCCTGCGGGTTGTTGAAGTACCCCGGCGACACCAGTTCGCCCTTGGCCACGATCTCACCGCGCTCGCCCACACCGACGATTTGCCCGTCATCGTCCATCAGCGCCACTTCGCAGGCGCCCGTGGGCCGGCCCGCCGAGCTTAGGCGCTTCAGGTGCCTCGGATCGTCGCCGACTTCATGGTCAGAGCGCGACAGGCAGGTGATAACGCCCGGTACTTCTGCCTGTCCGTAGGCCTGGAAAAACACCGGCCCCCACAAGGCCAGCGCCTCCCTCAGCTTCTCCACCGACATCGGCGCGGCGCCGTACATCACACATTCGAGCGACGAAGCATCGCGACGGCTGGCGTCCGGATGCGCGAGCAACCGGTAGATCATGGTCGGCGTGAGGAACAGGTGCGTGACCTTCTCGCGCTCGATCGCCTCGAGGATGCCGCCGGCGTCTGGCGACGGCGTGAGCACGTTGCGTGCGCCGAAGATCGCCATCGCCATCGTCGTCGCGCCCGCGGCGTGCGTAAGCGGCGCCACCACAAGATGCACGGGGTCCTTCTCGGGCACGGCAAACTGGTTCTGGATGCGGTATGCGGTCAGCAGCGAGCGATGGGTCTGCATGATGGCCTTGGGCCGTCCGGTGGTGCCGCCGGACGACTTGATCTGCGCGACAGCGTCGAGCGGCTTACGCACGGCGACGCGGCGGCCCGCGTGGGCGCGGCTCCAGCCGGCGATGCACGGCCCGCCTTCCTCAACTGGCTCGTCGAGGCCGATCACGACCTTTAGCGTCGGTACGCCTTCTCGAACGCGCGCCAGGTGCGGGGTGAACTGCGCGTGGCACACGAGCGCACTCACCTCGGTGAAATGCATGAACCAGATCAGGTCGTCAATGGCGTCGCGCCCGTTCAGCGGCACGTAAGTGGCGCCGGAGCGAAGGATACCGAGCATCGCGACGAAGCCGATCAGATTATTCGGCGTCAGGATACCGACATGGGCGTCGCCGAGGCCGAGTTCGCCGAGCGCGAAGGCGACCGCATGCGAATTACTCTCCACCTCTGCGTATGTGAGCCGGGTATTCGAATCCTGGAGGCAGACGCGGTCGGGAAACTTCGCCGCGCCGGCATCGAACGAGTCTGTAATCATGAAGCCACCGAGAGTTTGAATTGAGGAAGCGTGATGTCGTCGCTGATCGACTCGAACACCACTTCGACCGGC
Organism: Paraburkholderia sp. SECH4; assembly: GCF_030511745.1. Lineage (NCBI taxonomy): Bacteria > Pseudomonadati > Pseudomonadota > Betaproteobacteria > Burkholderiales > Burkholderiaceae > Paraburkholderia > Paraburkholderia sp. SECH4. The sequence continues at coordinate 53,540 of NZ_JALOCP010000035.1, forward strand.
GCGCCGACGCTGAGCTGATCCAGGTCGGAATCGACGATCTGGGTGAGCATGCGGACACCCTCGGCCAGGTCGATCATCGCGATCGCGTAAGGCACCTTGCCGGCCATCGCCGGGTTGGCGGCAATGTGGCAGATCGTGTAGGTGTAGATTCGTCCCCGGCCGCTCGCATCAACCCACTCCATGTCGTCGCACAGGCAAACGGTGCAGAACGGTCGGGGGTAGAACTGATGCCGTGCACAGGCGGTGCAGCGCTGTATCGCGAGCCTGCCCGCCCTGGCGGCCGCCCAGAACGGCGCGGTCTCCGTGGTCGGTTGGGGTAGCGGCCGGCTCATATGCTGGCTCCAAAGGTCGCGCCAGTGACCTGGACGCGCCGTCGAATCCGTCCGAGACCTGCGACCAGATCGGCGAGCGGATTGCGCACGCTGAACTCGTCGCCGTTGCCCGTGGGTGACAGACCGTCGATCTTCTCGTCGCCATACATATAGCGCAGCAGCAGGGCGTCATCGTCCAGTTTCGGGTAGCGCTTGCGAAGGCCCGGCAGCACCGGTTCGAGCGGCGGCGGTGTGAGCGCGACATCGCGCGAACCGCTCTGGAGGATGCGGTCCTTGACGTCGGGATCCACAGGCAAGGGCAACTCGCCGAAATAGTCGCAGACGTACTTCTTCACTTCGTCAGGCACCACCTTGTAGCGCTCGTTGTTGAGGACGTTCATCACCGCCTGTGCCGCGACGATCGCGGGATAAGGCGTGACCATGATCGGCGAGCCGAGTTCGACGCGCACGCGGCCAATCTCTTCGAGCACCGCAGGCAGCTTGTCGGCGATCCCGGCCTGCCTGAGTTGCGATTCCAGATTGCTCATCGCGCCGCCCGCGTACTGGGTAACGTAGTGACTGGGTTCGTACTCGGCAGGCGCCCCGACCGGTTGCTGCTCCCGTTGCGCCACTGCGCCGAGGTAGTCCCCAACCTCGTCGAGCAAGCCGTCGTTGACCACGACATCAAAGCCGATCTCGCGCAGATTGCGCGCAATCATCTGGCTGGCCGGCAGCGAATTGCCGTTGGCCAGCGGATCGACCGCCGTCAGGATGCTGTCCGCGCCGTGCACCGCGGCCTCGATCGCGAGCCATGGCCCGAGCCCGGTCAAGCAGTGCGTGTTGAATTCCAGCCGCTTGTCGCCGATCGCCTGCTTCAGCGCCGGCACGAGCGTGCGGACCCTGTCGATCGTGAGGATGCCAGCCGCATCGCCAAGCGCGACGGTCTGTACGCCGAAACGCTCGACACCTTCGCGCGCTTTCCGCGCATATAGCGCGTCGTCATAACCGGGCGCGATGTTGTAGCCGAGTCCGAGCGTCACATTGGCGCCGAGCCGATGTGCCGTGCCGATGCTCGAGGCGAGATTGTCCGAGCACAGCAATGCATCGAAAACTGCAACTTCGCGGATGCCGTTGGCGATCTGCCGTTCGACAAAGAGGTCGGTGATATCGTCGGCCACCGGAAAGAAACCGCGCATCAGGTTGCTACGAACGGCGCCACGCATCGGCGTGCGGGTGATCCGCTCACGCAGCAGGCGGATGCGCTCGAACGGGTCCTGATTCAGGAACAGCACGCTCGCATCGAACTGGACCAGCGCGATCGTCTGCATCGAGACGAAGCCGGCCTGGTCCATGCGTTCGGCGATGGGCAGCATGTGCTCAGTGCGCATGCGGGTGGCCCACAGGCATTGCTGGGCATCGCGCAGCGTGTCGTCTGTCAGGTGGATGGTACGGCGCTTGCCAGTGCGCGCGGTCTGAGCCGCGACGAGACTCTTCAGGTGTTCGAACATTGAGGCTACTCCTTGCACTGGTGAAGGCGGATATCGACGCCCGGGCCCGTCACGCTCAGCAATGCGTAACGCTGCGAGCGCTGGAGGAGACCAAGCGCCAGGCGGTCCCAGGGTGAAGCCGGCCGATAAGTCAGTTCGGCGGCGCTCGACTCACGAGGCACTGACGACGGGTTTGCCGCGAAAGCATGCGCCAGCAGGCGCGACGCATCGTCAAGCAGAGGCATCGCGCGGCGGATGTCCTCGAGGCTCTTGCATTCAATCTTCCCCAGCGCTCCGACCCGTTGTTGCAGTTCGCGATCGAATGCGCCGTCGACCGGCCCGTAGGCGCCGAGCAGGATGCGGCGCAGGCCGGGCTGGAGCTCGGCATAGCGCGCCATGCCATTGAAGTGCTGCCACGCCTGGGCCGCGATGGGTCCGGCGAACGGCGCGACCATCGGCGGGTTTCCAACCTCGGCGCGCACACGAGCGCACTCCTCTGCAAACGCGTGCAGCCCGGCAAGCTGACCGGACTGGGTCAACGCGTCCATCGCCTGCGCCGCGATTTCTCCTGGCAACTGGTGAACATAGGGTGCCACGTCGAACACCCACGGCGCACCGGCCGGCAAGCCCTCAGCGTCGGCAATCCGAGCCAGTTCCGCGTCCGCTTCGGCAACACTGGCCATGTCTGGCACATCGGCGTCGACGCCGAGCAGTGCGAGCGAACGCACCAGTCTCGTCAGCGACGGCACCGACGCGCCGTTAGCCACGCATGGCAGTGCCGTGTCGATGCCCGCCACGCCCAGGCGCACCGCTTCGATGACGACCTGCGGCGCGAGCGCCGTCTGGCAACGCGTATGCAATTGCAATGGCGTCGCCCGCAGCGTCTCGAGCAGCAACGGGAACAACGTCGCGATGCGGTCCACCGTCAGCACGCCGGCCTCGTCGCGCAGCATCACGCGGTCGGCCCCGTCGGCCACAAGGTGCGCGGCCTGCGTGCAGTACCACGCGTCCGTGCGACGCTCGGCGGCGTCGTACGGCAGCACACCGATGGCGCTGACACCGGCCCGGCGCGCCGCGAGGAACATCGGGCGCAACCGGTCGCGCTGCAACAGCGGATCGACGATGACAACCTGCGCGATGCCACGCGCAGCGAGCTCGGCGATCCAGGCCGCGCCGACGTCGGGCGACAGCACGTCGGCACCGCGGCCGCCGTGTTCGGTCAGGAGGTCGAGACGTGCACGCAGTACCAGCGACCCGGCGGCCGCACGCAATGCCGTCACGCGCTGCCAGGGATCCTCGCCACGGGCAAGGCACTCATGAAACGTAGTGGTGCTGATGACCTCGACCTCAGTGACGCCTGTTCCCGCCATTCGCGCGAGCGGAAGCTGCGCCATCGCCGTGGTCAGCGCGCCCGACCAGGTGACGGTCTGTCCGTCGGTCAAGCTCACGTCGGAGAACTGAACGCGCGCGATCATGATTGCACCTCCACGGCCGTGGCCGCCTTCAGCGCCGCCTTGCGGGCCGGAATAAAAGTGTCTTCGACCCAGCGGGTTGTGACCTGGCCCTTCGCAAAATCGTCATGCTCGAGGACTGCCTCGTGGAACGCGATCGTCGTAGCCGGACCTTCGATGTGGAAGTCGGCCAGCGCCCGGCTCATTCGCGCGATCGCCTCGGCGCGCGTCGGCGCATGAACGATCAGCTTGGCGATCAGCGAGTCGTAGTACGGCGGCACCGTGTAGCCCTCATGGCAATGCGTGTCAAGCCGCACGCCCTCGCCCGAGGGTGGCTGCCACCGATCAATACGTCCGGGCCGCGGCAGGAAGTTTTTGTCCGGGTCCTCGGCATTGATGCGGCATTCGATCGCGTGACCGTCGAGCGCAATGTCCTGCTGACTGAACGACAGCGGCAGCCCACAGGCGACGCGAATCTGCTCTGCCACCAGGTCGCGCCCCGTCACCTCTTCCGTGACCGGGTGCTCGACCTGGATGCGGGTGTTCATCTCAAGGAAATAGAACTTGCCGTCCCTGTCGTCGACCACGAACTCGATCGTGCCGGCCCCGAAGTACCCGACGTTACGCGCCAGGCCCACGGCTGCTTCGCCCATCTGCACGCGCATCTCATCCGAGAGGAACGGCGACGGTGCCTCTTCAATGAGCTTCTGGTGCCTGCGCTGGGTCGAGCATTCGCGCTCGCCAAGGTGCACCACGTTGCCATGCTGGTCGCCCATCACCTGGATCTCGATGTGCCGCGCCTTCTCGATGAACTTCTCGACATAGAGCGTCGCATCGCCAAAGGCCGATTGGGCTTCCGACGATGCCGACTTGAACGCGGCTTCGACCTCGTCGTCGGAGCGCACGACGCGCATGCCGCGACCGCCGCCGCCCGCGGTCGCCTTCATCAGCACCGGATAACCGATTTCCGCGGCGATCCGGCGCGCGGCTTCAGGGTCGGCCAACGCGCCGGAGCCCGGCACGCGCGGCACGCCGGCCTTGGCGGCGAGGCCCACGGCGGTAATCTTGTCGCCCATCGCGTCGATCGCTTCGGGCGACGGGCCGATGAAGATGAGCCCCGCTTCTGCGCAGGCGCGGGCAAACGCCGGGCGCTCAGAAAGGAAGCCGTAACCGGGGTGCACCGCATCGCAGCCCGATTCTTTCGCAGCGCGTACCAGATTGGCGATCTTGAGATAGCTCTCCGAAGCCGGGGGCGGGCCAAGTACGACGTGCTGGTCGGCGAGGCGCGCGGCCTGGCTTTCGACGTCCGCCTCTGAGAGGCCAGCTACCGTCTCGATGCCGAGGCTGCGGCAGGCGCGAATGATACGCACGGCGATCTCGCCGCGATTGGCGACAAAGACGCGCCGGATGTCGTGCTTGACGACTGGAACCATGAGTGACTCTCCTCGTTTCGGTCAGGCGGGAAGCGGCGCGATCAGCATGAGCACCTGGTTGTGCTGCACCAGTTCGCCGTTACGGACCAGAATCTTGTGAACGATGCCGCGCGTGGCGCTCTCCACCGAATTGAACATTTTCATGACCTCGACGAGGCAAACGGTCGTGTCAGCCTCGACGACCCCGCCCTCTTCGACGAACAGCGGCTCGCCCGGGCGCGGGCTGCTATAGAAGGTACCCACCATCGGGGCACGGATTGCGACCATGCCTTCCGGGATCTGCACGGCGGTTTCCGCGGCCGGCGCAGCGTTCGGCGTCACTTGCATGGCTGCCGGCGAAGCCGTCGCAGCGGGCCGAAACACCGCCGCGCTGTCCGGGGCAACGGCACCGGGCTTGCTTGCCTGAACGACGAAGTCGCCCAGCTTGACCTCCAGCGAATCCAGTTCGGCGGCTCGATCGAGCAGTTCGAGGATCCGGGTGACGTCTGTGTGTGTCAGTGACATCTCTCAATTCTCCATGGCGCGAACAACCAGTCGCGAAGGGGTTCCGTCGTGAGCAAAGCCGAGCGCCGCGAAGCCGAGCGCCTCGGACTCTGTCAGAGCGTCGCCAATGAGGCCGGCCGCACCCGTGACCAGAACGCGTTTCATTTCGGTGTTCGTCTCAATATTCATTTCAGTATCCGCGGCTGCTCCCTTGACTCAATGATATTTACAGATTGTGTCATTGTCAACAATAAGACTTGCTGTTATTGTAGCCATCATCGCGACACCTCTTTCGGAGCCTCCCCTGTGACCACCGCCACATATTCAGAACAGTCTGAACAATTCGACGCCCGCGTGCGCCATGCCCTGGCGATGGGAGGCAGCGCCAAGCTCGAGCAGCGGCGCGCGACCGGCGCGCTGAACGCCCGGGAACGTGTCGAACGTCTGCTCGACGAAGGTTCGTTCAAGGAAATCGGCACGCTTGCCACGTCGGCAGTAGCCGCCGATCGCGAGTCGACGCCGGCTGACGGCAAGATCACCGGCCTCGGCCGGATCGATGCGCAACCCGGCGACAGCATGGATGAAGATCAGGTTGTTCTGACACTGGAATCGATGAAGATGGAAATTCCAGTGATAGCGCCCGAGACCTGCCGCCTGATCTCCGTACTCGTCAAGGAAGGCGAAGCGGTGCGTGAAGGCCAGGACCTCTCGGTGATCGAACACGACTGAGGACGCACGGCTCTGCTAAGGTATTTGGGGGCCAATGTGTCGACAATCATACGAATTCGGCCAATGTCGCCGAAAAGGAGACACGCATGAACTGGAAGAACAGGCCGGGCGCTGTGCTCGCCACACTATTGACGATTCATCTTCTGGGTCAAATCGACCGCAACATGCTGCTGGGCTTCTCGCCGCAGATCACGCGGGACCTGGCGCTCAGCAACGCGCAGTACGGCTTCCTGGTCGGTGCCGTGTGGGTCTTGAGTTACGGTGTGATGTCGGTGCTCATGGGAACACTCGCCGACCGCTTCAGTCGCCCCCGCCTGATCGCCGTCGGTCTCGTCATCTGGAGCGTATGCACCGCGGCTTCCGGCACGGCACACACGTTCGGGGAGATGGTAGCAGCACGCTTTCTCGTCGCCAGTGGCGAGGCCGCCTTGATCCCGGCCGCCGTGGCGCTGCTGTATGAAGTCTTCGCCTCTCAGCGGCGAAGCGCGGCGATTGGCCTGTTCTTCATGGGCATTCCGGTTGGCATCGGCTGTAGCTTCCTGCTCGCCGGCTCGTTTGGCGCCGAGCATGGCTGGCGCACGACCTTTTTTGCGCTGGGCGCGATCGGGATGGCTCTCGCGCTGCCGCTATCGCTGCTGCGCGAGCACCGCGACGAGCGGCCGCAAGACGCGCGCGGCGAACCTTTCGCCGCGCAGGTGCGTGCCGTCGTTGCCCTGCTGCGAGGGAACCCGGCGATCGTGCTGACGATCGCTGGTTTCGTACTGGTCCATATGGTCGCGGCCGGGCTTTCATTCACGCAACTATGGCTGGTGCGTGAGCGCGGCTTCGATGGCGCCGGTATCGCCAGGACGATCGGGATGCTGCAGATCGTCTTCGGCACGCTGGGTTCGATCGCCGGTGGCGCGCTGGGCGACCGCTATGCGCGCCGCCTCCCTGGCGGGCTCGCTACGTTCATGCTGATACTGGTGCTGCTGGCAGCGCCGCTGATGATCGCTTACCGCCTGGCGCCGGCCGGCTCCCCGCTGTTCTACGTGGGGATGTGCGCCGGATTCTTCCTCCCGCTGGCGCTGTATGGGCCGGCCATCACGGTCATCCAGAGCCTGACCCCGCCGCAGATGCGTTCGACCATTACCGGTTGCTGCATGCTGCTGATCAACGTCTTCGCCGTCGCCATCGGCAGCTTTGCCATTGGCTCGGTGAGCGACGCGCTGGCGCGCGCCGGCGTAAGCGCGCCGCTCACGAAGGTGTTGTTGGGGGCGGATATCGTGGCCATCGCGTCGGCGCTGTTCTTCCTGATGGCGGCGCGGCGCCTGTGTAGCAAGGCCCCGACGCCTCAGGGTGCCAGCGAGGCCGTGCTCCCATGATTTTCATGGTCACGCGTCCCGGGTTGGCGGCCTGGTTGACGCCAGCGCCGGAATCAGCATGAAGACGCGACTGAAGAAACTTGCGACCGTGAGCTGGAAGCCGATCCTGGCGAAATGGTGGTCCCTGAGGCATCGATTCAAGGGCGGTAGCAACTCGCGCAGCGGTCGGCTTGACGCCCAAGCAATATTGTAATATTGTCAACACGAATACGTTATGATAGACTGCTGGTGCAGTACTACAACCCTACATAAGCTAAACGGAATCATGTCGACCACTGACGACAACATTGCCGATGTTGCGGTCCCCACCGGTTCGCGCGGAGGCCGCGGCAGCCCGCGGCCCCTGACCATGCCGGAACAGATCGCAGAGAGCATCACCGACGCGGTGTTACGAGGCGACTACCAGCCAGGCGATCGCGTGCGCGAGCAGGAGCTGGCGTCGCAGTTCCAGGTCAGCCGCGGCCCGATCCGGGAAGCGCTGCGGATCCTCGAAAAGAGTGGCGTCGTGCGCATCTTGCCACAGCGCGGCGCGCACATCACGCAACTCAGCGCAAAGGAAGTCAACGACCTCTTCGAGGTTCGGCGCTCCCTCATCGGCCTGCTTGCCCGCAAGATCTGCCCTGCGCCGCCGGCACTGATCAAGGCGGTGGATCAGCAAGTTCGTGCTCTGGAAGCGCTCGGCGGTCAGGAGAGCGCGACGGAAGAGCACGCGAAAATCAGCATGCTGCTCAGCCGGCTGCTACTCGCCGCCTGCGACAACCATCGGCTGGTGGAGATGCTGGAGTCGCTCGTCAACCAGACAGCGCGATATACCCGGCTCGGATTGCGCGAACCGCAACGCCGCACACAGTCGGCCGCCAGCTGGCGCAGCTTCGTGATCGCCCTTGAGGCCGGCAACGCCGACCTCGCCGCAGCGGCTCTCGAAGGCCTCGTCGAGGCGTCGCGCGTCGCAGCCGTGAAGCACCTTCAGCAAGGCTGACGTACCGCACCGATTTTCGGTGCTTTGCCACCTACTATTGTAGACAATCGGACAATTTTATATGAGCACTCAGATTGCGGGCCGCATGATTTCCTGGGCATCGGCTCAGCACGCGAGCCGAACCGCCCTCGTCTTTCAGGGCCGCAACATCACGTTCGATGAGGTCGAACGACGCAGCAATCGGCTGGCCAACGCCCTGATCTCGCTCGGGCTGAAGCCCGGCGAGCGCATCGCGGCGCTGCTTGCCAATTCAGAAGAGACCGTAGACAGCTTCTTCGGAGCGGAGAAGGCCGCGCTGACCTACGTGCCACTGAATGCCCGCCACACACTGCATGAGCAGGTGGATATCCTCAACGACTGCGAAGCTGCCATCGTGATCGTAGGCCCGGAGTTCCGCGACGTCGGCGCGCGGCTGGCCGCCCGCCTGCCGTCAGCCCCGGCGCCGGCGCTCAGGCACGTCGTCGCGCTCGGATGGTCGGCACCGGGAACGATCGAGTACGAGACACTTGTCCGCACCGCGAGCGAGACAGCACCCGCAATCGAGGTCGGCTCCGAACATCTGCTACGCCTCGCCTATACCTCGGGCACGACCGGCAAGCCCAAAGGGGTGGCCTACTCGCTCGCGCGCTGGCAGGCCCGCCTCACCAATCACTTCGACGCGATGGAGTATCGGCTTGGTCCGGACGACGCGATGTTGCACGTCGGCCCATTGACGCACGCAGCCGGAGTCCACTTGCTGCCCTGCTACATGTGCGGGGCGCGCAACGTGATAGAAGACGGGTTCGACGTGGGGGCGGTGCTCGCATTGATCGAGCGGTACCGCATCACCCAGATCATGCTCGTGCCCACGATGCTGAACCGCCTGGTCGACGCAGTGGAAGGCGGCGCCAAGGCGGATCTGTCATCGTTGCGGCGCATCCACTATGGCACTGCACCGACGCCGCCCGCGCTCATCAAGCGTGCGATCGCCGCATTCGGGCCGATCCTGCGCCAGCAGTACGGCATGACGGAAGCGGCGCAACCGCTGACTGTGCTGTACCCAGACGATCATCTGGTCGGTGATGTGACGCAGGAGCACCGCTTGCTGTCGTGCGGACGGCCGACGGCCAACGTACACATCGTGATCCGCGACACCAGCGGCGCCGCGCTGCCGCCGGACGAGATCGGCGAAATCACGATCGAGCATCGCGGCATCGGCGAGGTGCAATTCTGGCGCCGGCCCGAACTGCTTGCCGAAACGGTACGTGACGGCTGGTACTACACGGGTGATCTCGGCTACTTCGACAAGGCCGGCTTTCTGTACATCGTCGGCCGCAACAAGGACATGATCATCTCGGGCGGTTTCAACGTCTACGCGCGCGAAGTCGAAGATGCGCTCGTCAGCCATTGCGCAGTGTCGGAAGCCGCCGTGCTGGGGCTGCCCGACTCCGAGTGGGGTGAGACGGTCGCGGCCTTCGTGGTCACGCGCACCGGCACGACGACCACGGCCGAAGAACTGCAGCGCCACTGCGCAGAGCGCATCGCCGGTTATAAGAAACCGCGCCTGGTGGAGTTCGTCGACGCGCTGCCGCGCAACGGCGCGGGCAAGGTCACGAAGAACACCCTACGAGACACATACCTGGCATCACGAAAGGAAGGAAGCAAACAATGAACGACTATGGATTAAGCGCCATCGAGGCGTGGAACAGCCGTCCTCGCCGGCACTACGAAACCATCAGCGTCAAGCCGCTGACGCACACGATCGGCGCGGAAATCGGCGGCGTGGATCTGTCCACCGAACTCTCGGATCAACAGTTCGACGAGATCCGTCATGCGTGGCTGGAGAATCTGGTCGTCATCTTCCGCGACCAGCAGATGACGCCCGAGCAGCACAAGCGCCTCGGCCGGCGCTTCGGCGCGTTGCACGTGCATCCGCTCAACGCCGTAAAGCCGGGCAAGGACCCGGAGATCTTCGAGGTCAAGGCTGGCAAGCACTCCAGGAGTGTGGCCGGCGAAGGCTGGCACACGGATGTGTCGTGCGATGCCGAACCCCCAATGGGCTCAATGCTCTACGTCACGCAGATGCCAGAGGGAGGCATCGGCGGCGACACCATGTTCGCCAACATGTACCTCGCCTACGACATGCTGTCGGATCGACTCAAGAGTTTGCTCGAGGGCATGACCGCCATTCACGACGGCGCGATTCCGTACGTCGGCAACTACAAACACAAGGCGCCGGAGGGAGGCTTTCCGACCGCCGAGCATCCGATCGTGGTGCGCCATCCCGAGACCGGCCGCAAGCTGCTGTTCGTCAACCGGGGCTTCACGTCCCGCATCGTCCAGCTCACCAGCTACGAGAGCAGGTGCGTGCTTGAGATGCTCTATCGAATGATCGAACTGACGCCACCGCTCGTCTGCCGGATCCCCTGGACGCTGAACTCGATGGTGTTCTGGGACAACCGATGCACACAACACCACGCGGTCTGGGACTACTACCCGCTCAACCGCTACGGGCAGCGCGTCACCATCGCCGGTCAGGCGCCGGGCGTCTGAGAAAGCTACGTAGAACGGAATAATCATGAAACCCATTGCCATCGTCTCCCTTGCCTCGCTGCGCGCCGGGGCCGCCGCAGTAACCGCCGCCACTGCCGCCGCGCAAGCGCGCGAGTCAGGTACCGTTGCGCGGTGGAGCGTGGAGGCCATCCTGGCGCTCTACGGCCTGCCCTTCATGGACCTGATGTTTCGTGCCCAGGAGGTGCATCGGCAGCATTTCAACTCCAATGAGGTGCAGTTGTCGACGCTACTTTCGATCAAGACCGGGGGATGTGCGGAAGACTGCGGCTATTGCCCTCAATCGGCTCATTTCGAAACGGGCGTAGAGGCCAGCAAGCTGATGCCGCTTGAAGAGGTCGTTGCCGCCGCCAACGCGGCCAAGGCCCAGGGTGCAACGCGCTTCTGCATGGGGGCGGCCTGGCGCAGTCCCAAGGAGCGTGACATGGAACGCGTTTCCGCCATGATCCGTGAGGTGAAGGCGTTGGGCATGGAGACCTGCGTGACGCTCGGCATGCTCAACGCGGACCAGGCGAATGGGCTGAAAGAGGCAGGGCTGGACTACTACAACCACAACCTCGATACCGCGCCGGAGTTCTATGAGCGCATCATCAGCACGCGCACCTACCAGGATCGCCTCGACACCCTGACGCACGTGCGCGACGCCGGCATTCATGTGTGTTGCGGCGGCATCGTTGGGCTGGGCGAATCGCGCGAGCAACGCGCCGGGCTGATTGCGCAACTCGCCAATCTCGACCCCTATCCCGAATCGGTGCCGATCAACAACCTGGTGCAGGTGGACGGCACCCCGCTGGCCGGCACCGCGCCCATCGACCCGTTCGAGTTCGTGCGGACCATCGCCGTCGCCCGTATCACCATGCCGCAGACCATGGTGCGGCTGTCCGCCGGCAGGGAGGCAATGCACGAATCCATGCAGGCGCTGTGCTTCCTCGCGGGCGCAAACTCCGTCTTCTATGGGGACAAGCTGTTGACCACGGCCAATCCGCAGTCACAACGGGACCAGGCCCTGTTCGCCAGGTTGGGGATGCGCACCTCGGGACAGGCCGCATGAGAGCCGCGGTAGTTGCCACCCGGACAGATCTGCCGGCTGCCTGCCGCCCATTGTCAACGCCGCTTTCCTGAACGATCCCTACCCCGCATATCGTGATCTGCGGGAAGCTGAAGTGCCCGCGCCTTGATTTAGTGGCGCCGCCATCACCATTGAAGGTGGCCAGCCATACACGGCTTTTTCAGTCCCTTACGTTGCCCCTCCGAGATTCGCGCGCAGAGCGCCGGCGCCTTGAGTCTGCTGACAAGCGGAAACTTCGCCGGCGAGGAAAATTTGCGCGGTCCGTGCACTCGGAGTGCGGCGTTATCATGCATATGTCCAGTGTTGATCATAGAGCAGCCATTCAAGCATGCGTTCCGAACGGCGGGTCGTGGCCGAACTGAGCCGCATGACGTCCGGCTCAGTTCGACCCACTTCGGCCGAGCGACTCAACGCGACCATAACGGCGGCTTCTAGCATTCAACAGCCGCTCGCGGATTGGCTGAGTACCGGACATGCGAGTACGCCCGTCGCGAAACCCAAGTCCTTGCGGGCCAGCCCTGCCGCGTCTGCAAAGGGAGGGGTCTCCCCGCGGCAACAATCGGCGCGATTGTGAACATTAGTGTGAGCGTGGTTTCTGAACCTTTTTATCCCTGCATGCCGCTTCCAATGGCAGCGTGAGCCGACGAGTGACGAGCTAAGTGCTGGCTACTGAGACGGAACATTACTCTTCGATTTTGAGCCGCAACCATCGATCGGTACCGTGGTCGATCTGCACGATGCGGACCACGTGCTCCAAGGAGAACTACGTCTGACGTCTGTTCCTGAGAGCGGAGAAACGAGTGGCGGATTGCGGCTCGCATTAGTCTGCATGTGCTGTCGGTGGCGCCCTATAACAAACAAGCTACACAACTTCAACGCGACCGCATATGACTTGGGGCGGCTTCGAGGAGAAAACCCATGCTACCGATCCGATCCCTGGCCGACGCAGAGGCCGAGCTTGCTGCCACCTTCCGGGGGCAGATTCTGAAACCCATGGACGCCGGTTACGAAGATGCGAGAAAGGTTCACAACGGCCTGGTCGACAAGCGCCCCGCCTTGATCGCCAGATGTCAAGGCGTGGCCGACGTTGTCGGAGCCCTCGATGTCACCCGCAGGCTCGGCCTTGAGGTTGCAGTTCGCGGCGGCGGGCACAACGTGGCGGGACGGGCGACGATTGATGATGGGGTGGTGGTCGATCTCTCGTCGATGAAAGGCATCCACGTCGATCCAGAAAGCAGAACAGTCTGGGCGCAAGGCGGCGTTACCTGGGGCGAGCTCAATCGCGAGACGCAGTTGCATGGCCTGGCCGTCACCGGTGGCGTCGTCTCAAGCACGGGCATTGCCGGGCTTACTCTCGGGGGTGGGGTGGGCTGGCTGATGGGCAAATACGGCCTGGCACTCGATAATCTGCGAGCTGTGGATCTCGTCACAGCCGACGGCAAGGTGTTGCGGGCGAGCAAGGACCGGGAGCCTGAGCTGTTCTGGGCTCTTCGAGGCGGCGGCGGAAACTTCGGCGTCGCCACGAGCTTCGAGTATGAACTTCACCCAGTTGGGCCGACCATTATGGGCGGCCCGATCGTCCACCCGATCGAACGCGCGCGCGCCCTGCTGGAATTTTTCCGCGACATTGCGCCATCGCTACCTGATGAGCAGACGTTGTACGCAACACTGACGCATGCGCCGGACGGGTCCGGCAAGGAAGTGGCTGCCTTGGTCGCTAGCCATTGTGGGTCGTTGGAAGACGCCGAAGGAGCCATGCGGCCGCTGAAACAGTTCGCGCATCCTATCGTGGATGCCGTTGGGCCGATGCCTTACTGCCAGCTCAACAGGATGCTCGACGCCAATTTCCCGAAAGGCGCTCTTAACTATTGGAAGTCCAGCTTCCTCACAGAGCTGAGTGACGCCGCGATTGAGGCCATGATCAGATGCTTCGCGCGATGCCCGACGACGAAGGGTCAACTGCTTCTCGAACATTTCCACGGCGCGGTAACCCGCGTAGATGTTAGCGACACCGCGTTCCCGCACCGCCGCGAGGGCTATAACTTCCTGGTGCTCGCTCAATGGTTGCAAGCGGAGGAGTCCCACGCATGCGTCGCGTGGGCTCGCGAAACGTACGAAGAGATGCAGCCTTTCTTTGCCGCGGGTCGCTATGTCAACTATCTGGACGACGATGACACGGGCGAGCCGATTGCAGCATACGGTCCCAATTACCGACGGCTTCAGCAGATCAAGGCCAGGTACGATCCGACAAACTTCTTCCACATGAATCAGAACATCCGGCCGCTGGCCTGATGGGGGCGTGGCGGGCAAAGCGGAGGAAAGCATGGCAGACCTTCATCTCAACACGAATGAGGTTTCGCGAACTGTCGCAGATCTGCCTGGCCCACCCGGCTTGCCCCTGCTGGGAAACCTGTTTCAGATGGCGCCCGCAAAACTCCACGTGACCCTGGAGCGATGGGCCGGGCAGTACGGTTCACCGTTCAGGGTCCAACTCGGCACGATTCCGATAACAGTCTGGACGGAGGCGGAGCTGTTTCAGACTGTCATGCGCGAGCGTCCGAACCTGTACCGGCGTTTTTCGCCGATAGAATCCGCAATGACAGAACTTGGCGGAAACGGGCTCTTCTCTGCCGAAGGCCCTGCCTGGGAACCGCAGCGCCGGCTGATCATGCGTGCGCTGTCCTTTTCCAATATCAAGTCCTTCTATCCGGCGCTATCGTCGATTACCCAGCGTTTCCTCGTTCGCCTCCAGAGCGCCGCAAAGGATAATAGAACGGTAGAAATGGCGGACGAACTTAAGCGCTATACCGTGGACGTGACAAGTACGCTCGCCTTCGGCGAGGATCCGCATACGCTTGAGCAGGAGCGCGGTGTGATACAGGAACAGCTGGCGCTGATACTGCCGGCGCTCATGAGACGTGTCACAGCGCTATTTCCATACTGGCGCTATGTCTCGCTACCGGAAGACCGGCGGCTCGCGCGTGCAATGGTGGAAGTGCATGGTTACATTAAAAAAATGATTGAACGAGCACAGGACCGTATGCGACAGTCTCGTGATTCGCCGCCGCACAATCTGCTCGAAGCCATGCTTGCGGCGCGCAATGAGCCCGATTCAACGGTAACCGACGAACTGGTCTCGGCCAACGTCCTGACGCTGCTGGTCGCGGGCGAAGATACGACGGCAAATGCAATTGCCTGGGCGCTAATGTACATTGCTGCGGATTTACCTTTGCAGCATCGGCTCTTTGAACAATCATCTGCAGCACTCGGTGGATCCCCGGTCTGTCCGGACTACGATGCACTAAAGCACCTCGATCTTTGTGAGGCGGTGTGCAGCGAGGCCCTACGACTGCGGCCCGTTGCAGCGATACAGACGTTCGAGCCGCTATCCGATGTGTGCTTAGATGGTGTTGCCATACCTGCGGGAACGCGCATGTTCTTCCTAACGCGCCCGAGCATGCTGGACCCGCAGAATTTCGTGCATCCGGAGGTATTCAACCCTGACCGCTGGAAGCATCCCCGGGATCCGTCTGACGGTGCGCATGAACAGAAGGCTTACCTGACATTCGGCGCGGGCCCACGAGTTTGTCCGGGCCGCTATCTGGCAGGCGTCGAGATGAGACTCGTGATATCAATGTTGATGAAGCATTTCAGAGTCGAACTGGCAATCGACCCGGAGGAAATTGAAGAGATTTCTGCCTTTACGATGGTGCCGAATAGAATGCCAGTGAAGCTTCACCCCGTCACCTGAGTTGCCGACGGCTGACAGAGATCGGCTGAATCATGCCTCGGCTCACGCCACGTGCTCCAAACCGTTGGACCTAGGGCAGTTCAGACTCACGAAATGAGGGAAAATCTGGCATCGCAAACCTGCGATTCATCTAGTTGCTGGACTGAAGTCAGCAAAGCCCGTCAAGGCCGTCGGCGAATGGTCGCGCCAGCGGCTGCTAAGGCCGAATTGTGCGCGTACCTCGTCCGTCAGGTTCCGGAGTAATGCAGCCATTCCAACTGCAAGTTTCCCCGCTCGCCGAACGTCTGGATGTGGCCGCGTTTTGCCTTACGTTGCTTGTTTCCCGCCACGAGTCTGCCCAGTCTTTAAGAGCTTGGTCTTGGAAGACTGTACGTCCCGAAAACCTATGAGATCTCTAGACACGGACATGGTTGATGCGGTAACCCGGCCAGCGACGGCTTCCGCCGAGAGGAAGTGTCGCGCCAGTTGAGAAGTTGTCTCGGCTACGTTGAACGACGCGAGCGTCCTGCGACGAGTCCCGGGCGGCGCTGCGGGCGCACGCATCCTATGTAAATTGGCGCAACGGACGCGGCTCAACCGGCCACGCCATGAACGGAGCCCCCTTCATTTGCCGGCGACGTGTGTTATTCCCGGCCCGCTCTCATCGCGCGTGAATCAGACCGACCGCGTGTCAGGGGAACGCGGTAAGCGCCTCCTTCACCAAATTGACGATGTCGACTCCGCCACCGGCAAGGTTGGTGCTCGGGTTCTGCGCGCTCTGCACGCCTGTCACGCTCGGGCCCTTGTCACCGGTCCACCAGCCGAAGAACGGCCCGCCGGACTGCCCCGGGAAAACGTCGGCGCGTTGCTCCTCGGCCTCGTCCGTCGTGCTTCCGTCCGTTTTGTCGATAGCGATGCCGTTCTGGAATGTAGGTCGCCTGCCGCCGCTGATGTCCGCCGGATAGCCGATATGACTCCAGACCGTCTGGCCGTTCCAAGCGGGCGAATATCCTCGCGTGCCCATCCAGCCACAGACGTCTCCGAGGCGATTGCTCAGCACGAGGACGACGTAGTCCTCCTCGATGTCGTCGATGCCAACGTTCGGGCCGACCACCTTGCGATACGCGTACCAGTGCACGATGGCGGAATTGCCGAACGGCGCGTTGCCGTCGAACGATGACGGCGTGAACGTCACCTGATTGACTGTGCCGTCAGCGTTCCAGGTCATCATGTGCGAGGCGCACAGCAAATGGCGCGGGCCGACCAGACATCCGCTGCCGAAGCCGCCGCCGAGGTCCACCTTGCCGACCGTGCTCCACGGGTACGCCGTGTCGGAAAAGACAATTCTCTGATCCGGGGGAAATATGGTGGTCGTGCGGTATTTTCCCGGGGGCAGGTCAAGATGGAGATCGAAGAATCCGTGACGCCGGAATCGCTCGTCGAGCGCCGGACGGTGCGGATTGAAAGCAATGTGCTCCGGCACATGAGGCGCGAGCACCGCATCGCCGGACGCCTGAGCGCGCACTTCCGCGCGGTTGAGCAACGTGCCCTTCACTGGTGCGGGAAAAGCCCGCTCTCCCGCTATGGCGGGGATCACCGGCGGCTCGAATGAGATCGGCGCCGCCGCCCGGCGCGCCGCGGCGCGAGGCTTTAATTGCTGCTCGAGTTCGCTCATGGTCATGGGTTTATCAGTCATGTCAAGTCTCGCATAGTGAGTTGCTCGTTTGGCAAGCCCCCGTTGATGTCGGGCACCGCCGCGACGAGGCGTCGGGCCGGGCCGCGTGTGCGACCCGGTTCGGCTCCGCCTCGGACTGCGGCCAGTCAGACAACGCCGCGGTCAGCCTTAGAACGATGGATGCGCACGCGTTTTGAACAAGAGCCTGCCCGACAATGAAACACTATCCGTCGTCGTGCCGAAGATCGTCGGAATCCCTGGCATCGGGATCCTAAGCGTTCGACCGTTCGCTCGCGAGCCATCGCGCTACGCCGACGATCGGAGTCTCATCGCATCACGGCGCGAGAATGAAAATCCGGCTTACGGAAACCATCTGCACCTGCGACAACTGAAACACCATCAGCATGCCTGATTTATCGCCCGCTCCTGATTTGCCACTGTCACCCGATCGTTCGCGGAACGTATTGCGGTCATTCTTGTTGGTCTCCACGAACGGCTTGACGTAGTGCGGACTGTCGATGAAAGAAGGCCCGGTGGTTGACGCGACGATCATCGAAGCGCCACCGTCGACCAAGGACGCCGAGAAGAGTCGTGACCCTAGATGCATCAAACGAAGAAGGGAAACGAATGGCACTTTGGGATGAAGCCCACATTGGCGTCGATGCCGATTCGGGCCTGATCGACGGTGTGGTTGGCACGGCGGCCAACGATGCAACTGTTCCGGCAGCAGATTCCGCTGCCTTGCATGGGAGCGAAACCACTTCGACCATTCTGATGTACGTCGCTCGGTGTTCCCGCTGTTACGCGCTGACGCAACAGCCTCCTTCGCGGGTCACTTGCCGGTGACGCAATGTTATTCAGGGATATGGTCGAAATTCTCGCGTTCAGCATCGGGCGGCTTTCGGAGTTAACCAGCCGTTCGAAGGACCGCTCTATGTGACGCACGAATGGCAGAAACTGGCCCGGTCCCCGCCCGCCGGCAACAAGCAGACCTCGACCTCCGCTAGCCATTCGCTCGACTGGCGGACGGTCACACACCTAAACCTCGCTTCGCTTCAGCAGGTAATCGAGGCCGCCCACCCGATACCATCGATACCCGTACGGCTCGAGCACTACGGTATGCCGCCCGCCATCGGCTTCCACACTGTGGTCGTCGGAGAGGAGGTTGATGAGGCGGTTTTCGCCCTGCCCGCTGCAGCCCGAGCGGAACTTCACCGTGCAGGCCTCGGGTCCGAAGTTATGCACGCAGATCACCGAGTTGTTTCGCCAGTCGTAGCGCAGCGCGAGGACCTCGTTGCGCGATGTACGCAGGACCGCGAAATCGCCCCAGCTTATTTCCGGCACTTCCCGGCGCATGCGGATCACGCGCTCGGTCCAGTTCAGGAACGAATTCGGGTCCCGCCGCTGGCTGGCGACGTTCACTCGCTCGAAACCGTAAGCGCCGCCCGATATGACCCGGCACGACGGCTTCGGGTGCTTCGTGAAGCCGCCATGGGGTTCGGTCGACCATTGCATGGGGGTGCGCGTACATTCGCGCTCCGGCAGGCGCAGGTCGTCGCCCATGCCGATTTCATCGCCGTAGCGAAATACCGGCGTACCTGGCGAGGTCAGCATCAGGCTGTAAGCGAGCTCGAGACGGCGCCTGTCGCCAGAGAGCATCGGCGCAAGCCTGCGGCGAATGCCGCGCTCGTATAGCTGCATGTCGGGGTCCGGGCCGAACGCGGCGAACACGGCGGCGCGCTGGTCGGGCGTCAGACGGCCCAGATCCAGTTCGTCGTGATTGCGCAGGAATACACCCCATTGAGCGGTCGCGGGACGTGGTTTCGTCGCTGTCAGCGCTTTCTTCAAAGGACCCGTATCGCCGGTCGCGAGGGTGTAAAACGTGTTCTGGTTGACCTGGAAATTGAACATCATCTGCAGGCGCTCGCCGTCGTCGCCGAAATAATCGAGGTCGGTATCGGGCAATACATTCGCTTCGGCGAGGATGATCGCGTCGCCCTTGCGCCATTGCAGAAACTCGCGGAAGGTCCGCAACATGTCGTATTGCTCGACGGGCTTGCGTACTTTCGGGCCCTTCGTGGCAATCACGAACGGCACGGCGTCCATCCGGAATCCCGACACGCCGAGCTGGATCCAGAAGCCCATCACCTGGAGCAACTCGGCCTGCACATGTGGGTTCGCGGTGTTCAGGTCCGGCTGGAAGTCATAGAAGCGATGGAAAAACCAGCGTTTGGCCTGCTTATCGTAGGTCCAGGTCGATTTCTGAACGCCGGGAAATACCACCCCGTCTTTAGCGTTCGGCGGTTGCTTGTCGGCCCATACATACCAGTCGCGATACTTCGAGTCAGGATCGCTGCGTGCTTCCTTGAACCACGCGTGCTGATCGGACGTGTGATTGACCACGAGGTCGATCATCACGCGCAAGCCGCGCTCGCGGCACGCATGCGAGAACTCGGCGAAGTCCCCCAGGGTGCCGTATTTCGGGTCGACGTTGTAGTAATCGGAGATGTCGTAGCCGTTGTCGCGGCCAGGCGACGGCTGGAAAGGCATCAGCCAGATGGTCGTGGCGCCGAGCCCCTGAAGGTAGTCGAGCCGGCGGATCAGGCCTTGGAAATCGCCGACGCCATCGCCATTCGCGTCCATGAAAGTGCCGACGGAGAGACAATAGACGATTGCATTCTTGTACCAGAGGTCATTTAGCATACGGTCCGCGCGTGGCTCCAAAACAATCGATCAGTGAGAGGAACAGCAATGCCTGAACTGGTGTGGTGGCAACGCGGCGTGATCTATCAGGTCTATCCGCGCTCGTTTCAGGACACCAATGGCGACGGCATCGGTGACCTGGCGGGCATAAGTGCGCGTCTGGCGTATCTCGCGCTGCTTGGCATCGATGCAGTCTGGATCTCCCCAGTCTACCCGTCACCCATGGCGGATTTCGGTTACGACGTCGCCGACTATTGCAATATCGACCCAATGTTCGGCACGCTCGACGACTTCAAGCAACTTGTGGACCGCGCCCACGGACGCGGGTTGAAAGTGCTGCTCGACTTCGTGCCGAATCATTCGTCGGACCGGCATGTGTGGTTCGAAGCAAGCCGGTCCTCGCGCGACGACCCGAAGCGCGACTGGTATTTGTGGCGCGATCCCGTGCCCGGTGGTGGGCCGCCGAACAACTGGCTGAGCCGGATGGGAGGGTCCGCGTGGCAATGGGATGCGCACACTGGCCAGTATTACTATCACACGTTCTTGCGCGAACAGCCCGACTTGAACTGGCGCAATGCCGAGGTGCGTCGCGCGATGGACGATGTCCTGCGCTTCTGGCTGGATCGCGGCGTGGACGGTTTCCGCGTGGACGTGCTGTGGCTGCTGATCAAGGACGCCCAGTTCCGTGATAACCCGCCCAACCCCGCGTTCCGGCCGGGCGAGCCGGATCATCACCGGCTATTGCAGACTTACACTGAGGATCAGCCGGAGGTGCATGAAATCGTGCGGTCGATGCGTGCCACGCTGGATGAATACGGCGAGCGTGTGTTGATCGGTGAAATCTATCTGCCCGTGCCGCAACTGATGACGTACTACGGCACGAACGGCGATGGTGCCAACATGCCTTTCAATTTCCAGCTCCTGAACCCAGCGTGGAATGCGGCCGATATTGGAAGGATGGTGTCGGATTACGATCGCGCATTGCCGGAGCACGCCTGGCCAAACTCGGTGCTATCCAATCACGACAACCCGCGCGTGGCGTCGCGGCTGGGGGCGGCGCAAGCGCGCGTGGCCGCTGTGCTGCTGTTGACACTGCGCGGGACACCAACGCTCTACTACGGCGATGAAATTGGCATGATCGACGGCGAGATTCCGCCCGACCAGGTTCAGGACCCGGCCGAGCTTCGGCAACCGGGTATCGGTCAGGGCCGAGATCCTGAGCGTACGCCGATGCAATGGGACTCATCCCTGCCCCATGCCGGTTTTACAAGCGGCCAGCCGTGGTTGCCGGTAAGCGCGGCAACCAGCGTTAGCGGCCAGGACGGCGAGGCGTCGAGCATGTTGTCGCTGTATCGCCGGCTGTTGTCAATTCGGCGGAGCAACGCGGCACTCCTGGAAGGCGCGATTGAAAACCTCACCGCGCACGGCGACGTGCTCACTTACGAGCGGCGTTCTGGCGATCAGCGGCTTTTCATGGCGCTAAACACGGGCGCCGCCGACGCCACCACCCCGTTGCCATCAGGCACGGTGCTGTTATCGACTTTCCCCGGCCGCGACGGCGAGTCGATCACGGAAGGCGCAAATCATCTCGCCGCCGGCGAAGCACTGATCATCAGGCTCGCCTGATCGCCGATGGTAGACAGCCCCCGTGCTGGCTCGCTCGTCTGGGCTCCAGGGCTGAACGGCGAGGTATAACGCGCCCGCCGAATTGTTGGCGTTCCAGAAGACGGCGTGCAACGGCCGCTTCTGGCCACGAGGGGCGCGCTACGACGAACTTCCGGTACCGACCCACTCCCGCCCTTCGGCGCGGTGCGAAACCAACGGCTGCTTGCGGTGTACAACGGCCGTTAGTCGATTTTATCGGGAGACGGGCGGTCAGTTCTTCGCCACCGCTCGGAATTAACTTGCGATCGTCTGTCGCGCGCCGTCCTTGACCAGATGGCCATCTCTGCCCAAGGCGCAGACAGACGTGGCAGGTTAGACGGCGTTCAAATCGATTTCGGCCATTACCCCGGCTGGCCGCCTGACATAGGCCGAGCATTAATACCGGGTTGATGCCGATCAACCTCATGAAAGCGGGAAAACGGCGGCACGCTCAAGAACGCTGCAGCGGTGGCCAATCATGCGTCGATGCGTACCACGCCGTTTTTCGACCGGCGTCGCAACGTTACTGCCCCGATGAGGCCGAGCCTTAGACAGGATTCGAGGCGGGCCGCCCTTCCAGCACGGCGGCGACATTATCCAGCGCCGTAAAGCCCATCTGGTCGCGGGTCTCAATCGTTGCGCTGGCCATATGGGGCGTCAGGAACACGTTGTCGAGTTCAGCGAAGCGCTTGTCGACATTGGGCTCGTTCCGGTACACATCCAGACCCGCGCTGAATAGATGACCCGAAGTCAGGGCGTCATAAAGCGCATCTTCGTCCACCAGGCCGCCACGCGCCGCGTTGACAAAAATCGCGCCTGCGGGAAGGAGTCCAAACTCTCTTTTCGTCATGAGTGGAACGGCTCCGCCCGGCACGTGCAGCGTGAGCACCTGGCAGTGCGGCAGCATTTCGTCGAGAGTGGCATAGAAGGTCGCGCCATTCTCCACCGACGGACCCGCACGGTGCATGTCCGTGTAAATCACGCGCATGCCGAATGCCTGCGCACGCTTGGCGACTGCCCGTCCAATACGCCCGAATCCAACGATGCCGAGCGTCTTGTCGTTCACTCGCGTACCCAGCATCTCGGTCATGCCGAACGATTTGCCCCATCCGTTGCGCATGATCCGTTCGTATTCTGAGGCGCGACGGCACGCAGCCAGCAAGAGCAGCATGGAGAAATCGGCCGTGCACTCGGTCAACGCATCGGGTGCGTTCGTGACGACGATTCCCCTTTCACGGGCCGCCGCTACATCCATGTGATCGAAGCCCGCGCTCGCGTTCGCAATGATCTTGACCGTCGAGGGCAGCGCGGCAATGTGTTCCGCCTGCAGGCCGGATTTTTTCCCGATGAGTACGGCCGGCACATCGTGCTTCTTGCAGAAGTCGACGACAGACCACGAGTCCATATCGGCCTCGGTCACGAAGGCATGGAATTCGGCTGCGGCGCGTTTCGCCACGGCTGTGGGAACCCTTCGCGCAATCAACAGGCTGGTGCGTTTATCTTCCGACATGGTTTTTCCTTTGGTAGGCAGACGTCGAGAGACTACGAAATCGCAGACCGGACCGTCAATGTTGATTGGACGAATCAACTCCTCGGTAATGATTAGCCCCTTATTGTTCGCGGCGCCTGCGCGTTGCGATTCGTTTCCGTCTTGCCCCTCTTCCATCTTGCTCGCGGCAACACGCGCATCAGGAAAACCCTGATGCGATCCCGGTCCGCAAGGCCCTCGGATGTTGATTCAATGAATCAAGATTGCTCACCGCATAGCGCGGATGCAACTCTCTTTCCCGTGTTCAATTGAATCGTTGAGAGGAAGTCAAATGTCTGCATCAAAGAAGTTCGCAGCCGTTACGGGCGCCGGCTCCGGCATCGGCCGCAGCGCCGCCCTCGCGCTCGCCAACGCGGGATTCGCCGTCGCGCTGATCGGGCGCAGAGCCGAGCCGCTGCTGGAAACGAAAGAGGCCATCGGCATTGCCGGCGGAGAATCACATGTTTTCCAGGCCAACGTTGCCGACGCCGCGTCGGTCCAGCAGGCGTTTTCGCAGATCGCCGAGGCATTCGGCCGGCTCGACGTGCTCTTCAACAACGCAGGCCGCAACGCGGGGGCCGTCCCCCTTGAGGATTACGAGGTCGATTTCTGGAACGACGTCGTGGCCACCAATCTGACCGGCGTCTTCCTGTGCGCTCGGGCAGCTTATCGCCTGATGAAAGAACAGTCCCCTCAAGGCGGACGAATCATCAACAATGGATCGATCTCAGCCCACTCGCCGAGGCCGCATACCATCGCCTATACGGCAACGAAACATGCGGTCACCGGCATCACCAAATCGATCGCGCTGGACGGACGCGCGTTCAATATCGCCTGCAGCCAGATCGATATCGGCAACGCGGCGACATCGCTCACGGAACGCATGAACCGCGGCGTACTGCAAGCGGATGGCAGCATGGCACCCGAAGCAAGAATGGATGTGACGCACGTGGCGAATGCGGTCGCACACATGGCCAGTCTTCCGCTCGAGGCCAATGTTCTCAACATGACGATCATGGCGACCACGATGCCGTTCGTCGGCCGCGGATAAATCACCCTCGCGCCAACAATAAAAAAACAACTGGCGAATGTTCTGGAGACACCGATGAAAGCCGTAGAGGAACAAACATTGCCGGGCCGAAACCTGGTTTACGCGGATACTGCGAAACGCTCCAGGGTGCGGTACGTCGTGCTCTCGATGCTGCTCGCGGCAACCATCCTCAATTACGTCGACCGGTCGGCGCTGGGCATCGTTGCGCCAGGCCTCTCGAAAGGCCTCGCGCTCGACAAGATGGAGATGGGCGAACTGTTTGCCGGTTTCGGCCTTGCCTATTCCATTGCTCTCGTGCCCGGCGGCATGCTGACCGATATTCTCGGCTCGCGCCTCGCCTATGGGTTGTCCCTCCTCGGCTGGTCATTCGCCACGTTGACGCAGGGTTTCGCGAACGGCTATCAGATGTTGCTCGGATCGCGGCTCGCAATCGGCGCAATGGAGGCGCCGGCGTTCCCTTCGAATGCGCGCTCCGTAACGTTGTGGTTTCCGGCCCGGGAACGTGGCTTCGCGACCAGCGTATATGTCATGGGGCAATACATCGGGACCCCCTTGTTCACCGGCTTGTTGCTGTGGATCTCCGCCGCGTACGGTTGGCGTGCTGTCTTTTTCGTAACGGGCGGCGTCGGTATTCTGTTCAGTCTTCTCTGGTACGGGGTTTACCGCGATCCGCATCAGCACACGGGTGTGAATGCGGCCGAACTGCAGTACATCAATGAAGGCGCCACTGCGGCGCGCAAGCCCCGCGAGAAGTTCGATTGGCGCATGGCACTTAAGCTGCTCGGCTACCGGCAGATTCTCGCGATCTGCATCGGCAAGTTTTGCAACAACACCTTGCTGGTCTTCTTCACCACGTGGTTCATGACCTATCTGATCGAAGCGCGCCACATGTCGATGATCAAGGTCGGGATCTTCCAGGCACTCCCATTTATCGGCGCGACAGTCGGCATTCTGCTTGCTGGTTTCCTCTCGGACTTTTTCATTCGGCGCGGGGTGTCGATTTCCACTGCGCGCAAGGCGCCGCTCATTATCGGCACGCTGCTCGGCGCGTCTATCGTGCTCGTCAATTTCGTCGAGTCTAACGAGGGGGTGATCGCCATCCTGACTATGGCGTTCTTCGCGCAGGGCGTCGGGTCGATGTCGTGGGCCGCCGTCTCCGAAATCGCGCCTCGACAGTACGTGGGACTGACCAGCAGCATCACCAGCCTCGCGGCCAACATCGCGGCCGTCACCACGCCGCTCATGATCGGCTACATCACCCACCACACCGGCCACTTCTATTGGGCGCTCAACCTGATGGGCGCGATATGCCTGCTCGGCGCGCTCTCGTACTCCGTGCTGCTGGGGAAGCTTTCCCGCATCGAACTGTGACGCTTTTGACTATACGGTGAAATCGAATGATTGAATTCAAGTGGGACCATCTGCAACTGTGCTCGGCGGACGCCGAAGCCACTGCCGCGTGGTTTGCGCGCTGCCTGAACGCCGAGATCGTGCGTCGCCCGGGGCGGGTGGATTTGCGCATCGGCAGCATCAACCTTTTCATCACGTCGCTGACGAGCGCCCAAACCGGGCGCCCTCATGGCGAGCGGCAGCAGGGCATTGATCATTTCGGTGTGGTCGTGGACGATATCGACGCCGCGTTCGAGCATCTGTTGCGCTGCGACGCGGAAATCGTCGAGCCGATCAAGCAGGTTCGCCCCGGCGTCAGGGCCTGCTTCGTGCGGTCGCCGGGTGACATTCTCGTCGAGATCCTGGAGCGGCGACCCGTCGAGATGACTTTTACCTGAAAAAACGTCAATATTGGCGCTGGATCGGTCGTGCTCGAATGCACGGCGCGATCCACGTCGTCACTCCCCTGTTGCTCCGTTCCGCTGCAACTCCTTGCTTGCCATCCCATGCGAAACTGGATCACTCTGACTGAAGCGGCTCGACAACTCGGAGTGCAAGCGCAGACTGTCTATGCGTACGTAAGTCGAGGCACCATCGCGGTCATGCCGGATCCGCTCGACCCGCGCAAGAGCCTCTACCGTGCGGAGGACGTCGCCGGTCTGTGCCGCAAAAAGCAGGTGGGACGCAAGCGCGAAGCGCTCGCCGCCGGGACCATATTCGGTGCGGAACCCTGCATTTACAGCAGCATTACCACCTTCTCAAAAGGTCGGCCGTACTACCGGGGGCGGGATAGCATCCGGCTTTCGGACACGGCGACGCTTGAAGCCGTGGCGGCCATTCTCTGGAATGCGCGCGAGCCCGTTTCCTTCGAAACGGGTGACATGCCGCTACAGGGCGACGAACGAGGCAGGCAATGCGCGTTTACATCGCTGGCGGCGCTCGCGGCCTGCGGGCACTCGACCCTCGGACGCACGGACAGCGCACTGCACGTCGAGGCCGGCCGGCTTGTGGCGCTCATCGCGCAAGCGTTTGGCGCGCGCTGTGACGCGAATGCACAGAGAATGCATGAACGATTCGCGCTCGGCTGGGGCCAGGACCGCGATGGCGCTGAGCTCATCCGCCGTGCCTTGGTCCTCGTGGCCGACCATGAGATTACGAGTTCGGCGTTCGCCGCCAGGATTACCGCCTCCACCGGCGCGTCGCTGCCGGGATGCCTGCTTACCGGACTCGCGACTCTCTCGGGCCCGCTGCACGGCGATGCGTCGGGCCGCGTGCGGGCCGTGTTCGACGACGTCGGAAGACTCGGTGCGGAGCACGTGGTTGCCCATCACTTGCAGTCGGCCATTCCGATCCCTGGGTTTGGACATCATTTGTATCCAGACGGCGATCCGAGGGCGGCCGCATTGCTCGAAGTGCTGAATCCGCCTCAAGAGCTCATGTCGTTCATCAACAAGGTGGTTGAGCTGACCGGGCTCAAGCCAAATATCGACGTTGCGCTTGCGGCCCTGGCGGCTCAGCTGGCGTTGCCGCGCGATGCATCGTTCGCGTTGTTCGCAACAGCCCGGAGCGTGGGTCTGCTCGCGCACTGTATTGAGCAACTCCGGGTGAGCAAGGTCATACGGCCACGAGGGCGCTATACCGGGCCCGCGCTGGAAGACGCCGCCCCCGCCTCGCCAGCGGAAGGCGGCGAGAATACGCTCGATCCAGTCACGCTCGACAAGAATCGGGTATTCAAAACGGTTGGGCGCTGAGAGGCCCGTCAAAGCGGATCTTTCCCGAAACGAAATAAACCTCGACGCCAATCGGCTCTCGCCGAAAGGACCGGCTTGTTCCTGCGGACGTACACACTTTGAGCGAAGCGGCGTCGGTAGCTTCGAAAACGTTGCCAGAATGCTTATGACGATGGTGCATGCGACGCCAGACCATGGCCAGACTGCGGACGGAAGGTCTGGAGTCTGCACTGGAGCCGACATTCCAAGCGTTGCATCGAAGTGCGCCCGAGCGGCCGCTCATGGCCCAGAGTGTGTCAAAACGCACAGCCGGCGGAAATTTGAGGGCGCGCTGGCTCGTTGGTAGATTGGGGCGTATCGATTGTGGCACGACAAACGTCAATTCAGTGCCGAATGTATTGCGGAGACGGTGAGTCACATACGGGTTTCACACCCGCATCGCTTTCATAACCGTTTCTGAACCGAGAAGCTTGATAACCCGCTTCATGTTGTAGGCAAGCACGTGCAAGCTCATCTCCGTGCTCACCGGTCCGATAGTACGGGTCAGGAAATGAGTCGCGCCCATCCAGCCCTTGATCGTGCCGAAGGGATGCTCGACGGTCTGTCGTCGGATACGCATCATGTCGGGGGCGAGATCAAGCCGGGCCTGCATCTCTTCGAGCAATCCTTCGTGCTCCCAGCGCGTTACCCGGCGTTCGGTGCTCGGAGTGCATTTGTCTTTCAACGAGCACTGTTGGCACTGCGAACTCCAGTAGCGATCAAACTTCAGGCTACGTTCGGTTGTTGTATAGCGCCATACGAGACGCTCGCCTGCCGGACATCGATACTCGTTCTTCTCGGCATCGTAGATAAAATCGTCTTTGCTGAAGCGGCCGTCAGCGGTCGCGCCCGAGGTCTTTGTCTTAGGAACAAACACCGTGATGCCGGCCTCGTGGCATGCGAGTATCTCTTCGCTCTTGTAGTAACCGCGGTCGGCAACTGCCGTAAGTTTATCAACGCCCATTTCCGTACGCGCCAGCCTGGCCATCGACGTGAGTTGGTCTCGATCAATTCCATCATTGGTGACCTGGTGCGCGACGATCAAATGGTGCTTTGCATCGACCGCTACCTGGACGTTGTAGCCGACGACTCCGGTTCCCCGAGTCTTCATCGAACGCGCGTCCGGGTCCGTGAGCGACACCTGCTTGTCCGGTGCCGCGTCGAGCTTGACTTCGACCTGCTTGAGGATTTGCATCTGCTCCTTGAGAGCCGCAATCTTGTCTTGCAGCCGTTCTG